>NZ_CP120360.1:304660-609320 GCF_029510815.1 Janibacter sp. DB-40 | reverse complement strand
CGAGCTCGTCGACGCCGATGGCGCCACCCTCCGGGAAGAGCGCCGAGATGCGGTCGAGGTTGACGACCTGGTACTCGGTCTTGAACTTGTTGTTGAAGCCGCGGAGCTTGGGCAGACGCATGTGCAGCGGCGTCTGACCGCCCTCGAAGCGGTCCGGCACCTGGTACCGGGCCTTGGTGCCCTTGGTACCGCGGCCGGCGGTCTTGCCCTTCGAGGCCTCACCGCGACCCACACGGGTCTTCGCGGTCTTCGCCCCGGGGGCCGGGCGCAGGTGGTGCACCTTCAGCGCGGGTGCGTCCGCCTGCTCCCCCGGCGTGGGGTTGGCCTTGGAGTCAGCCATGATCAGTCAACCTCCTCGACGGTCACCAGGTGGCGAACCGTCTGGACCATGCCGCGGAACTCCGGGCGGTCCTCCTTGACGACGATGTCGCCGATGCGCTTCAGACCGATGGTGCGCAGCGTGTCACGCTGACGCTGGGTACCACCGATCTCCGAACGGGTCTGGGTCACCTTCAGCTGAGCCATCAGGCACCCGCCTTCGCCTTGTCGGCAGCCTCTGCGCGGCCAGCGGCCTGGGCGCGCAGCATGGCGGCCGGGGCCACCTCGTCCAGGGGCAGACCGCGGCGGGCCGCGACGGCCTCCGGGCGCTCGAGGCCCTTCAGGGCCGCGACGACCGCGTGGACGATGTTGATCGCGTTGTCCGAGCCGAGCGACTTGCTCAGCACGTCGTGGATGCCGGCGCACTCGAGGACGGCGCGCACGGAACCACCGGCGATGACACCGGTACCGGGCGATGCCGGGCGGAGCATGACCACGCCGGCCGCGTCCTCGCCGACGATCGGGTGCGGGATGGTGCCCTGGATGCGCGGGACGGTGAAGAAGTTCTTCTTCGCCTCCTCGACACCCTTCGCGATCGCGGAGGGGACCTCCTTGGCCTTGCCGTAGCCGACGCCGACTGTGCCGTCACCGTCACCGACGACGACCAGGGCGGTGAAGCTGAAGCGACGACCACCCTTGACGACCTTGGCGACGCGGTTGATGGTCACAACCCGCTCGAGGTACTGGCTTTCGTTGCGGTCGCGGCCACCGCCGCGGCCTCCGCCGCCACGGTTGTCACGACGATCGTTGTTGGAGCGCTCGTTGGTGCCAGCGGCACCGGCGCCTCGACGCTGGGGTCCGGGCATCAGATGTTCCTCTTCTCGACGTTCTGGGTCTGCATCACAGCGCCAGACCCCCTTCGCGGGCACCATCGGCGATCGCGGCGACGCGACCGTGGTACCGGTTGCCGCCGCGGTCGAAGACGACGGCCTCGATGCCGGCGGACTTGGCCCGCTCGGCCACGAGCTCGCCGACCCTCTTGGCCCGCGCGGTCTTGTCGCCGTCCAGTGCACGCACGTCGGCCTCCATGGTCGATGCCGAGGCGACGGTCTTGCCGACGGTGTCGTCGACGACCTGGACGAAGACGTGGCGGCTGCTGCGGTTGACCACCAGGCGCGGACGCGCCGCGGTTCCGGTGACCTTCTTGCGCACGCGCAGGTGGCGACGACCACGAGCGGCGCTCTTGCCCTTGGCTCGCTTGACGATCATTGCCATGGCTTACTTACCAGCCTTTCCGACCTTGCGACGGATCTGCTCGCCCTCGTACCGAACACCCTTGCCCTTGTACGGGTCGGGGCGGCGGAGCTTGCGGATGTTGGCAGCGGTCTCACCGACCAGCTGCTTGTCGATGCCCTGCACGGCGAAGCGGGTCGGGTTCTCGACCGTGAAGCTGATCCCCTCGGGCGCCTCGACGACGACCGGGTGGCTGTACCCGAGCGCGAACTCCAGGGAGTTGCCCTTGTTCTGCACGCGGTAACCGGTGCCGTGGATCTCGAGCTTCTTCTCGTAGCCGTCGGTGACACCGACGACCATGTTGTTGATGAGGCTGCGGGAGAGCCCGTGGAGCGAACGCGACTCGCGCTCGTCGTCGGGGCGGGTGACCTCGACGCCGTCCTCGGTCCGGGCGACCGTGATCGGCTCGGTCACGGTCGTCTGCAGCTCACCCTTGGGGCCCTTGACCGTGACGGTCTGGCCATCGATGGTGACGTCGACACCGCTGGGGATGGCGACAGGGAGTCGTCCGATACGCGACATGTCTGCTTCCCCTTACCAGACGTAGGCGAGGACTTCCCCGCCCACACCCTTGGTTGCGGCCTGCTTGTCGGTCAGGAGGCCGGAGGACGTGGAGATGATCGCCACGCCCAGGCCACCGAGAACCTTCGGCAGGTTGGTGGACTTCGCGTACACGCGCAGACCGGGCTTGGACACCCGGCGCACGCCCGCGATGGAACGCTCACGGTTCGGGCCGTACTTGAGGGAGATCTCCAGCGTCTTGCCGACGGTGGCCTCCTCGACGGTCCACCCCGCGATGAAACCCTCCGCCTGGAGGATCTCCGCGATGTGCGACTTCAACTTGGAGTACGGCATGGAGACCTCGTCGTGGTGCGCCGAGTTGGCGTTCCGCACGCGGGTCAGCATGTCCGCAATCGGGTCGGTCATGGTCATGGGCTCTGCCTGCCCTCTCTCATCGCGGTTTCACCCCTGTGGGGCGACCTTCGATGTAGGAGTTCTTGGATGTGGCCCTTCGGACGAAGGGAGCCACGCGGGTTGTGGGGGTGCCTGGGGAGCGAGGCCCCCCGAGCGGGCGTCTACCAGCTGGACTTGGTCACGCCGGGGAGCTCACCGCGGTGAGCCATCTCGCGGAGGCACACGCGGCACAGGCCGAACTTGCGGTAGACCGAGTGCGGCCGGCCGCAGCGCTGGCACCGCGTGTAACCGCGGACCTTGAACTTCGGCTTCTTGTTCGCCTTGTTGATCAGGGCGGTCTTGGCCATCTCAGTTCTCCTTGAAGGGGAAGCCCAGCGCCTTCAGCAGCGCGCGGCCCTCGTCGTCGTTCGTGGCGGTCGTGACCACGGTGATGTCCATGCCACGGACGCGGTCGATCTTGTCCTGGTTGATCTCGTGGAACATCGACTGCTCGGTCAGACCGAAGGTGTAGTTGCCGTTGCCGTCGAACTGCTTCGGGCTCAGGCCGCGGAAGTCACGGATGCGGGGCAGCGCGACCGACGTGAGGCGGTCGAGGAACTCCCACATGCGCGCACCCCGGAGGGTGGTGTGCGCACCGATCGGCATGCCCTCACGCAGCTTGAACTGCGCGATGGACTTGCGGGCCTTGGTCACCTGCGGCTTCTGACCGGTGATGGCGGTCAGGTCGCGGATGGCGCCCTCGATCAGCTTGCTGTCCTTGGCGGCGTCACCGACGCCCATGTTCACGACGACCTTCACGACGCGGGGAACCTGCATCGGGTTGGTGTAGCCGAACTGGTCGTTCAGCGACGGCACGACCGTCTCGGCGTACTTCGTCTTCAGTCGCGGGGTCGCGGGGCTGGTCATGGTCTCAGTCATCTCAGAGGTCCTTGCCCGAGCGCACCGCAACGCGGGTGCGGCTCGCCTTGGTGCGTCCGTCACGCTCGACGGACTCGACGCGGGTCTTGACGCGGGTCGGCTTGTTGTCCTCCGGGTCGACGATGGCCACGTTGCTCACGTGGATCGGCGCCTCGGTGACGACCAGACCGCCGGCCTGACCGCCGAAGCCGGCCTTGGTGTGGCGGGTGACCCGCTGGACACCCTCGACCACGACGCGCTGGGTCTCGGTGTTGACCGAGATGACCTTGCCCTGCAGGCCCTTGTCCTTGCCGGACAGGACCTGGACGAGGTCGCCCTTCTTGATCTTGAGCTTGCTCATGGGTCAGATCACCTCCGGTGCGAGCGAGACGATCTTCATGAACTTCTTGTCGCGAAGCTCGCGACCGACCGGCCCGAAGATGCGTGTCCCGCGCGGCTCGCCATCAGCCTTGAGGATGACGGCAGCGTTCTCGTCGAACTTGATGTAGGAACCGTCGACGCGGCGGCTCTCCTTGGTCGTGCGGACGATGACCGCCTTGACGATGTCGCCCTTCTTGACGTTGCCGCCGGGGATGGCGTCCTTGACGGTGGCGACGATCGTGTCGCCGACGCCGGCGTACCGGCGGCCGGAGCCACCGAGCACGCGGATGCACAAGATCTGCTTGGCACCGGTGTTGTCGGCGACGCGCAGTCGCGACTCCTGCTGGATCACTTCTCACTCCTGTCGTCGTGCTGGTTCTCCTGCCCGGGCGAACCCGGACGGAGCCTTGCCGAACTGGACTTTCGGTCTGTGGGAGAGGGAACTCGTTCCCTCTCGGTCCCTGGAGGACCTACGCGGCGATACCACGCGGGACTCCGGGGGGCGTTCGGGGGACGGGGTCCCCCGAACGGATTACTTGGCCTTCTCGAGGATCTCGACCAGGCGCCAGCGCTTGGTCGCCGACAGCGGCCGCGTCTCCATGATGACGACGTGGTCGCCGATGCCGGCGGTGTTCTCCTCGTCGTGCGCCTTGACCTTCTCGGTCCGACGCATGACCTTGCCGTACAGGGCGTGCTTGACGCGGTCCTCGACCTCGACGACGACGGTCTTGTTCATCTTGTCGCTGACGACGTAGCCGCGACGCGTCTTGCGGTCGTTCCGCTCTGGGGTGGAGCTCACGGGGCCTTCTTTCACATTCTCGCTCATTTCGCGTCACCGGACCCAATGCTGCTTCCAATTCCAAGCTCGCGCTCACGCATCTCGGTGTAGATCCGGGCGATGTCCTTGCGGACCGCGCGCAGACGGCCGTGGTTGTCCAGCTGGCCGGTCGCCGACTGGAAGCGGAGGTTGAACAGCTCCTCCTTGCCCTTGCGCAGCTCGTCGACCAGACGGTCATCGGTCAGCTCACGCAGGTCCGCCGGGGTCAGGTCCTTCGATCCGACTGCCATCAGTTGTCACCACCCTCACGCGCGACGAAGCGGCACTTCATCGGCAACTTGTGCATCGCCAGGCGCATCGCCTCACGCGCCACGTCCTCGTCGACACCGGAGATCTCGAACATGATCCGGCCCGGCTTGACGTTGGCCACCCACCACTCGGGCGAGCCCTTGCCGGAACCCATGCGGGTCTCAGCCGGCTTCTTGGTCAGCGGACGGTCCGGGTAGATGTTGATCCAGACCTTGCCGCCACGCTTCATGTAACGCGTCATGGCGATACGAGCCGCCTCGATCTGACGGTTCGTGACGTAGGCCGGGTCCAGAGCCTGGAGGCCGTAGTCACCGAAGGAGACGGTGGTGCCGCCCTTCGACATGCCCGAGCGCTTCGGGTGGTGCTGCTTGCGGTGCTTGACCCGTCGGGGGATCAACATCTCAGGACTCTCCCTCGGTCTTGGCCGGAGCCTCGGCGGTGGGGGCCTCAGCCGGGGCGGCGGCCTGGGCCGGCGCCTCCTTGCTGCGGTCGCCACCACGCCGGGCGCGGGCGGGGCGGTCGTCACGTTCGCGACGCGGGCCACGACCACGCGGAGCGGCGGACGCCTGCTGGGCCGCGAACTCCTTCTCGGTCATGTCGCCCTTGTAGATCCAGACCTTGACGCCGATGCGGCCGAAGGTCGTGCGGGCCTCGTAGAAGCCGTAGTCGATGTTCGCGCGGAGGGTGTGCAGCGGCACGCGGCCCTCGCGGTAGAACTCGGAGCGGGACATCTCCGCACCACCGAGGCGACCGGAGCACTGGATCCGGATGCCCTTGGCACCGGCGCGAAGGGAGGACTGCATCCCCTTGCGCATGGCGCGACGGAAGGTGACGCGAGCAGCGAGCTGCTCGGCGATGCCCTGGGCGACGAGCTGGGCCTCGATCTCGGGGTTCTTCACCTCGAGGATGTTCAGCTGGACCTGCTTGCCGGTGAGCTTCTCGAGCTCACCGCGGATGCGGTCGGCCTCGGCGCCACGGCGACCGATGACGATCCCCGGACGCGCGGTGTGGATGTCCACCCGCACACGGTCCCGGGTGCGCTCGATCTCGACGCGGGCGATCCCGGCGCGCTCCATGCCTGTGGACAGGAGCTTGCGGATCGCCACGTCCTCCTTGACGTAGTCGCGGTAACGCTGACCCTCCTTGTTGGAGTCGGCGAACCAGCGGCTCTTGTGGTCGTTGGTGATGCCCAGACGGAAGCCGTGCGGGTTGATCTTCTGACCCATCAGCGGGTCCCTCCCTTCGCGGCCTTCTCAGGCTTGCTCGTCACGAGGACGGTGATGTGGCTGGTGCGCTTGTTGATCCGGCCGGCGCGGCCCTGGGCCCGCGGACGGAAACGCTTCATCGTCGGACCCTCGTCGACGTAGGCCGAGGTGACGAGGAGGTTGCGCTCGTCGAACGGCTCCCCCGCCTCGTCGGCCTTGACGCGCAGGTTGGCGATCGCGCTGTTGAGGACCTTCAGGGTCGGCTCGGCAGCACCCTGGGGGGCGAACTGCAGCGTGGCGATCGCGGTCTGGGTGTCCTTGCCGCGGATCAGGTCGACGACGCGGCGCGCCTTCATCGGCGTGACGCGCACGTGACGTGCGGAGGCACGGGCGACCAGGGCCTCCTGCTCGGTGGTGTCGGTGGCAGGCATCAGCGACGACGTCCCTTCTTGTCGTCCTTCACGTGGCCGCGGAAGGTGCGGGTCGGGGCGAACTCACCGAGCTTGTGGCCGACCATCGCCTCGGTGACGAACACCGGGACGTGCTTGCGGCCGTCGTGCACGGCGAGGGTGTGGCCGAGCATGTCCGGCGAGACCACCGAACGGCGCGACCAGGTCTTGATGACGTTCTTGCTGCCCGCTTCGTTCTGGGCGTCCACCTTCTTCTGGAGGTGGTCGTCGATGAAGGGGCCCTTCTTCAAACTACGAGGCATTTCCCAATGCTCCTATCAGCGCTTCTTGCCGGTGCGGCGGCGACGGACGATGAGCTTGTCGCTCGCCTTGCCGGGACGCCGGGTACGGCCCTCGGGCTGGCCCCAGGGCGAGACGGGGTGACGACCGCCGGACGTGCGGCCCTCGCCACCACCGTGCGGGTGGTCGACCGGGTTCATCACGACACCGCGGACGGTGGGGCGCTTGCCCTTCCACCGCATGCGGCCGGCCTTGCCCCAACGGATGTTGGTCTGCTCGGCGTTGCCGACCTGACCGATGGTCGCGCGGCAGCGGGCGTCGACACGACGGACCTCGCCGGAGGGCATGCGCAGCGTGGCGTACTGGCCCTCCTTGGCGAGCAGCTGGATGCTGGAACCGGCGGAGCGGGCCAGCTTGGCGCCGCCGCCCGGCCGCAGCTCGACCGCGTGGACGGTCGTACCGGCCGGGATGTTGCGCAGCGGCAGGTTGTTGCCGACCTTGATGTCCGCGCCCGGGCCGTTCTCGACGGCCGCGCCCTGACCGAGGCGGTTCGGCGCCAGGATGTAGCGCTTCTCCCCGTCGGCGTAGTGCAGCAGCGCGATGCGGGCGGTGCGGTTCGGGTCGTACTCGATGTGCGCGACCTTCGCGGGGACGCCGTCCTTGTCGTGGCGACGGAAGTCGATGACGCGGTAGGCACGCTTGTGGCCACCACCGATGTGACGGCTGGTGATGCGGCCGGAGGCGTTGCGGCCACCGGACTTGCTCAGCGGGCGGACCAGCGACTTCTCCGGCGTGTCACGCGTGACCTCGACGAAGTCGGCGACGGAGCTGGCGCGGCGACCGGGAGTGGTCGGCTTGTACTTGCGGATACCCATTGGTTCTTCCTTGTCCTCTCCGTCAGCCCTGGCCGCCGAAGATGTCGATCGTGCCCTCGCGGAGGGTGACGATCGCGCGCTTCGTGTCCTTGCGCTTACCGGTACCGAACCTCGTGCGCCGGGCCTTGCCGACACGGTTCATGGTGTGCACGGAGTCGACCTTGACGTCGAAGATCTGCTCGACGGCGATCTTGATCTCCGTCTTGTTCGCCCGCGGGTCGACGATGAAGGTGTACTTCCCCTCGTCGAGCAGGCCGTAGGACTTCTCGGACACGACGGGACGAATGAGGATGTCGCGCGGGTCCTTGGTCTGGGAACCTGAACTGATCTGGCTCACTTGGCAGTCCCCTCTGTCTTGGGCGCGAGGAAGCCCTCGAGCGCCGCCTGGGTGAAGACGATGTCGTCGGCGCAGAGCACGTCGTAGGTGTTGAGCTGGTCGGCGAAGAGGACGTGGACGTCGGCGAGGTTGCGCACCGACTTCCACGCGGTCTCGTTGCCGCGCTCGATCACGACGAGCAGGTTCTTGCGCTCGGTGATTCCGTCGAGGACGGACGTGACGCCCTTCGTCGACGGGGTGTCGCCCTCGACGAGCGAGCTGAGGACGTGGATGCGGCCGTGACGCGCCCGGTCGGAGAGGGCACCGCGCAGGGCGGCGGCCTTCATCTTCTTGGGGGTGCGCTGACCGTAGTCACGCGGCTGCGGGCCGTGGACGATGCCACCGCCGGCGAACTGCGGCGCACGGATCGAGCCCTGGCGGGCGCGGCCGGTCCCCTTCTGGCGGTAGGGCTTGATGCCACCGCCGCGGACCTCGGCCCGCGTCTTGGTCTTGTGCGTGCCCCGACGCGCGGCGGCGAGCTGGGCGACGACGACCTGGTGGATCAGCGGGACGTTGACCTGCACGTCGAAGATCTCGGCGGGCAGCTCGACGGTGCCGGAGGTCGAGCCCTGCGGGCTGATGATGTCGATGGTCGGCACGTCAGGCTCCCTTCGCTGCAGCGCGGACGAGGACGATGCCACCGCGGGGGCCGGGGACGGCGCCCTTGACGAGCAGCAGGCCCTTGTCAGCGTCGACCGCGTGGATCGTGAGGTTCTGGGTGGTCTGGCGCTCGCCGCCCATGCGGCCGGCCATGCGCATTCCCTTGAAGACGCGGCCCGGGGTGGCGCAGCCACCGATCGAGCCCGGCTTGCGGTGGTTGCGGTGAGCACCGTGGGAGGCACTGACACCGGCGAACCCGTGGCGCTTCATGACGCCCGCGAAGCCCTTGCCCTTGGTCGTGCCGGTGACGTCGACCTCCTGGCCGACCTCGAACAGCTCGACGGTGACTTCCTGACCGAGGCTGTACTCGGAGGCGTCGCTCGTGCGCAGCTCGACGAGGTGGCGGCGCGGGGTGGCACCGGCCTTGGCGAAGTGGCCGCTGGTGGGCTGGTTGACCTTGCGGGGGTCGATCGCGCCGTAGGCGAGCTGGACGGCCTCGTAGCCGTCGGTCTCGGTGGTGCGGATCTGGGTGACGACGCACGGCCCGGCCTGGACGACGGTCACGGGAACGAGGCGGTTCTCCTCGTCCCAGACCTGCGTCATGCCGAGCTTTTCGCCGAGGACGCCCTTGACGGTCTTGGTCATGGTGGTGGTCATGTCTCGTCTCTCCCGGATCAGAGCTTGATCTCGATGTTGACGTCAGCCGGGAGGTCGAGACGCATCAACGAGTCGACGGCCTTGGGCGTCGGGTCGATGATGTCGATGAGGCGCTTGTGGGTGCGCATCTCGAAGTGCTCGCGGCTGTCCTTGTACTTGTGCGGCGACCGGATGACGCAGAACACGTTCTTCTCCGTCGGCAGCGGCACGGGGCCGATAACCGTCGCGCCGGCACGGGTCACGGTGTCGACGATCTTTCGCGCCGAGTTGTCGATGACCTCGTGGTCATACGACTTCAACCGGATGCGGATCTTCTGTCCCGCCATCTGTGCTTCCGTCTCTCTCTCGCCGTCTTGCCTGGTCTGTGTGGGTCCCTCCGGGCCTCCGACCCACGCGGTCGGGTGTGTCGCACCCGCTCCGCGGCCCGACGACGAGCCCGAGGGCCATGTCGTGCGGTCTGGTCAGCGACCCGGTGGAACCGGATCATGCTCTCGTCCGATGTGTCGCCCCGCGCAGGACGCGGTTCGATGCGTTGTCATCGGGAGGGCGGCACCTCCATGACCAGGGCAAATCCGATCACGGCGTCACCGCTCAACAAGCAACCTGAACAGTGTGCCAGAGCGTGGGACCGCAGTCCAAATCGAGGGAGTCAGTCCCGTCGGATGTCCTCGTCGGCCAGCTTCGCTGCCGACCTGCCGTGGTCGTGCAGGCCCTGGATCCGCAGCGACCGGGCCTGCTCGAGGTCCGCCTCGTGCTTCTCGGCGGCGGCGTCGGACTTCGTCGTGTCGCGGACCTCGAGGACCAGCCCGCCCTCCACGGCCTCGCCGACACGCAGCTGGCGGGACCGCTCGAGCTCGGCATCGAACTCGGCACCGAGGAGCAGCACGTTGTTGAGGATCCACAACCACAGCAGGAAGACGATGACACCGGCCAGCGAGCCATAGGTGGCGTTGTACGAGCCGAAGTTCGAGACGTAGAAGAAGAAGCCCATCGAGGCGATGATCGCGACGATGATCGCCAGGGCGGCCCCCGGGCTGAGCCAGCGGAAGGGTCGCTGTACGTTCGGCGTCGCGAAGTAGAGCAGGCCGATCATGAAGATCGCCATGAGCAGGATGACCGGCCACTTCGCGAGGTTCCACGTCGTGACCGCGGCCTCCCCGAGACCGATGGTCTCTCCGATGGCGCGCGCCAGCCCGCCGCTGACGGCGATGCCCAGCACGGAGACCGCGGCGAGGAGCAGCAGCACGGCCGTGATGCCCAGCTGGGCGGGGCGCAGCTTGATGAAGCCACGGCCCTCCTCCACGCCGTACACCCTGTTCAGCGCGCGACCGAAGGCGCCGACGTACCCGGACGCCGTCCACAGGGCACCACCGAGACCGACGACGAGTCCGATGCCGGCCGCCGGGGAGTTGACCATCTGGTCCAGCGGCCCGGAGATCGTGTCGATCGCCTTGTCGCCATTGCCCTGGCTGAGCTGGGTGATGACGTCCAGCACGGTCTTCTTCGTCTCCTCCGGCTCACCGACGAGGCCGAGGATGGAGACGAGGGCCAGCATGGCCGGGAAGATCGAGAGCACCGAGAAATAGGTCAGGGACGCCGCGAGGTCCGTGCACCCGTCGCTCGAGAACTCCTTCAGCGCCCGCTTGGCCGCGAAGGCCCAGTGCCGCCGCGGCAGCTTGCGCAGCGGAGCGCGCTCGGGCAGCTCGGAGCTGACTGCGACATCGCCCCCCGTCCGGGGGGTGGGGACCTCAGGTGCCATGGTCGACGGAGACCTCCGTGATCGGGTGCGGCGTTCTGACCCACCCTACGGCGAAGGGGTCTCCCCCGCCGTGTCCGCGCACGGCGAAGGGCCCGCCTCCCCTGACGGGAAAGCGGGCCCTTCGAGATGCTGACCGAGGTCAGCCCGGGATCACTTGATGATCTTGGTGACGCGGCCGGCGCCGACGGTGCGGCCACCCTCGCGGATGTTGAACTGCAGGCCCTCCTCCATGGCGATCGGCTGGATCAGCTCGACCGTCATGTCGGTGTTGTCGCCCGGCATGACCATCTCGGTCCCCTCCGGCAGCGTGACGACGCCGGTGACGTCGGTCGTGCGGAAGTAGAACTGCGGGCGGTAGGAGTCGTAGAACGGCGTGTGACGGCCGCCCTCCTCCTTCGAGAGGATGTAGACCTGACCCTCGAACTGGGTGTGCGGGGTGATCGAACCCGGCTTGCAGACGACCTGGCCGCGCTCGACGTCCTCGCGCTTGGTGCCGCGCAGGAGCAGACCGACGTTCTCTCCGGCCTGGCCCTCGTCGAGGAGCTTGCGGAACATCTCCACGCCCGTGACGGTCGTGGTCTGCTTCTGCTCCTTGATGCCGACGATCTCGACCTCTTCGTTGACCTTGAGCACGCCGCGCTCGATACGGCCGGTGACGACCGTGCCACGACCGGTGATCGTGAAGACGTCCTCGATCGGCATCATGAACGGCTTGTCGAGGTCACGGACCGGCTCCGGCACGTAGCTGTCGACCGCGTCCATGAGCTCCATGATCGAGTTGGACCACTTCTCGTCGCCCTCGAGGGCCTTGAGAGCGGAGACCTTGACGACCGGGACGTCGTCGCCCGGGAACTCGTAGGCGGACAGCAGCTCGCGGACCTCCATCTCGACGAGCTCCATGATCTCCTCGTCCTCGACCATGTCCGACTTGTTGAGCGCGACGACGATGTAGGGGACGCCGACCTGGCGGGCCAGGAGGACGTGCTCCTTCGTCTGCGGCATCGGGCCGTCGGTGGCGGCGACCACGAGGATCGCACCGTCCATCTGGGCCGCGCCGGTGATCATGTTCTTGACGTAGTCAGCGTGACCCGGGCAGTCGACGTGCGCGTAGTGACGGGACTCGGTCTGGTACTCGATGTGCGAGACCGAGATCGTGATGCCGCGCTGCTTCTCCTCCGGCGCCTTGTCGATGGAGTCGAACGGGGAAGCCTCGTTCAACTCCGGGAGCTTGTCGTGGAGCACCTTGGAAATTGCAGCAGTCAGCGTCGTCTTGCCATGGTCGATGTGACCGATGGTGCCGATGTTGACGTGCGGCTTGCTCCGCTCGAACTTTGCCTTCGCCACTGTGTGTCCTCCTCAGGACGTCTTCTTGGTTACGCCTTTGCCCGGCAGGGTGGCGTGGATTGTGATGGGTCGTGCTATCGGGGTGGGGTTGCCGGTAATCCTACCGGTCACTCACCACGAACCTTCTTGATGATCTCCTCGGAGACGGTCTTGGGGACCTCGGCGTACGAGTCGAACTCCATGGAGTAGTTCGCCCGGCCCTGGGTCTTCGACCGCAGGTCGCCGACGTAGCCGAACATCTCCGACAGGGGGACGAGACCGGTGACGACCTTTGCACCGCTGACGTCCTCCATGGACTGGACCTGGCCACGACGCGAGTTGATGTCGCCGATGACGTCGCCCATGTAGTCCTCGGGCGTACGCACCTCGACGCGCATCATCGGCTCCATCAGGACCGGGTCGGCCTTGCGGGCGGCCTCCTTGAAGGCCATGGAGCCCGCGATCTTGAACGCCATCTCCGAGGAGTCGACGTCGTGGAACTGACCGTCGAGCAGCGTCGCCTTGACGCCCACGACAGGGTAGCCGGCGAGGATGCCGTACTGCATGGCGTCCTGGATGCCGGCGTCGACGCTCGGGATGTACTCACGCGGGATGCGACCACCGGTGACGGAGTTCTTGAACTCGTAGAGCTCGCCCTCCTCCGTGGTGTCCAGCGGCTCGAAGGTGATCTGGACCTTCGCGAACTGGCCGGAACCACCGGTCTGCTTCTTGTGCGTGTAGTCGTACTTCTCGACCGTCTTGCGGATGGTCTCGCGGTAGGCGACCTGCGGCTTGCCGATGTTCGCCTCGACCTTGAACTCGCGCTTCATCCGGTCGACGAAGACGTCCAGGTGGAGCTCGCCCATGCCGGCGATGATCGTCTGGCCGGTCTCCTCGTCGAGGGAGACCTGGAAGGTCGGGTCCTCGGCGACGAGCCGCTGGATCGCGCTGCCCAGCTTCTCCTGGTCACCCTTGGTCTTGGGCTCGATGGCCACCTGGATGACCGGCTCCGGGAAGGACATCGACTCGAGGATGACCTGGTCGTTGGCGTCGCTGAGGGTGTCACCCGTGGTGACCTCCTTCAGACCGATGACGGCGTAGATGTGACCCGCCATCGCCTCCTCGACCGGGTTCTCCTTGTTGGCGTGCATCTGGAAGAGCTTCCCGATGCGCTCCTTCTTGCCCTTGGTCGAGTTGACGATCTGCGTGCCCGGGACGATCTTGCCCGAGTAGACGCGGATGAAGGTCAGCGTGCCGAAGAAGGGGTGCGCCGCGATCTTGAACGCGAGCGCGGAGAAGGGCTCCTTGGTGCTGGGCTTGCGCAGGACGACCTCGTCCTCGTTGCCCGGGGCGTGGCCCTCCATCGCCGGCACGTCGAGCGGGCTCGGCAGGTAGTCGCGCACCGCGTCGAGGATCGGCTGGACGCCGCGGTTCTTGAAGGCGGAGCCGCAGAAGATCGGGTAGAGCTGCGAGGTGACGGTCAGGTGGCGGATGCCGGCCTTGAGCTCCTCGTTGGTGAGGTCCTCGCCACCGAGGTACTTCTCCATCAGCTCGTCGTCGGACTCGGCGACGCGCTCGACGAGGTGGTTGCGGTACTCCTCGGCCTTGGCCCGCAGGTCCTCGGGGACCTCCTGGGTCTCGTAGGAGGCACCCAGGGTCACGTCACCCTTGGCGTCGCCCGGCCACACGAGGGCCTTCATCGTGATCAGGTCGACGACACCGACGAAGTCGTTCTCGGCGCCGATCGGCAGCTGCATGACCAGCGGCTCCGCACCGAGGCGGTCCTTGATGGTCTGCACGGTGAAGTAGAAGTCGGCACCGAGCTTGTCCATCTTGTTGACGAAGGCGATGCGGGGGACGTCGTACTTGTCCGCCTGGCGCCACACCGTCTCGGACTGGGGCTCGACGCCCTCCTTGCCGTCGAAGACGGCGACGGCGCCGTCGAGGACGCGCAGCGAGCGCTCCACCTCGACGGTGAAGTCGACGTGGCCGGGGGTGTCGATGATGTTGATCTGGGTGTCGTCCCAGAAGGAGGTGACCGCGGCGGAGGTGATCGTGATGCCGCGCTCCTTCTCCTGCTCCATCCAGTCGGTGGTGGAGGCACCGTCGTGGGTCTCACCGAGCTTGTGGTTGACCCCGGTGTAGAAGAGGATGCGCTCAGTCGTCGTCGTCTTGCCGGCGTCGATGTGCGCCATGATGCCGATGTTTCGGACCTTGGTCAGGTCCGTCAGGACGTCCTGTGCCACTCGTTATCTCATCTCGCTCGTTGCGGTCGTGTCTGCCCGGGTCGGGCGGGTCTTTACTGCCCGGATCGGGCGGGTGGGTCGGGGCCGGCGGTGGAGCCGGCCCCGACCTGCTGTCACCAGCGGTAGTGCGCGAAGGCCTTGTTGGACTCGGCCATCTTGTGCGTGTCCTCGCGACGCTTCACCGCGGCACCGAGGCCGTTGCTCGCGTCGAGGATCTCGTTCATGAGGCGCTCGGTCATCGTCTTCTCCCGACGCTGACGCGAGTAGCCGACGAGCCAGCGCAGCGACAGGGTCGTGGCGCGACCGGGCTTGACCTCGATCGGGACCTGGTAGGTCGCACCACCGACGCGGCGGGACTTGACCTCCAGGGAGGGCTTGACGTTGTCCAGGGCGCGCTTGAGCGTCTGGACAGGATCGGTGCCGGTCTTCTCACGGCAGCCCTCGAGGGCGTCGTAGACGATGGCCTCGGCGATGGACTTCTTGCCGTCGACGAGGATCTTGTTGACCAGCTGGGTCACCAGCGGGGACTGGTAGACCGGGTCGATGACGAGCGGGCGCTTGGGAGCGGGACCCTTGCGAGGCATTACTTCTTCTCCTTCTTGGCGCCGTAACGGCTGCGGGCCTGCTGACGACCCTTGACGCCCTGGGTGTCGAGCGAACCGCGAACGATCTTGTAACGGACACCGGGGAGGTCCTTCACACGACCACCACGCACGAGCACGATCGAGTGCTCCTGCAGGTTGTGGCCGACGCCCGGGATGTAGGCCGTGACCTCGATGCCGCTCGTGAGGCGCACGCGGGCGACCTTGCGAAGGGCAGAGTTCGGCTTCTTCGGGGTGGTGGTGTAGACGCGCGTGCAGACACCACGACGCTGCGGCGAGCCCTTGAGGGCCGGCGTCGCATTCTTCGTCGTCTTGTCATGCCGGCCCTTGCGCACCAGCTGGTTGATGGTAGGCAACCTGTTGTCTCCGTAAGTTCGGTGATGTTGTCTGCGTCTGCCTGGTCGAGGACCCGGTCGACGCTCCTTGGATGCCGTCCCCGACCCCCGCACTCGGGTGTGTCCTGGACGGTGCTCCCCCCTGCACTCCCCGCCACGGACCAGTGGAGGTTCGTGGCAGGACGCCCGGCGAGAGGTTCGAGACCGACCATCTTCGGCCGTCCTCATGCGCGTCACGACGCGGTCGTACCACGCACGCGGATCAACGATACCGGGGCGTGGAAAGCCTCACAAATCCGAACCCCCGGAGGCTCACGGCCCTGGCGGGCCTGCGCCCCCGGGATCCCCCCGAATCCCACCCTCGATCGACGATCCCTACAGGCGCTCGAAGGCCGTCGCGTAGCGGAACGGCCCGGCCAGCTCCGGTCGCCAGGCGCGCAACGTCAAGGCCTGGAAGTACTGGTCGTCCCACGGCCCCGGGGAGGCGATCCCGTGCCGTGACGCGGGGACGAAGCCGAAGAACCCGTAGTACGCCGGGTCCCCCAGCAGCACGATCACCGGCTCGGCGAGGCGCTCGGCACTGGCCACGACCGACATGAGCAGAGCGGCCCCGATCCCCTGCTGCTGGTGCCCGGGCAGCACCGCGATGGGCCCCAGCCCCACCGAGGGCGCCTCACCGAGGGTGGCGCGGCTGCACACGACGTGTCCGACGACCTCGCCCTCGAGCTCGGCGACGAAGGTCAGCTCCTCGATGACCGAGCCGTCCGCTCGCAACCCGCGGACCAGCTCGCGCTCGAGCGACTCCCTTCGCCCCTCCGGGACGCCGAAGGCCACGTCGTGGAGCTGCAGGGTGGGTGCCCCGTCGTCCGGGTGCTCCCGGCGGATGACCAGGTCGTCGCGCATCAGTACCGGTCCGTGATCCACTCGCTGTTGCCGCTGAAGAAGGCGACGAGGAAGAACGCCGCGACGGCGAGCAGCACGACCGAGATGATCCCCGCGTCCGTGCGCGAGCGGCGGGCGAAGGTCGCCGCGGCGGCACCGGCGAGGACGAGGGCGAGCAGCTTGCTCAGACCACCCGGCTTCAGCAGCAGGGCCACCGCGCCCACGGCGAGGACGCTGCCCAGGGCCCAGCGGGCCGCGGTCGCCCGCAGCGTCATGGGCTTGTCGTCGGAGTCCGGCACGGGCTCCATCCTCTCATCGTCACCGGGCGCGTCCACGACGAAGGGGACCGGTCACCGCAGCGGTGACCGGCCCCCTTCGTGTGTGGTGGTACTCAGCCCTTGGCAGCGGACTTGAGGGCGCTGCCGGCGGACAGCTTGGCGGCGTAGCCACCCGGGATCGTCATCTCCTCGCCGGTCTGCGGGTTGCGGCCCTTGCGCTCCGCGCGCTCGACGCGCTCGAGGCTGAAGAAGCCGGGAACCGTCACCTTCTCACCCTTCGCGACGGACTCGGACAGGACCGCCTGGAGGGCGGTGATGACCTCGGAGGCCGAGGACGCGGACACGCCGGCCTTCTCGGCGACGGCGCTGGCGAGCTCAGACTTGTTCATGTGGTTCTCCATCTGTGAAGTTCGTGGTCTCGAACAGAGTCCAATCAACCACGAACGCGGTCCCGACGTCGACTTCGCGGACGGCGTGTTTCCCTTGATTTTCCGGCGATCCTGGGCGAAAGACCCGCCGTGGTGACCTCATTCGTCACACCAGCACCACCGGACGCGAAGGGGGGCCGGTCACCTGCACGGTGACCGGCCCCCCTTCCTTCGAGACGCGTGGCTCAGACGTCCAGGTCGAGGTCGTCGAGGCGGATCGCCTCGCCGGACCCCGGACCGAAGACCGGGTAGGCGTACTCGTCGTAGTTCGGCAGCGAGTACATCGCGGCCTTGGCCTCCTCGGTGGGCTCGACGTCCACGTTGCGGTAGCGGGGCAGCCCCGTACCGGCCGGGATGAGCTTACCGAGGATGACGTTCTCCTTCAGGCCCAGCAACGGGTCCGAACGACCCTCCATCGCGGCCTCGGTGAGGACGCGGGTCGTCTCCTGGAAGGAGGCGGCGGAGAGCCAGGAGTCCGTGGCCAGCGAGGCCTTGGTGATACCCATCAGCTCCGGACGACCCGAGGCCGGGCGACCGCCCTCGGAGACGACGCGACGGTTCTGCGTCTCGAACTGCGCCCGCTCGGCGAGCATGCCCGGGAGCAGACCGGTGTCACCCGACTCGAGGATCGTGATCCGGCGCAGCATCTGCCGGACGATGACCTCGATGTGCTTGTCGTGGATCGAGACACCCTGCTGGCGGTAGACGTTCTGGACCTCGTCGACCAGGTGCTTCTGCGCGTGGCGCGGGCCGAGGATGCGCAGGACCTGCTTCGGGTCGATGGCGCCCTGGACCAGCTGGGTACCGACCGGCACGCGCTGACCGTCCTCGACGAGCAGGCGCGAACGCTTGGTCACCGGGTAGGCGTGCTCCTCGCCGTCGCGGTCCGCGACGAGCAGGATGCGCCGACCCTTGTCGGTCTCCTCGATGGTCACCCGGCCGTCGGCCTCCGCGATCGGCGCGACGCCCTTGGGCGTGCGGGCCTCGAAGAGCTCGACGACGCGCGGCAGACCCTGCGTGATGTCGTCACCGGCCACACCACCGGTGTGGAAGGTGCGCATCGTCAGCTGGGTGCCGGGCTCACCGATCGACTGCGCCGCGACGATGCCGACGGCCTCGCCGATGTCGACGAGCTGCCCCGTGGCCAGCGAACGCCCGTAGCACTTGGCGCAGGTGCCGACCTTGGAGTCGCAGGTGAGGACCGAGCGGATCTTGACCTCGTCGACACCTGCCGCGTAGAGGCGGTCGATGACGACGTCACCGAGGTCCGAGCCGGCCTCGGCCATGACGGTGCCCTCGTGCTCCACGTCCGTGGCGACGCACCGGCCGTAGGCGGTGAACTCGACGTCGTCGTGGAGACGACGCGTGCCGGTCAGCTCGTCGAACTGCGCGATCGGCATGGCCAGGCCACGCGAGGTGCCGCAGTCCTCCTCACGCACGATGACGTCCTGGGAGACGTCGACGAGACGTCGGGTCAGGTACCCCGAGTCGGCCGTGCGCAGGGCGGTGTCGGCCAGACCCTTGCGGGCGCCGTGCGTGGAGATGAAGAACTCGACCACCGACAGGCCCTCACGGAAGTTCGTGCGGATCGGTCGGGGGATGATCTCGCCCTTCGGGTTGGCCATGAGGCCACGCATACCGGCGATCTGACGCAGCTGGAACCAGTTGCCTCGGGCACCCGAGGAGACCATCCGGTAGATCGGGTTGTCCGTCGGGAAGTTGCCCTGCATCTCGGCGGCGACCTCGTTCGTCGCCTGGGTCCAGATCTCGATCTGCTCCTGACGACGCTCGTCGTCGGTGATCAGACCGCGCTCATACTGCTTCTGGACCTTGGTCGCCTTCTCCTCGTAGATCGCGAGGATCTCCGGCTTGCGCTCGGGCGTGACGACGTCGGAGACGGCCACGGTCGTGCCGGAGCGGGAGGCCCAGTAGAAGCCGGCCTCCTTGAGGGCGTCGAGCGACGCGGCAACCTGCACCTTGGAGTAGCGCTCGGCGAGGTTGTTGACGATCGTCGACAGCTGCTTCTTGTCGACCGGCTCGTTGACGTAGGGGTAGTCCACCGGGAGCGTCGCGTTGAAGAGCGCGCGTCCCAGGGTCGTCTCCGTGGTCCACGTGGCCAGCTGACCGGCCTCGTTCGGCTCGGCACCCTCGGGCAGCTCGACACCGGGCGTCGGCACGATGTCCTCCAGGCGGATCCGGATCGGGCTCCCGACCTTGATCTCCCCGGCGTCCAGGGCCATCTGGGCCTCGGCGGTCGAGGTGAAGGACCGCAGGTGCTCACCCTCGCGCGCCACCTCGGAGGTGAGGTGGAACAAGCCGATGACCATGTCCTGGGTCGGCATGGTGACGGGGCGGCCGTCGGCCGGCTTGAGGATGTTGTTGCTCGAGAGCATCAGGATCCGCGCCTCGGCCTGGGCCTCCGCGCTCAGCGGGAGGTGGACGGCCATCTGGTCACCGTCGAAGTCCGCGTTGAAGGCGGTGCACACGAGCGGGTGGATCTGGATGGCCTTGCCCTCTACCAGCTGCGGCTCGAAGGCCTGGATGCCCAGACGGTGCAGCGTGGGCGCACGGTTGAGCATGACCGGGTGCTCGGTGATGACCTCTTCGAGGACGTCCCACACGACCGAGCGCTGACGCTCGACCATGCGCTTGGCCGACTTGATGTTCTGGGCGTGGTCGAGGTCGACCAGCCGCTTCATCACGAAGGGCTTGAACAGCTCCAGCGCCATCGCCTTGGGCAGACCGCACTGGTGCAGCTTCAGCTGCGGGCCGACGACGATGACCGAGCGGCCGGAGTAGTCGACGCGCTTGCCCAGGAGGTTCTGGCGGAAGCGCCCCTGCTTGCCCTTGAGCATGTCGGACAGGGACTTCAGCGGCCGGTTGCCCGGACCGGTGACCGCACGACCGCGACGACCGTTGTCGAAGAGGTTGTCGACGGACTCCTGCAGCATCCGCTTCTCGTTGTTGACGATGATCTCGGGCGCGCCGAGGTCGAGAAGTCGCTTGAGGCGGTTGTTGCGGTTGATGACGCGGCGGTACAGGTCGTTCAGGTCCGAGGTGGCGAAGCGGCCACCGTCGAGCTGGACCATCGGACGCAGGTCCGGCGGGATGACCGGGACGGCGTCCAGGACCATGCCGGCCGGCTTGTTGTCCGTGGTCTGGAAGGCGGTGACGACCTTGAGGCGCTTGAGGGCGCGGGTCTTCTTCTGGCCCTTGCCGGTCGCGATGATCTCGCGCAGCTTCTCGGCCTCGGCGTCCAGGTCGAAGGACTCCAGACGCTTCTGGAGCGCCGCGGCGCCCATGCCACCCTCGAAGTACAGACCGAAGCGGTCACGCATCTCGCGGTAGAGCATCTCGTCGCCCTCGAGGTCCTGGACCTTGAGGTTCTTGAACCGGTCCCAGACCTGGCTGAGGCGCTCGACCTGCTGGTCGGCGCGCTTGCGGATCTGGTTCATCTCGCGCTCGGCGGAGTCGCGGACCTTGCGCTTGGCGTCGGACTTGGCGCCCTCGGCCTCCAGGTCGGCGACGTCCTTCTCGAGCTTCTGCGCACGCTTCTCCACGTCCGCGTCGCGACGGTTCTCCAGCTCCTTCTTCTCGGCCTCGATCTGGGCCTCGAGCGAGGGCAGGTCCGTGTGGCGCTGCTCCTCGTCGACGCTGGTGATCATGTACGCCGCGAAGTAGATGACCTTCTCCAGGTCCTTCGGGGCGAGGTCGAGCAGGTAGCCCAGGCGCGACGGGACACCCTTGAAGTACCAGATGTGGGTGACCGGGGCGGCGAGCTCGATGTGGCCCATGCGCTCACGGCGCACGCCGGCGCGAGTGACCTCGACGCCGCACCGCTCGCAGATGATGCCCTTGAAGCGCACCCGCTTGTACTTGCCGCAGGAGCACTCCCAGTCCCGGGTGGGGCCGAAGATGCGCTCGCAGAAGAGGCCTTCCTTCTCCGGCTTCAGGGTGCGGTAGTTGATGGTCTCGGGCTTCTTGACCTCGCCGTGGCTCCAGGCGCGGATGTCCTCCGCAGTGGCGAGGCCGATGCGCAACTCGTCGAAGAAGTTGACGTCCAGCACTATGTGCTTCCTTACTCTCGTTCTCTCGAGGATGGCTCTCGATAAGTTCTGTTCCCGATGGGCCGACCGGGCCGGCCAGGCGGGTATTTCGAGGGGAGTCCGGGGGGCTTCCGGCCCGCAGGGGCCGGAAGCCTCCGGATGCTAGACCTCTTCGACGCTGCTCGGCTCGCGCCGGGACAGGTCGATGCCGAGCTCTTCGGCGGCGCGGAAGACGTCGTCCTCGTTGTCGCGCATCTCGATGGTGCCGCCCTCGGAGTTGAGCACCTCCACGTTCAGGCAGAGGGACTGCATCTCCTTGATGAGCACCTTGAAGGACTCGGGGATGCCGGGCTCGGGGATGTTGTCCCCCTTGACGATGGCCTCGTAGACCTTGACGCGACCGGTCACGTCGTCGGACTTGATCGTCAGCAGCTCCTGCAGGGCGTAGGAGGCGCCGTAGGCCTCGAGGGCCCACACCTCCATCTCGCCGAAGCGCTGGCCACCGAACTGGGCCTTACCGCCCAGGGGCTGCTGGGTGATCATCGAGTACGGACCCGTGCTGCGCGCGTGGATCTTGTCGTCCACGAGGTGGTGCAGCTTGAGGATGTACATGTAGCCCACGGACACCGGGTCCTCGTAGGGCTCACCGGTTCGGCCGTCGAAGAGGTGGGCCTTGCCGGAGGCACCGATGAGCCGGTCACCGTCGCGGGTCGGCAGCGTCGAGTCGAGGAGACCGGTGATCTCCTCCTCCTCGGCACCGTCGAAGACCGGGCTGGCGACGCGGGTGTTCGGCGGTGCCTGGCGCGCGTCCTGCGGGATCATCTCGGCCCACTCGGGGTTGCCGGCGATCTCCCAGCCGCGGCTGGCCGCCCAGCCGAGGTGCAGCTCGAGGATCTGGCCGATGTTCATGCGGCCGGGGACACCCAGCGGGTTGAGCACGACGTCGACCGGCGTGCCGTCCTCGAGGAAGGGCATGTCCTCGACCGGGAGGATCTTGGAGATGACGCCCTTGTTGCCGTGGCGGCCGGCGAGCTTGTCACCGTCGGTGATCTTGCGCTTGTTGGCCACGTAGACGCGGACCAGCTGGTTGACGCCCGGGGGCAGCTCGTCGCCCTCGTCCTTGTCGAAGACCTTGACGCCGATGACCGTGCCGGTCTCGCCGTGCGGGACCTTCATCGAGGTGTCGCGGACCTCGCGCGCCTTCTCACCGAAGATCGCGCGCAGCAGGCGCTCCTCCGGGGTCAGCTCGGTCTCGCCCTTCGGGGTGACCTTGCCGACGAGGAGGTCGCCGTCGCGGACCTCGGCACCGATGCGGATGATGCCGCGCTCGTCGAGGTCGGCGAGGACGTCGTCGGAGACGTTCGGGATGTCCCGGGTGATCTCCTCCGGACCGAGCTTGGTGTCGCGGGCGTCGACCTCGTGCTCCTCGATGTGGATCGAGGAGAGGACGTCGTCCTGGACCAGGCGCTGGCTGAGGATGATGGCGTCCTCGTAGTTGTAGCCCTCCCACGGCATGAACGCCACGAGCAGGTTACGACCCAGGGCCATCTCGCCACCGTCGGTCGCGGGACCGTCGGCGATCAGCTGGCCGGCCTCGAGGTGGTCACCCTCGGCGACCATGACGCGCTGGTTGTAGCTGTTCCCCTGGTTGGACCGGGAGAACTTCATCATCTTGTAGGTCCGGCTGCCGCCGTCGTCCTGGAGGACGGTCACGAGGTCGGCGGAGACCTCGGTGACGACACCGGCCTTGTCGGCGCGGACCACGTCACCGGAGTCGAGCGCGGCCCGGTGCTCCATGCCGGTCCCGACGAAGGGGGCCTCGGCCTGGACGAGCGGCACGGCCTGACGCTGCATGTTCGCGCCCATGAGGGCACGGTTGGCGTCGTCGTGCTCGAGGAAGGGGATCATCGCCGTCGCGGCAGAGACCATCTGCTGCGGCGAGACGTCCATGTAGTCGATGTCCTCGGCCGGGACCTGGTCGACCTCACCGCCGCGGGTGCGGGCGAGCACCCGCTCCTCGCGGAAGTGGCCGTCGTCCTGCAGGACGGCGTTCGCCTGGGCGACGACGACCTTGTCCTCCTCGTCCGCGGAGATGTAGACGATCTCGTCGGTGACGCGACCCTCCACGACCTTGCGGTAGGGGGTCTCGATGAAGCCGAAGGCGTTGATCCGCCCGTAGCTCGCGAGCGAGCCGATGAGACCGATGTTCGGCCCCTCGGGGGTCTCGATCGGGCACATGCGGCCGTAGTGCGAGGTGTGGACGTCACGGACCTCCATCTGGGCGCGGTCGCGGCTGATGCCGCCCGGGCCCAGCGCCGAGAGGCGACGCTTGTGCGTCAGGCCCGACAGCGGGTTGTTCTGGTCCATGAACTGCGACAGCTGGCTGGTGCCGAAGAACTCCTTGATGGAGGCGACGACCGGCCGGATGTTGATCAGGGTCTGCGGCGTGATCGCCTCGACGTCCTGGGTGGTCATCCGCTCACGGACGACGCGCTCCATCCGGGACAGACCCGTGCGGATCTGGTTCTGGATGAGCTCGCCGACACTGCGCAGGCGACGGTTGCCGAAGTGGTCGATGTCGTCGACCTCGACCGGCACCTCGACGCTCTCGCCGTCACGCACACCCGGGAGGGTGGGCTGGTCGGCGTGCAGGGCGACGAGGTACTTCAGCGTCGCGACGACGTCCTCGAGCGTGAGCACGGACTCGCTGAGCCCGACCTCGCGCCCGAGCTTGCGGTTCATCTTGTAGCGACCGACCTTGGCCAGGTCGTAGCGCTTGTGGTTGAAGTAGAGGTTGTCGAGCAGGTTCTGCGCGGCCTCACGGGTGGGCGGCTCGCCCGGGCGCAGCTTGCGGTACATGTCCAGCAGCGCGGCGTCCTGGTCCTCGACCGTGTCCTTCTCCAGCGTCGCCCGGATGGACTCGAAGTCACCGAACTCCTCGAGGATCTCCGAGGAGGTCATGCCCAGGGCCTTGAGCAGGACCGTGACCGACTGCTTGCGCTTGCGGTCGACGCGCACGCCGACCATGTCGCGCTTGTCGACCTCGAACTCGAGCCAGGCACCGCGGCTGGGGATGACCTTGGCCGAGTAGATGTCCTTGTCGGAGGTCTTGTCCGGGGTGCTCTCGAAGTAGACGCCCGGGCTGCGCACGAGCTGCGAGACGACGACGCGCTCGGTGCCGTTGATGATGAAGGTGCCGCGGTCGGTCATGAGCGGGAAGTCACCCATGAAGACCGTCTGGCTCTTGATCTCGCCGGTCTCGGCGTTCATGAACTCGGCGGTGACGAAGAGCGGGGCCGAGTAGGTCTGGTCGCGCTCCTTGCAGTCATCGACGGAGTACTTGGGCTCCTCGAAGCGGCTCTCCCGGAAGGAGAGGCTCATCGAGCCGGAGAAGTCCTCGATCGGCGAGATCTCCTCGAAGATCTCCTCCAGGCCCGAGCGCTCGGGCACGTCGCGGCGCCCGGCCTCGATGGCTTCGGCGACACGCTCCTGCCACTTCTCGTTGCCGAGGAGCCAGTCAAAGCTCTCGGTCTGCAGCGCAAGGAGATCGGGGACTTCGAGGGGCTCGCGGATCTTCGCGAAGGACAGACGGCCACTGGCAGTCTGTGCGGTGGACATCGGGGAAGCGGTGCGCGAGGCAGCCAAGGATGGATCCTTCCACGGGCCGAGAGAGTCGGGCGACGGTGCACAGCCACCAGTCACGACCTCGATCGACCGCTCCACACACCTCAGCGCTGAGGGGATTCGAGCGATCCGACGGGGGCCACGACAAGAGAAGGGCAGCGCAAAGCGACAGTCTAGATGCACAAGTGCACGGGTGTCCAACCCGGTCGAGCCGACGGCTCGAGGGTGGTCCACGGCGCCGAGCGCGCTGGAGGCGCTCCGCCGGATGATTCGACGCCATGAGAATGGACGACGACGAAGGCGACGTCAAGGGACACCTGCGGCGGGTCGCGACCGCGATCAGGGGCCCGGCCCCCTTCGCCCTCCGCCTAGGGTGGCACCCATGACCCCCCGTGCCGCTCTCCGACGACCTCGCAGAGCAAGCGCCCGCCGCTGGGTGCGACGGACCGCCGGCGCCGCCCTCGGCACCCAGCTGTTCACGGCCGCAGGGCTGCTCGCCCTCGACAGCATCCGCCGCCGCGGCCGTCCCGAGCGCGAGTTCCCGCGCGCTCCCGCCCGGGCACTGCCCGTGCCGGGAGGCGAGGTGCGGGTCTACACCTACGGCGAGGACCTCTTCGAGGACATGCTCGCCGACATCGACGCCGCGCAGGAACGCGTCTACTTCGAGACCTTCATCTGGAAGGGCGACGAGGTCGGCGGCCGCTTCCGCGATGCGCTGGTCGCCGCCCACGAGCGCGGCGTCGAGGTGTACGTCGTCTTCGACGAGTTCGCCAACCTCGTCGTCCCGCGTTCCTTCTACGCCTCCCTGCCCGACGGCATCCACGTCCTGCGCCATCCCCTGGTCTCCGGGGGGCCGGCCTTCTTCATGCCGCACAACTGGGGCCGCAACCACCGCAAGCTGCTCGTCGTCGACGACGAGGCCGCCTACGTCGGCGGGTACAACATCGGTGGCCTCTACGCCACGAAGTGGCGCGACACCCACGCCCGCTTCGCCGGCGAGATCGTCGTCGAGCTCGAGAACGCCTTCGTCGACTACTGGAACGAGCAGGGCGGCAAGCCCCTCCTCCCCCAGCCCCGCCGGCGCACGTGGAGTCGCACGACACGCGTGCACCGCAACGTCCCGGTCGACTACGTCTACCCGATCCGCAACATGTACCTCGAGGCGATCGACCGCGCCCAGGACCGCATCTACCTGACGCAGGCCTACTTCATCCCCGACACCGCCTTCACCCGCAGCCTCGTCAACGCGGCCCGCCGCGGCGTGGACGTGCGCATCATCGTGCCGCACTACAGCAACCACATCGTCGCCGACTGGCTCTCCCGAGTGGGGTACCACAAGCTGCTCCGGGCGGGTGTGCGCCTGCTGCGCTTCGAGAACGCCATGGTCCATGCGAAGACCGCCACGATCGACGGGGTGTGGTCGACGATCGGCACCGCCAACATCGACCGTCTCTCCCTCGCCGGCAACTTCGAGGTCAACATGGAGGTCCTCGATGCCTCGGTCGCCGAGCACCTGGAGCGGGTCTTCGCGCTGGACTCCGGCAACTGCACCGAGCTGACCCTGGAGGAGTGGACGGAGCGCCCGCTGATCAACCGGGTGACCGAGGGGATCCTCTCCCCCTGGCGACCCCTTCTCTAGGGCGTACGCGCGAAGGGCGGGTCGCACCGTGGTGCGACCCGCCCTTCGGCAGATCCGTGGTTCCCCGTCACAGACGGGGAGGGATCACTTGAGCTCGACGGTGGCGCCGGCGCCCTCGAGGGCCTCCTTGGCCTTCTCGGCGGCCTCCTTGTCGACCTTCTCCACAACGGCCTTGGGAGCGCCGTCGACGAGGTCCTTGGCCTCCTTGAGGCCGAGGCTGGTGAGCGCGCGGACCTCCTTGATGACCTGGATCTTCTTGTCGCCGGCCGACGCGAGGATGACGTCGAACTCGCTCTGCTCCTCGGCCTCGGCGCCGGCGTCGCCGCCGCCGGCCGCCGGGGCGGCACCCGCAACGGCAACCGGGGCCGCGGCGGTGACCTCGAAGGTCTCCTCGAACTGCTTGACGAACTCGGAGAGCTCGATCAGGGTCATCTCCTTGAAGGCCTCAAGGAGCTCGTCGGTGCTGAGCTTCGCCATGATGGGCGTCCTTTCTGCTGAGTTTTCCGCCGTGAGTGGCGTGATGTGGTTGGGCTCGAGGCGTCTGCCTCAGGCCTCGTCGCCACCCTCGGGGGTGGATTCGGTGGCAGGCGCGGCCTCGTCGGCCCATGCCTGCGGCCCCTGCTCCTCGACCTTCTGGCGCAGCGCGTCGACGACCCGAGCGGTCTGCGAGAGCGGTGCGTTGAAGAGCTGGGCTGCCTGGGTGAGCTGGGCCTTCATGGCGCCAGCAAGCTTGCCCAGGAGCACCTCGCGCGACTCGAGCTGCGCGAGCTGGTTGATCTGCTCCGGCGAGAGCGGGTTCCCGTCAAAGATCCCGCCCTTGATCACCAGGAGGGGGTGCTCCTTGGCGAAGTCACGCAGACCCTTTGCGGCCTCGACGGGGTCGCCCTCGACGAAGGCGATCGCGTTCGGGCCGACGAGCTGGCCCTCGAAGGCGGACTCGACGCCCGCCTCCTTGGCAGCGCGCGCGGTCAGCGTGTTCTTCACCACGGAGTAGGTGGCGTTGCCACGGAGGTTCTTGCGCAGCTCGGCGAGCTGGTCCACGGTCAGACCGCGGTACTCCGTGAGAACGGCCGCACCGGAGCTGCGGAACTTCTCCGTCAGCTCGGCGATGGCGGCGTCCTTCTGAGCGTTCGCCATGCGGGCCTCCCTTCTCGTGTGGTGCCACCGGGTCGGGCCCGGAACAAGAGAAGAGCCCCGGCACAGGGCACGGGGCTCGAGGGCGCACACGCATGGCGTGGCTCGCGAATCGTGGCCTGCGCTGGTCGCCCGCTCTCGGCGGAACCTTCAGCCACTCCTGCAAGCAGGTGCGGCAACCGGCGGTCAGTGGTCGAGGACAACGATAGGGGCCGCCGCCCCGCTGGTCAAAACGGGTCCGGCGGCCCCGACGTGTCAGCTCGAGGGCGAGGAACCGGGACCGGCGGAACCGCCGCCCTGGCTCGGCACCTTCAGCGTGCCCACCTTCTCCTTCGGTGGGGCCTCGATGGTGACGTCGTCACCCCAACCCGAGTATGCGACGTCCAGGGTGGCGTCCCCGGCCTTCGTCGTGGCCTTGACGGGGAGGTCGTCCTCGTCGACCACGAGCGTCGTCGTCGTCTTCTGGGCCTGCTGGGCGGCCATGGCGGCCCCCTGCTCGTTGCCGGCGTCCTTGGCCTGCTGCTCGAGCACCTTGCCCATCTCCTTCTTCGACAGGGCGATCTCGTAGGTGACCTTGCCGTCCTCGACCTTCGCCACCTTCGCATCCACGTCGTCCGCACCGCCGATCGCCGTGAGCGGATCGCTCAGGTCGGCCATGGCCTCCATCGAGCCGGCGAGCTGCTGGTCCTGCGGGTTCTTGCTCTCCGGGTCGGCCTTGATCCAGGTCTTGCCCTTCTGCGTGACCTCGGGCGAGGGCGCCTTGAGGTAGTGCAGCCCGTCGACCACCCGGACGTCGACGGGCTGCTCCCCCGTCGTGCCGGTGATGCTCGCCGCCTCGTTCTTCCCTAGCTCGAAGTCCCCCTTGAGGTCCACGTTGGTGGACGTCGCCTTCATCGAACCGGTCCCGGCGCCCTCCATCGCGGCGTTCACGTCCTTGCTGAGCGCGTCCAGCGTGACGCTGTCGCCCTCGCTGACGTCAGTGCCGGAGCCGGAACCGCACCCTGCCAGTGCGATGAGCGTGGCCGCGCCGAGGGTGGTCGCGGTCGTCGTCGTCTTCATCGTCGGATCGTCCTTTTCGTCGCGGATGGCCGCTGGGCGGCCGTACGCCGTCAGTGTGGACACCGCCGCTGGGCGGAACCTGACCGCCGCGTGCACGCCGCGTGCACAAGCGGGTGGACACGGCGAAGGGGCGCCGGTCCCGCAATCGGGACCGGCGCCCCCTTCGTCAGGGGTGGTGCTGGCTCACTCGGCGGCAGCCGACTCCAGGATCACCGGCGCGGACTCCTCGAGGAGGTCCTTGGTGCGCGAGGCGTCGAGCAGGATGCCCGGGCCCATCGTCGTGCTCAGGGTCGCCTTGGCGATGTAGCGGCCCTTGGCGGCCGAGGGCTTGAGCCGCAGGATCTCCTCGAACGCGGTCTGGTAGTTCTCCACCAGCGCCTTCTCGTCGAAGCTCGCCTTGCCGATGATGAAGTGCAGGTTGGCGTGCTTGTCGTTGCGGAACTCGATCTTGCCGCCCTTGATGTCGGAGACGGCCTTGGCCGTGTCCATCGTGACGGTGCCGGTCTTCGGGTTCGGCATCAGGCCACGGGGGCCCAGGACCTTGCCGAGACGACCGACCTTGCCCATGAGGTCCGGGGTGGCGACGACGGCGTCGAAGTCCATCCATCCGCCCTGGATCTTCTCGAGCATGTCGTCGGAACCGACGTGGTCGGCTCCGGCCTCACGAGCGGCCTCGGCCTTGTCGCCGGTGGCGAAGACGAGGACGCGAGCGGTCTTGCCCGTGCCGTGGGGGAGGTTGACCGTGCCGCGGACCATCTGGTCGGCCTTGCGGGGGTCGATGCCGAGACGGAAGACGACCTCGACGGTCTCGTCGTACGAGGTGCGTGCGGTCTCCTTGGCGAGGCGGACGGCCTCGAGGGGAGCGTAGACGGCGTCGTCGTTGATCTTCTCTGCTGCGGCGCGGTACGCCTTGCTGCGCTTCATGGTGCTCCTTGGTGGTGATGGAGGTGTGGTCGGGGCCAGCGCGGGCCCTCCCACGGGGTGATCTGTGGTGCTCAGACCTCGGTCTGTTGGTCGCTCTTCCTCGGCGTTCCGAGCCTCACTCGCTGGCGCTCGCTCGGATTCTCACCGCCGTCGTCAGAGCTCCGTCTCAATACCCATCTGACGAGCAGTCCCCGCGATGGTCTTCATCGCGGCGTCCATGTCGTGGGCGTTGAGGTCGGGCATCTTGGTCTCGGCGATCTCGCGGACCTGGTCCTTGGTGAGCTTGCCGACCTTGGTCTTGTGCGGCTCGCCGGAGGCCTTCTTGACGCCCGCGGCCTTCTTGATCAGCTCGGCGGCCGGCGGGGTCTTCGTGATGAAGGAGAAGGACCGGTCCTCGTAGACCGTGATCTCGACCGGGATGACGTTGCCGCGCATGTCCGCCGTGGCGTCGTTGTACGCCTTGACGAACTCCATGATGTTGACGCCGTGCTGACCCAGCGCCGGACCGACCGGCGGGGCCGGCGTGGCCGCGCCCGCCTGGATCTGGAGCTTGATGTAGCCGGAGACCTTCTTCTTGGGAGGCATGCGGTGTTCCTACTTTCGTCGGGTGGGCCCACGCCATGGGCGATGACCCGGTTGCAATGGATTCCTGACCGTCCGGGGGTGTCCCCCGGGGATCAGAGCTTGGCCACCTGGTTGAAGCCGAGCTCGACCGGGGTCTCCCGGCCGAAGATGGAGACGAGGACCTTCAGCTTCTGGGCCTCGGGAAGGATCTCGGAGATCGTCGCCGGCATGGTCTCGAAGGGACCCTCCATGACGGTGACGGACTCGCCGACCTCGAAGTCGACGTCGATGGGAGCCGAGGCCGACTGGCCGCCCTTGGCCGGGGCGGAGGCGGCCGCGGCGGCAGGCTTGTCGAGGTCGGCGGGCTTGAGCATGGTGAAGACCTCGTCGAGGCCCAGCGGCACCGGGTTGTGGGCGTTGCCGACGAAGCCGGTGACGCCGGGCGTGTGCCGGACGGCGCCCCACGACTCGTCGGTGAGGTCCATGCGCACGAGGCAGTAGCCGGGCATGCGCGGCTGCTTGCGCGTCTTCTTCTGGCCGTTCTTGATCTCGGTGACCTCGTCGATGGTCACGGCGACCTCGAAGATGTAGTCCTCCATGTCGAGGTTCGCGATGCGCGTCTCGAGGTTGTGCTTCACGCGGTTCTCGTAGCCCGCGTACGTGTGGATGACGTACCAGTCACCCCACCGCTCGGCGAGGTCGTCCTTGAAGGCCTGGACGGGGTCCTCGGTGTCCTCGGGAAGCAGGTCGCCGTCCTCGTCCTCGGATACCGGCGCGGCGGTCTCGGGCTCGTCGACCTCCGAGTCGTCGGACCCGGTCGCGTCGGTCTCAGAAACGTCGTCGGCGCCGGCCGGCTCGGAGGCCTCCTCGAGGGACTCCTCGGCGGCGCGGGCGTCGTCCGCCTCCTGCGCGGTGGGCAGGTCAGCCGGGGGCTGAGCGGCTCGCTCGGCCTGCTCGGCAGCGATCGCGCTCGAGCCCTCGGTCTCCTGGGGATCGGGGGTCTGAGCTGGGTCGGACATGACCTGTTTTCCTCACTTCGACTTCGAACGACGGCGCTCGGGGGCGCCCGGTAGTACGGCGTGTACCGGCGGCCTCAGCCGCCGAAGACCCAGAGCACGGCCCGGGTGAACACCGCATCCAGGCCCGAGATGTAGGCCATCATCACCACCACGAAGACGATGAGCACCAACGTGTAGTTGACCAGCTCCGAGCGCGTCGGCCGGACGACCTTGCGCAGCTCGTCGAGGACCTGGGCGACGAAGAGTCCGATCGAGCCGAAGAACCGTGAAACCGGGTTGCCGCCCTTCTGGCCGCGCCGCGCGTTGGTCGGCTGCGCTCCGAGCTGGCTCACGTCAATCTCTTCTCGTCCGGGTTCCGTCGTGCTCCGCACGCAGACATGTCGCGCGGCGCCCACCGTGGTGATGCACACCTGCGGGTGTTGCGAGTCGTGCAACGCAGGGCAGGAGGGACTCGAACCCCCAACCGCCGGTTTTGGAGACCGGTGCTCTACCAATTGAGCCACTGCCCTTCGGACCGCCACGGTTGGGGCGGCGGTCCGCGGAGCCTTCGGGTCGACGTCACCACGTGCGGGCACGACGGATAGTCTGACCGAAGTCAACCGAGGAACAACTGTACGTCACCGAACACCCGCACCGCGAACTCGGCGGAAGTGGAAGACTGTCGGCGTGACTTCCGCGAATGCTGAGCGCCCCCTGCCCGACCTGTCCGCCGAGGAGCTCGACGCCCTCGCCGGGAGCCTGCGTGAGGCCCACGCCGCCCAGGCAGCGAAGGGGGTGACGCTGGACGTGACCCGTGGCAAGCCGAGCGCGGCGCAGCTGGACCTCGCCGACGACATGCTCTCGCTCCCCCGGTCGACGAAGGACCGCGCCGGCACCGACGTGCGCAACTACGGGGGGCTGAGCGGCCTCGTCGAGCTGCGCGAGATCTTCGCCGAGCTGCTCGATGTCGACGTCGACCAGCTCATCGCCGGCGGCAACTCCTCCCTGACGATGATGCGCGACGTCCTGGTCGACCTGCTCCTCTTCGGTGCGATCGACTCCCCGCGCCCGTGGTCGCAGGAGGAGAAGATCACCTTCATCTGCCCGGTGCCCGGCTATGACCGCCACTTCGCGCTGCTCGAGGACCTCGGCATCGAGATGGTCACCGTCCCGATGACCCAGGACGGCCCGGACGTCGACGAGGTCGCCCGGATCGCCGCCTCCGACCCCTCGGTCAAGGGCATGTGGATCGTGCCCACCTACGCCAACCCCACCGGCGCGACGTGCACCCAGGAGGTCGCCAGTCGCCTGGTCGCCATGGAGACGGCCGCCCCCGACTTCAAGATCCTCTGGGACAACGCCTACGCGATCCACCACCTCACCGAGGACGAGACCAAGAGCGCCGACGTGCTGTCGCTGGCCTCCTCCGCCGGCAACCCGCACCGCGCGGTGCTGTTCGCCTCCACCTCCAAGGTCACCTGGGCCGGCGCGGGCGTGGCCTTCCTCGCCTCCTCGGTCGAGCAGGTGAAGTGGTACCTCGCGCACCTCGGCAAGGGGTCCATCGGCCCGGACAAGGTCAACCAGCTGCGGCACGTCGAGTTCTTCGGCGACGCCGACGGCGTGCGGGCGCACATGGCCAAGCACCGAGAGATCCTCGCGCCGAAGTTCGCCGAGGTCGACCGGGTGCTCTCCGAGCGCCTGGATGGTCGCGGGGTGGCCACGTGGAACACCCCCGCCGGCGGTTACTTCGTCAACCTCGACGTCCTGCCCGGCACCGCCTCGCGGGTCGTGGAGCTGGCCAAGGAGGCCGGGCTCTCGCTCACGCCGGCGGGCGCATCCTTCCCCTACGGTGAGGATCCTGACGACACCAACATCCGACTGGCCCCGACGATGCCGCCGATGGAGGAGCTGACCGAGGCGATGGAGACCGTCGCCACCTGCGTGCTCCTCGCGGCGACGGAGAAGCTCACCGCACGCGACTAGAAGGAGTTCCTCATGCCCGAGCCCGAGAACCTCGACACCGACCTCACGAGCTACAGCCTCGACGACGAGGACCAGCTCCAGCCGGAGGACACCCTCACCGGCTCGGGTGAGCCGGGCGAGGACGCGCTCGACTCCGGGTACTCACCCCCGGACTCCGCTCGGGGTTCGTACGCCCACGGCGTGACCGCCGGGGAGCAGGGCGACGAGGAGACGATCGACGAGCGCATCAAGCAGGAGGTCCCCGACCCGCACTCGGCCTACGGCGCCCCGGACAACGAGTCCGGGCTCGACCGCGAGCGGTCGGGCGGGGACGACCGGGACTCGATCGACGCCGACGACGACTGGCTCGGCGACGCCCAGATCGGGGATCAGCGCGCCGGACGCCTCGTGGGGCCGGACCAGGGCGGGGGCGACGACGACGAGTCCCAGTCCTGGGCCACCGACGCCGGGGTCGACGGCGGCGCGGCCTCTGCCGAGGAGGCCGCGGTCCACGTCATCGACGGCGACTCGACGGACCCCGGGGACCGCAGCTGAGCACCACGGGTCGGGATCTGCGGGCGCTGCCCAAGGCCCACCTGCACCTCCACTTCACCGGCTCGATGCGCGTCGAGTCGGTCCGCGACCTCGCCGCGCAGCAGGAGGTGCGCCTGCCGCACGTGCTCTACGAGGGCTACCCTCCCCAGCTGTCCGCGGCGGACGAGCGCGGGTGGTTCCGCTTCCAGCGCCTCTACGACTCGGCCAGGCACGTCGTGCGCGGCGAGGAGGCCATGCGCAGGGTGGTGCGCGAGGCCGCCCTCGACGACGGGGCCGAGGGCTCCCGCTGGCTGGAGATCCAGGTCGACCCGACCTCCTACGCCCCCTTCGTCGGCGGCATCACCCCCGCGATGGAGATCGTCCTCGACGAGGTCGCGTCGGTGAACGCGACCGCCGGGGCGACCGGCTCGGCCCGCGTCGGGGTCCTCATGGCGGCCAGCCGTACCCGGCACCAACTCGAGGCCCGCACCATCGCGCGCCTGGCCAAGAGGATGGCCGGTCCCGGGGGCGTGCTCGGCTTCGGGCTGTCCAACGACGAGCGAAGGGGGGACACGACCGACTTCGCGAAGGCCTTCCGCATCGCGGAGGACGCCGGGCTGCTGCTCGTGCCCCACGGCGGGGAGCTGCTCGGGGCCGACGCGGTCGCCGAGACCCTCGAGGCACTGCGTCCCCACCGTCTCGGGCACGGTGTGCGCAGCGTGGAGGACCCGCGGGTGCTGGCAGCCGTCGTCGAGGCGGGTGTGGCCCTGGAGGTCTGCCCCGGCTCCAACGTCTCGCTGGGCGTCTACGACGACCTGGCGGAGGTGCCGCTGCGCACGCTCATCGACGCCGGCGCGACGATCGCCCTCGGCGCCGACGACCCGCTGCTCTTCGACTCCCGCCTGCTCGACCAGTACGAGACCGCCCGCGCGGTCCACGGCCTCGACGACGCCCGGATCGCGGAGCTGGCCCGCAGCTCCTTCCGCGCCAGCGCGGCCCCGGCCGAGCTGGTGGCCACGGCGATGGCCGACATCGACGCGTGGCTGGCGGCGCCCCCACTCGCAGGAGCCTAAGCAGTTGCGGAGTAGCGGCGCCCCCACTTGCAGGAGCCTAAGCAGCTGCGAAGTAGCGGGGCCCCCACTTGCAGGAGCCTAAGCAGTTGCGGAGTAGCGGCGCCCCCACTTGCAGGAGCCTAAGCAGTTGCGGAGTAGCGGCGCCCCCACTCGCAGGAGCCTAAGCAGTTGCGAAGTGGCAGGCTCAGAGCGAGTGGCCGACAAAGACGGGCTCGTTGACGAGGGTGACCCCGAAGGCATCCCGCACGCCGTCGCGCACCTCGCGGGCCAGCGCGGCGATGTCCGCGGCGGTGGCGTCCCCGCGGTTGGTGACCGCAAGGGTGTGCTTCGTCGACAGCGCGGCCGGGCCGGGCATCGCGTAGCCCTTGGCGAAGCCCGCCTTGTCGATCAACCAGGCGGCACTGGTCTTGCTCCGTCCCTCGCCCGCGGCGAAGGTCGGCGGCACCGGACCGTCGGGCCCGAGCCGCTCGGCGGCACGCGCCAGGAGCGCGTCCATCTCCTCGGTCGGCAGGATCGGGTTGGTGAAGAACGAGCCACAGCTCCACGTGTCGTGGTCGGCGGCGTCGAGGACCATGCCGCGCTTGCGGCGCTGGGCGAGGACCGCCTCGCGGGCGTCGGCCAGCGGTACCCGCTCGCCCTGCTCCACGCCGAGGTGGGCGGCCAGGTCGGCGTACGCGATCGGCGCGGACAGGTCACCGAGGGCGAGCCGGAAGGTCACCTCGAGCACGACGTAGCGGCCGGTCTGCTTGAAGATCGAGTTGCGGTAGGTGAAGCCGCACTCGGCGCCGGTGAAGGTGCGCTCGCGCATCTCCTCGCGGTCCCACGTGACGACGCGGGAGATCGTCTGCGCGACCTCCTGGCCGTAGGCGCCGACGTTCTGCACCGGGGTGGCGCCGGTCAGGCCGGGGATCCCCGAGAGCGCCTCGATGCCGGACCAGCCCTCGGCGACGGCCCGGGCGACGACCTCGTCCCAGACCTCACCGGCGGCGACGGTCACCTCGACGGTGCCGTCGTCGGCGGGGGCCGCGCGGACCCCATTCGTCGCGATGCGCACGACGGTGCCGTCGAAGCCCCCGTCCGCGATGACGAGGTTGGACCCGCCCGAGACGAGCAGAAGGGGGGTCCCCGCCTCGTCCGTCGACCGCACCGCCTCGACGACCTCCTCGGCGGTCTTCGCGGTGACCAGGTGGGCGGCCGGGCCACCCACGCGCATGGTCGTCAGCGGCGCCAGCGGGGCGCCGGGCTCGCTCGTGGCCATCAGTCGAGCTGGACGGTCGCCCGGCAGCGGCCGAGGACCTTCTCGCCCGAGCTGGTCACGGCCAGCTCCACGACGGCCTGCTTGGTGTCGGCGTCGAGGGACTTCACGGTGCCGGTGACCTCGAGGCTCGCCCCGCCGTCGTGGGGGACGACGACGGGCTTGGTGAAGCGGGTGCCGTAGTCGAGCACCCGGCCCGCGTCGCCGACCCAGTCGGTGACGAGCTGGACGGCCGCCCCCATCGTCCACATGCCGTGGGCGATGACGTCGGGCAGGCCGACGGCCTGCGCGGTGCGCTCGTCCCAGTGGATGACGTTGCGGTCGCCGGAGGCGCCGGCGTAGTGGATCAGGTGGGCCCGGGTCACCGGGATGGTGCGGCTGGGCAGGCTCTCGCCCTCGGTGACCTCGTCGAAGCGGCGCACGGTGTGTGTCGTCATGGTCACTCCCCTCCCCTGATGACGATCGTCGACAGGCTCGTCGAGACCGGCTGCTCGTCGGCGTCGACGATCTCGCTGCGCATGGTCACCATCTGGTGGCCGCCGGCGGCGCGGATGGAGTCGATGTGCAGGATGCCGCGCAGCTCGTCACCGGCGACGATCGGACGGTGGTGGGTGAAGCGCTGCTCACCGTGCACGACGCGGGTGTAGTCGACGCCGGCCTCGGGGTCGGCGACGAACTGCCGGTCGGTGCGCTGCGCTGGGATGACCGCGAAGGTCGGCGGCGCCACGAGGTCCGCGTACCCGGCCTCCCGGGCCGCCTCGAGGTCGTGGTGGACCGGGTCGGTCGCGCCCACGGCCTCGGCGAAGTCGCGGATGTGCTCGCGGCCCACGGCGAAGGGTGGAGTGGGCGGATAGCTGCGCCCCTGGAAGTCCTCGTTCACGGCCATGCCGGTCAGTCTAGGTGCCGTCGTGGGGGTGTGACGCGGGAGTCCGGAAGGGTGGCCTGCCCGGACAGGACCCGCGCACCGACACGGAAGCGGCCGCCGAGCGTGTGCTCGACGGCCGCGACGTGGTGGTGCGGGGTGTCAGGACCTCAGCGGGTCTCGCGGTGCGGCGTGTGGGTGCGGCAGCGCGAGCAGAACTTCGCCAGCTCCAACCGGTCGGGGTTGTTGCGGCGGTTCTTCTTGGTGATGTAGTTCCGCTCCTTGCACTCCGTGCACGCCAGGGTGATCTTCGGGCGGACGTCGGCGCTCTTCGTGGCCACGGTAGGAACCTGCTCTCACACTTCATCGGTGGTACTCGCCAGCGCCGGTCTGCGCTGGGCGGGAGGTACGTGGTGCATGCCCACGTCAGCGGACACAACACATCGACGCACAAGAGTAATCCACGATGCGCCCGGACCAGAAATCGAATGATCGAGGCGCACCGTGGGATTGCGTAGCGGGAGGGGGACTCGATCCCCCGACCTCACGATTATGAGTCGTGCGCTCTAACCAGCTGAGCTACCCCGCCATGGCGGTCGACCCGTGCAACTGCACGAACCGGACCCGAGCCCCCTGTCGGAATCGAACCGACGACCTTTTCCTTACCATGGAAACGCTCTGCCGACTGAGCTAAGGGGGCGGGTCCACCGCCGGCTCGGTGCCGCGGTGGATGACCTCGGGAGAGATTACACGGCCCACCCTCAACTCATGAAATCGGGGGCCCGGCCGTCGCGCTCCGCCCGCTCCCCTGCGGGATCTCCTGCTCGGGGGTCCCGGTGACGAGCGCCTCCAGGTGCCGCCGCAGGGCCGTCGGGATCGCCGTGGGGCGCCGGGTGGTCGCGTCGACGAAGACGTGGGCCGAGGTGGCCAGCGCCACCAGCGCACCGTCGCTCTGCCGCACCAGGGCGCACTCCCAGCGCACGCTCGAGCGCCCGACCGACAGCGCCCGCAGCCCGGCCTCGAAGACGTCCGGGTAGGACATCTCGGCCAGGTAGCGGCAGCCGGTCTCGGGGATGAGGTTGATCGTGTCGCCGCCCTCCGCGACGTCGAAGTCGTGCGCCTTGAGCCAGTTGTTGATCGTCGTGTCCATCACGGAGTAGTGGACGGCGTTGTTGACGTGGCCGAACTGGTCGTTGTCGCTCCACCTCGTGGGCACCGCGACCCAGTGCGGGTAGGACTCACGTCGGAAGGTCTCGCTCATGTCAGCCATCCTGCACTGCGCCCCCGTCGGGCCGCCACAGACCCGAGGCCCCACGACGGTGGCTGTCGACCAGATGGGTGTCGACGATGCCGACGGCCTCCATGAGCGCGAAGGCCGTCGTGGGACCGACGAAGGAGAAGCCGCGACGCTTGAGCTCCCTGGCCATCGCCCGCGACTCGTCCGAGGTCGTGGGGACCTCCGCCATCGTCCGCGGCACCGGGGTCCGCTGCGGCCGGTACGACCAGATCAGGTGCGGCAGGCCCCCTTCGCCGCGAAGGGAGACCGTCGCCGCGGCATTGCGGATCGTCGCCTCGATCTTGGCCCGGTTGCGGATGATCCCCGCGTCCTGCAGCAGTCGCGCCCGGTCGTCCTCGTCGAAGGCGGCCACGGTGTCCGGGTCGAAGCCGGCGAAGGCGGCGCGGAAGTTCTCCCGCTTGCGCAGGATCGTCGCCCACGACAGCCCGGACTGGAAGGCCTCGAGGCTCAGCCGCTCGAAGAGCCCGCGCTCGTCGCGCACGGGCATGCCCCACTCGGTGTCGTAGTACTCCTGCAGCAGCGGGTCCGAGCTCGCCCAGGCGGGCCGGGCCAGCCCGTCCTCTCCCACGATGACGTCCATGCCCGCATCGTGCCCGACGACCCCGACCCTCGCCCGGTCGACCCGGGACGCCTGCCCGCCGGTGGGCCAATCCGCACGGTCCGTCCGCGACGAACTGGGGGTAGCGGTCCGAGCCCCGGGCCAGCGACAAAGGAGTCCGCCATGAAGTTCCGTCCCTTGAGTGTGGCCGTCGTGGTCGCCGCCTCGACCTTCGCCGCCTCGGGCGCAGCCGTCGCCGCGCACGACACCAATCCCTCCGACAAGGTCGGCACCTATGCCTACGACCTGTCCGCCGTCCAGTCCTCGGACGTGCCCGGCGCCGCGGCGGAGGGGTCCACCCGGATCACCTCCTTGCCCAACGGCAAGGTGCGGGTCCAGATCACCGCCGACGGGCTGTCCCCCGGCCTCCCCCACGCCATGCACCTGCACGGCGTCGACGGCCCGGCCACCGACATGGCCTGCCCGGGCCCGGAGGCCGACGCCGACGCCGACGGCTTCGTCTCCGTGCCGGAGGGCGCCCCCTTCTACGGCGGGATCCTCGCGTCGCTGACGACGTCGGGCGACACCACCGCCGCCAGCGCCCTGGCGCTGGATCGCTTCGCCGTCGCGGACGACGACGGCCACCTGGAGTACAGCCGGACCTTCCGCAACGACTCCGCGCTGGCCAACGCCGACACGGTCCAGGCCGTCGTCCACGGCGTCGACGTCAACGGCAGCGGCACCTATGACCTCGACGGCGCCGGCGAGGCCCCCCTCGCGCCCGGCTCCGGCATCCCCTTCGAGGCGACCATGCCCGTGCTGTGCGGAGGCATCGCCAACTGACGCAGCGCCCCGCGCCGCAGCGGCCCGGACATGACGAAGGCCCCCGGGAGTCCTCCCGGGGGCCTTCGTGCACTGGGTGGCAGGTGCAGGATTCGAACCTGCGTAGGGATAACCCGACGGATTTACAGTCCGTTTCCATTGGCCACTCGGACAACCTGCCGTGTGCGCATGGAACGATAGCAAGCCAACCCGGTCACGGAACAATCCGACCCGAGAGGAATCCCAGGACATGGCCAGCAGCAGCTTCGACATCGTCAGCAAGGTCGACCGGCAGGAGGTCGACAACGCGCTCAACCAGACCGCCAAGGAGGTCTCCCAGCGCTACGACTTCAAGGGGGTCGGCGCCTCGATCGAGTGGAGCGGGGAGAACGTCGTCATCAAGGCCAACAGCGCCGACCGCGTCCTCGCCGTGCTCGACGTCTTCGAGTCCAAGCTGGTCCGGCGCGGCGTCTCGCTGAAGAACATCGACTTCGGCGACAAGGAGCCGCAGGCCTCCGGCAAGGAGTACGTCCTCGCGGGGCCGACCAAGGAGGGCATCGACCAGGACAACGCGAAGAAGATCTCCAAGATCATCCGCGACGAGGGACCCAAGGGCATCAAGCCGCAGATCCAGGGCGACGAGCTGCGCGTGACCGGCAAGTCGCGCGACGACCTGCAAGAGGTCATCTCCCTGCTCAAGGGAAAGGACCTCGAGGTGGCGCTGCAGTTCACCAACTACCGCTGACGACAGGACGAAGGGGGGTCCCCACCGGCGGTGGGGACCCCCCTTCGTCATGGGTGGCTCAGGTGGGGCTGGGCACGCTCTCCTCGACCGGGCGCAGCGCGTGCTCCCGGTCGTGAGTGGCCAGCCGCCGCCGCAGCACCGGTACGAGCAGCAGGCCGAGCGCGGTCGCCGCGACGAGCACCCACAGTCCCGAGGAGGGCGATCCGGTCGCCTTCTCCGACAGGCCGAATGCGTAGGGCCCGACGAATGCGCCCGTGAGACCGATCGTGTTGACGAAGGCCAGGCCGGCGGCCGCCGCGACCCCACCGAGCCGGGCCATGAGGACCGACCAGTACAGCGGCTGGACTCCGACGATGAAGAGCATCGTCAGGCTGAGGATGATCATCTGCGCCACGGGGTCGGTCACGACGATGAAGGCCACGGCGCTCACGATGGCCGCTGCCGTGGTGATGCCGATGAGCCGCACCTCGCTGCCCGGGTCCTTCTTGAGCACCCGTGGGACGACGATGACGCCGATGACGGCACCGATCCCGACCACGCCCGAGATCAGCCCGATCATGAAGCTGTCGGTCACGTCCATCGCCTCGACGATCGATGGCACGAAGAAGATCACGCCGTAGGTCGCGATCTGGTTCATGAAGTAGATCGCGGCGATGGTGAGCAGGAAGGGCTTGGCCATCGCGTTGCGCACGATCGCCCCGGGGCGGGCCTCGACGTGGGCCTCCTCACCCACGGCCCGCCGGGTCAGCTCGGCCGCCTCCTCGGCGTCGAGCCACGGCGCCGTCTGCGGCGAGTTCGGCAGGAGGAAGAAGATCAGCACACCGAGCAGGACCGTGGGGATGCCCTCGAGGACGAAGAGCCACTGCCAGCCGTGGAGACCACCGATGCCGTCCATCTTCATCAGCGCGCCGCCGATCGGGTTGGCGACGATGAAGGCCACCGAGGACGCGGTGAGGATCAGGCCGACGACCGTGGCCCGGTCCTTCTGCGCGAACCACGTGGTGATGAGGTACATGATCCCCGGGTACAGACCGGCCTCGGCGGCACCGAGCAGGAGCCGGAGCACGTAGAAGACCGCCGGGCTGGAGATGAACATCATCGCCATGGTGATCAGGCCCCAGGTCACGGCGATGCGGCTGATCCAGACCTTCGCCCCGATCCGGTGCAGCAGCAGGTTGCTCGGCACCTCGAGCGCCGCGTAGGTGATGAAGAACAGCCCTGCGCCGAGGCCGTAGGCCGCGGCGTCGATCCCCGCGTCGACCTCGAGCGAGGTCTTCGCCAGCCCGACGTTGGTGCGGTCGACGAAGGCCATGAAGTAGGCCGCCATCAGCAGGGGCACCAGACGCAGGAAGGCCTTCCGCGTCGCCCGTGCGTGCACCATGTCCGACGTCGTTGTCGGTGATGTCATGGAGTCTCCTTAGTTGAATGCTGATTCGGGTTCATGTTGAGGTCGGCGCGTCCCCGTGTCAAGGGTCACGTTCGGCGGTGAGACGCGGGCGGCGCCGCCGTGCGGCGGGTGGCGCGGCCCGTCCGTCACGAGGGGTGCAGGCCGGGCGTCAGGAACGGGTCACGAGCGCCTCTGCGCGTCCGAGCAGCTCCGCCTTGCGGACCTTGCCGGTGTCGGTGAGCGGGAACTGCGCGAGCACCTCGACGAGCGGGACCTTGTAGCCGGCCATCTGGCCGCGCGCCCACTCCTCCAGCTCGTCAGCGGTGACCGACGACCCGTCACGCAGGCTGACGAAGGCGACCGGCCGTTGCCCGGTGATCTCGTCGTCGGCGGGGACCACGGCGACCGAGTCGAGCGCCGGGTGGCGGGCGAGCATCGTCTCCACCTCGGCCGGGAAGACGCTCATGCCCTTGACCTTGATCATCTCCTTGGTCCGGGCCAGGTAGTGCAGGCAGCCGTCCTCGTCGAGGTACCCGGTGTCCCCCGTGTGCAGCCACCCGTCGCGCAGCTGCTCGGCGGTCGCTGCGGGGTTGCGCCAGTAACCGGTCATGATCGACGGGCTGCGCAGGAGGATCTCCCCCGCCTCGCCGAAGGCCATCGGCTCCGTGGTCACCGGGTCGACGACGACCACGTCGGTGCCGGGCACGGGCAACCCGCAGAAGACCGGCTCGCTGAGCAGGTCGTGGTCGCCCTCGTGGAGGCCGTGGGGGACGACGTCGACGGTGTGGCTCTCGGTCATCCCGTAGGACCCCTCGCGCAGCACCGACCCCGCGCCGACCACCTGCGACCACGCGCGACGGATCTCGGGGGTGAGCTTGCGGATGAAGGACATCGCCATGGGCGCGGTGAAGGAGCTGAGATCACGCTCCGCGACCCCCGGCACCTCGAGGATGCCGAGATAGCTCTCCACGGTCGCGGCGGTCATCGTCACCCGGTGGCGCTCGACGAGATCGACCACCGTGGCCGCGTCCCACCGCTCGAGCAGCACCGTCGTCCCGCCCATGACGAGCGGGATGAGGATGCCCAGGTCCTCCCCGGCGATCCAGAAGACGGGGATGAAGCACAGCGAGACGACATCGGTGCCGTCCAGCCCGTTGGCCCCCGAGGCACTCACCGCCGTGTAGACCATGTGCCGTTGGGTGTGCTCGCACCCCTTGGGCAGACCGGTCGTCCCGCCCGTGTAGTTGAGGGCGGCGAGCGCGTCGAGGTCACGGGCCGGCTCGCGGAGCGGCTCCGCGGCCAGGGTGTCGCTCCAGCGCACCACCTCGACACCCTCGACGACGGGAAGGGGGTCCCGCTCGCCGGCGAGGACCACGACCGTGCGCACCTCGGTCTCGGCCGCCGTGTCGCAGAGCCGCTGCGCCAGCGCCGCGCTCGTCACGACGACGCTCGCGCCGGAGTCCGCGAGCTCGTGGACGAGCTCGGCGTGCCGGAACATCGGGTTGACCGGCACGTGGACGCACCCGGCCCGCAGCGAGCCGAGGAAGGCGACGACGAATTCCGGGACGTTGCCCAGGTGGACGCCGACGCGCTCGCCGGGGGCGACCCCCTTCGCCCGCAGCCAGCCGGCCCACCGGGCCTGCCGGTCCGCGAGCTCCCGGTAGTCGATGACGACGTCGTCGTGGACCACGGCCGCCCGTCCCGGCCGGCGCTGCGCCCAGGCGTCGACGTACTCCGGCACGGTGAGCTCCCCGAGGGGGTGCACGACGTCCCGGGGCGTGTCCGCGGGACGGACCCGCTCCTGCCGCCGCCGGACCTCCTCGAGGTGCTGGGTGTACTCCACTGCTCGCTCCTTGCTCACCAGGTGTCGACGTACCGCGACGGCACGTCCGCGGGCGGCGACGACGACATCGCGGTGAGGATCCACTGCCGGGTGTCCACCGGGTCGATCACGTCGTCGAGCTCGACGACGGCGGCGGCGTTGACCGCCCGCCCTCGCTCGTACAGGTCGTCGAGGAGCCGCTGCTCCAGCGCGCGGCGCTCGACCGGGTCGGTGACCGCGTCGAGCTCACGGCGGAAGCCGAGGCGCACAGCGCCCTCGAGTCCCATCCCCCCGACCTCGCCCGTGGGCCAGGCGAGGGTGGCCGCCGGCCGCCGGAAGCTGCCCGCCGCCATCGCCTGGGCGCCCAGGCCGTAGGCCTTGCGCAGGACGACGGTGACGATGGGCACCCGCAGGTGGGCCCCGATGACGAAGAGACGCGCGAAGTGGCGCACCGTCGCGGTCCGCTCGTGGTCGGGTCCGACCATGAATCCCGGCGTGTCGCACAGGGACACGACCGGCAGTCCGTGCGCGTCGCACAGCTGGAGGAAGCGGGCGAGCTTGTCCGCGGCCGGGGTGTCGATCGCGCCCCCGAGGTGGCGCGGGTTGTTGGCCACGAGCCCCATCGGCCGTCCCTCGATGTGCACGAGCGCGGTGATGACACCAGGGGCGAAGCCGGAACGCAGCTCGAGGACCGACCCCTCGTCGGCGAGCGTCTCGACCGCCCGGTGGACGTCGTAGGCACGCACCCTGTTCTCCGGCACGACGTGGCGCAGTGCCCGCTGGTCGGCGGCGGTCCACTCCTCGCGCCGGCCCCGGAAGTAGCCCAGGTACTGGCGCGCCACGGCGACCGCCTCGGCCTCGTCCTCCACCACGACGTCGACGACGCCGTTGCTGCCCTGGACCTCGATCGGCCCGACCTCCTCGGGCGCGAAGACACCCAGGCCGCCGCCCTCGATCATCGCCGGTCCGCCCATCCCGATCGTCGAGTCGCGGGTGGCGATGATGACGTCGCAGCAGCCCAGGAGGGCCGCGTTGCCAGCGAAGCACCGGCCGGCGGCGATGCCGACCGTCGGGACGAGTCCGCTCAGCCGGCCCATCGTGGCGAAGGTGGGCACGTCCAGCCCGCTCGCGACGGTGGTGTCGGTGTCCCCGGGACGTCCGCCACCTCCCTCGGCGAAGAGGACGACGGGCAGGCGCTGCTGCTCGGCGGTCTCCAGGAGACGGTCGGTCTTCTTGTGGTTGAGGTAGCCCTGCGTGCCGGCGAGGACGGTGTAGTCGTAGGCCAGCACCGCGCAGCGGTCCTCGCCCCCGGCCGACGCTGCGCTCACCCGGCCGATCCCGGTGACGATCCCGTCGGCGGGCGTGCTCGCGATGAGGTCCTCCTCGCTGCGTCGGGCCCGCTGCGCCGCGACCGCGAGGCCGCCGTACTCGACGAAGCTGCCGTCGTCGACGAGGTCGGCGATGTTCTCCCGCGCGGTCCGCTGCCCGCGCCCGTGACGCTTCGCGACCGCGTCGGGCCGCGCCTCGTCCAGTCGACGGTCGCGCCGCTGCTGCAGCCGGGTGAGGTCGCTGCGCTCGGCGTCGAGGTCGGGACCCTCGACGGCGTCCGCGCCGCCCGACTGGTCCGCCGAGGGGCGCAGCCGCACGAGCAGGTCGTCGGGGGCGGTGCTCGCTCCGGGACGGGCACGCACGGTCGTCACCACGCCGGAGGCGGGCGCGGGCACGAGGTGCTCCATCTTCATCGCCTCGAGGACGACGAGCGGGTCACCCACGGCGACCGTCTGGCCCTCCTCGACGAGCACCGCGACGACCGTCCCGGCCATCTCGGCGACGACCTCGCCGTCGCCGGCGTCGCCGGCCGACGCGGCACGCGAGAGGCCCGACTGCCCGAACCACTGCGTCGTCACCGCCCACCGCGCGACGTCGTCGTGCTCGAGCAGCTCGCGCAGCAGGGGCAGGTTGGTCTCCACCCCCGCGATCTCGCACTCGACCGCGGCACGGCGCGCCTTGTGGAGAGCGCCGGTGACGCCGCCGTGGCTGTGCGTGACGAGCTTGGCCACGAGGGAGTCGAAGGCACCGTCGACCCGGGTCCCCTCGACGAGGTGGGTGTCGACGCGCACTCCCGGCCCGGTGGGCAGGGTCAGCCTGCCGACGACGCCGTGGGAAGGCAGCGCCTCACCGCTCGCGCCGATCCGCTCGGCGGCCACCCGCAGCTCGACCGCCGCCCCGCTCACAGGCGGTGGGGTGCGCAGACCGAGGTCGTCGAGGGACGCCCCGGCGGCCAGACGCAGCTGGGTCAGGACGAGGTCGACCCCCGTGACGAGCTCGGTCACCGGGTGCTCGACCTGCAGGCGCGGGTTGACCTCGATGAACCACCAGCGAGCCGGGTCGTCGGCGTCGACGAGGAACTCGACGGTCGCGAGCCCGCGGTAGCCACGGCCGGCGAGCAGCCGCACGGCCGCGTCGTGGAGGGCCGTGCGGACCTCCTGGGGCAGTCCCGGCGCCGGGGCCACCTCGACCACCTTCTGGAAGCGGCGCTGGAGGGTGCAGTCCCGCTCACCGAGGTGGACGACGCCCCCTTCGCCGTCGGCCGCGACCTGGACCTCGACGTGGCGGGCGCGCTCGACGTACAGCTCCGCGAACAGGTCTGCGGACCCGAAGCTGCGCCCGGCCTCGGACCCGGCCCGCTGCCAGGCCTCCGTGAGCGACGCGCCGGCGGGGACGGCCCGCATCCCGCGGCCGCCCCCGCCGGCGGCCGCCTTGATCATCACGCCGGCCGGGCGCTGGGCGGCCGCGAACTCCGCGGCCTCGGCCTCGGTGACCCCGACCGGGGTGGCCGGCAGGACCGGCACCCCGGACCCGACCGCGGCCTCGCGCGCCCGGCCCTTGTCGCCGAAGAGCTCCAGGAGCGCGGCGTCCGGCCCGATGAAGACCACCCCGGCCCCGGCACACGCCCTGGCCAGCACCGGGCTCTCGCTGAGGAACCCGTAGCCCGGGTGCAGCATCGTGCACCCGTGCTCGGTGGCCCCCGCGACGAGCACCTCCGCATCGAGGTAGGCAGCCGCGCCCTCACCGGGCAGGACGTGGACCCCCGTGGCCAGACGGGCGGCGAGCGAGTCCGTCTCCGCCCGGGTCACGGCCACGACGACCTCGTGCCCCGCCTCCAGCGCGGCCCGGACGATCCGGACGGCGATCTCCCCACGGTTGGCGACGTAGACGGACACGCGGTGGCTCCTCGGTGGTGTGCGGCGGTCGGGCCGGCGTCGGGCGGGGTCGGTCAGAAGATCTCGAAGAGACCGGCGGCGCCCATGCCACCACCGACGCACATGGTCACCACGCCGTACCGGGCGCCACGACGCCGGCCCTCGATGAGCACGTGGCCGGCCATCCGCGCGCCGCTCATGCCATAGGGGTGGCCGATGGAGATCGCACCCCCGTTGACGTTGTACTTCGCCGGGTCGATGCCCAGGTGGTCACGGCAGTAGAGCGCCTGGACGGCGAAGGCCTCGTTCAGCTCCCACAGGTCGATGTCGTCGACGGTCAGGCCGTGCTGCTTCAGCAGCTTCGGCACCGCGCGGACCGGACCGATGCCCATCTCGTCGGGCTCCACCCCGGCGACGGCCATCCCGCGAAAGGCACCGAGGGGGGTCAGGCCGCGGCGCGCGGCCTCCTCCGCCTCCATGACCACGGCAGCAGACGCGCCGTCGGACAGCTGGGAGGCGTTGCCGGCGGTGATCGAGAAACCCTCGGTGCCGTCCTTGGCCAGCACCGGGTTCAGCTTGGCGAGGTCCTCGATCGCCGTCCCGGGACGGTTGCCCTCGTCCTTGGCGAGCGTGACCTGCTCCGAGCCGACCTCGCCGGTCGTCTTGTCCTTGGTCAGCTTCGTCGACGGCAGCGGCACGATCTCGTCGTCGAAGGCCCCGGACTCCTGGGCCGCGGCGGTCCGCTGCTGCGACTGCAGGGCGTACTCGTCCTGCTGCTCGCGGGAGACGCCGTAGCGCTTGGCGACCACCTCCGCGGTCTCGAGCATCGACATGTAGGTCGCGGGCACGTGCTCGACGAGCCACGGGTCCTGGGCGCGGTGGGTGTTCATGTGCTCGTTCTGCACGAGCGAGATCGAGTCGACGCCGCCGCCAACGGCGACCTGCTGGCCGTCGAGGACGACCTGCTTGGCGGCGGTGGCGATGGCCATGAGGCCGCTCGCGCACTGCCGGTCGACGGACATGCCGGCGACGGTGACGGGCAGCCCGGCCCGCAGTGCGGCCTGGCGGCCGATGTTCATGGCGGTCGAGCCCTGCTGGAGGGCGGCGCCGATGATGACGTCCTCGACCAGGCCGCCCTCGACGCCGGAGCGCTCGACGGCGTGCCGGACGGCGTGCCCGATGAGCTCCTGGGCCTGGGTGTCGTTGAAGGCGCCGCGGTAGGCGCGCCCGATCGGGGTGCGGGCGGTGGAGACGATGACTGCTTCGCGCATGGTGGTCACTCCTGGTGTGGTGATGAGGTGGTCAGTGGGCGGGGAGGTCGACGAGCCCGGCGAGGTCGGCGCGGTGCCGCTCCGGGGTGCCGAGGGCCAGCTGGTCGGACTTCGCCCGCTTCAGGCGGGTGTGCACCGGGTGCTCCCAGGTCATGCCGATCCCGCCGTGCAGCTGCAGGGCCTCCTCCGCGGCGCGCACGGCGGCATCGCCGCAGAACGCCTGGGCGAGGGCCTGGGCGACGTGCTGGTCGGGGTCGCCGTCGGCGAGGGTCCCCGCGGCGTACCGGGCGGCGGCCTGGGTGTTGACGAGGAGCAGGTAGAGGTCGGCCAGGCGGTGCTTGATCGCCTGGAAGGAGCCGATCGGCCGGGCGAACTGCACGCGTGTCTTCGCGTACTCCACGGTCGTCTCGAGGCACCACTGCGCCAGCCCGAGCTGCTCGGACGCCAGGAGCGCGGCACCGGCGGCCAGGCCCGCGTCGACCGCGGCCTCGGCCTCCGGCCCGGAGGCGATCTCGGCCCCCTCGCCGCGCACGGTGACACGGGCGAGCGGGCGGGTCATGTCGAGCGAGGTGATCATCTCCACCTCGACGTCGCTCCGCTCGTACGCGCGAAGGGAGGTCACTCCCCCTTCGCCCGCGGTCGGCACGACGAAGAGGTCGGCGGCCAGTGCCCCGGCGACCGGCTCGGCACTCCCCCGCACCGGTGACCACGCGCCGCGACGCGCCGTCCACGGCAGGACGAGCGCCGCGGTGCGCTCACCGGAGGCCAGGGCGGGCAGGTGTGCCTCGTCGCCGGCGGCCAGGAGCGCGCTCGTGGCGATGACGGCGCTGGTGAGGAACGGTGTCGGAGCGACGGTGCGCCCGAGCTCCTCGAGGACGACGGCCGCCTCGCGCGGGCCGGCGCCGACGCCGCCGAGCGACTCAGGGACGAGCAGACCGGCCAGGCCGATCTGGCCGGCGAGCGCCTGCCAGATCCCGCTGGTGTCGGTACCCGGCTCGTCGTAGAGGCGGGCGGGCAGTCCCTCGTCGAGGGAGCGCTGGAGGGTGGACCGGACGCTGGATCGCAGGGACTCCTCGACGTCGGTGTAGAGCATGTCGGTCATCGCGGCACGTCCTTGAAGGGGATGCCCTTGTCGGGGCGGTGTTCCGGGGGGAGGCCGAGCACGCGCTCGGCGATGATGTTGCGCATGATCTCGCTGGTGCCACCCTCGATGGAGTTGCCCTTCGCCCGCAGGTAACGGAAGCCCGGGCCGTGGCCGAGGAAGGAGCCGCCCTCGGGGCGCACCATGGTCCAGTCGTGGTACGTCAGCCCCTCCTCGGGCGCGAGCTCGAGCGCGAACCCGGCCACCTGCTGCGCCTGGTGGGCGAAGGCGAGCTTCATCGCCGAGCTCTCCGGGCCGGGCTGGCCGACCTCGAGGCCCTGGCGCAGGCGCTCCCCGGCGAGCCGGGTCACCTCCGTCTCGACCCACCACTGCATCAGCTCGCTGTGGTTGCCGGCGGTGCGCACGGAGGGGTCGCGGCGCCAGCGCTCGGTCACCAGCCCGATCTGCCCGGCCTCGCGATCGTTGCCGGCGCCGATGGCGACGCGCTCGTTGTTCAGCGTCGTCGTCGCGACCTTCCACCCCTCACCGACGGCACCGACGCGGTTGCGGTCGTGGATGCGCACCCCGGTGAGGAAGACCTCGTTGAACTCGGCCTCGCCCGTGATCTGGCGAAGGGGGCGGACCTCGATCCCGGGGTCGGTCATGTCGACGACGAAGTAGGTCAGCCCGGCGTGCTTGGGGACCGAGGTGTCGGTACGGGCCACGAGGATGGCGTAGTCGGCGTTGTGCGCCCCGGAGGTCCACACCTTCTGCCCGTCGACGACCCACTCGTCACCGTCGGGGACGGCGCGGGTCGCGACGGCCGCCAGGTCGGAGCCGGCCCCGGGCTCGCTGAAGAGCTGGCACCAGATGTCGGTGCAGGTGAACAGCGGACGCAGGTAGCGCTGCTGCATCTCCTCGGTGCCGAAGGCCACCATCGTCGGTGCGGCCATGCCCAGACCGATCGAGTTGCGCCCGAAGTCGGGTCGCGGCGCGCCGGCGGCCTCGAGCCGCTCGTCGATCTCGGTCTGGCGGCCCCGGGAGAGGCCCAGTCCGCCCAGGCCCTCGGGAAAGTGGACCCAGGCGAGGCCTGCGTCGTACTGGGCGCCGAGGAAACTGGCAGGGGGTGTCGTCGCGGGGTCGTGGCTCGCGAGGAGCTCGTCGACCCGCTGCTGCAGGTCAGGACTCTGCTGCTGATCAGGCACGTGTGCTCAGCCTCCGGATCTCGTGTCGGGCAAGGGCGTTCTTGTGGACCTCGTCGGGCCCGTCGGCGAAGCGCAGGGTGCGCACCTGGGCGTACCACTCCGCGACCGGGAAATCCTGGCTGAGCCCACCGGCCCCGTGCACCTGGACGGCCTTGTCGAGGATCCACTCCACGGTGCTCGGCGCGGCGATCTTGATCGCCTGGATCTCGGTGTGGGCGCCCTTGTTGCCCACCGTGTCCATGAGCCAGGCCGCCTTGAGGGTGAGCAGCCGCAGCTGCTCGATGCGCACCCGGGACTCGGCGATCCAGTCGCGGACGACGCCCTGCTCGGACAGGGGCTTGCCGAAGGCCACGCGCTCGGACGCACGCGCGACCATCAGCTCGAGGGATCGCTCGGCGATGCCGATCAGACGCATGCAGTGGTGGATGCGCCCCGGACCGAGGCGGGCCTGGGCGATGGCGAAGCCGCCGCCCTCCTCGCCGATGAGGTTGCCGACGGGGACGCGCACGTCGGTGAAGTCGATCTCCGCGTGCCCGCCGTGGTCGCGGTCGTCGTATCCGAAGACCTTCATGCCGCGGCGCACGTCGACACCGGGGGTGTCCCGCGGCACGAGGATCATCGACTGCTGGCGGTGCCGGTCCGCGGACGGGTCGGTCTTGCCCATGACGATGAGGACCTTGGCGTTGGGATTCATCGCGCCGGAGATGTACCACTTGCGGCCGTTGATGACGTACTCGTCACCGTCGCGCACGATCGAGGTCTCGATGTTGGTGGCGTCGGAGCTGGCCACCCGCGGCTCGGTCATGGCGAAGGCCGAGCGGATCTCGCCGTCGAGCAGTGGCCGCAGCCACTGCTCCTTCTGCTCCGGGGTGCCGAACATGTGCAGCACCTCCATGTTGCCGGTGTCCGGTGCTGCGCAGTTCGTGGCGACGGGGGCGATGTGCAGGCTGCGCCCCAGGACCTCGCACAGGGGCGCGTACTGGAGGTTGGTCAGGCCGGCGCCGTCCTGCCCGGGGAGGAAGAGGTTCCACAGCCCCTGGGTGCGGGCGGCCTCCTTGGCCTGCTCGATGACCGGAGGCGGCGACCACCGGTCGGGAGCGTCGTCGAGCTGCTCCTGGTAGGTCGCCTCGATCGGGTAGACGTGCTCGTCCATGAAGGCGGTGAGCTGCTCGCGCAGCTCGAGGGTCCTCGGGTCCGGTGCGAAGTCCACGTCTCGCTCCCTTCGTCAGTGGGTGGAGGTGGCGGCCCGGGACGGGCGGTCACCGGAGGCGGAGACGGACTCCCGGTCGATCCCCCGCTTGAGGATCTTGCCGGTCGCGCCCTTCGGCAGCTCCTCGACGAGCTGGTAGATGCGCGGGACCTTGTAGGCGGCGACCCGCTTCTCCAGCCAGGCGCGCAGCTCGGTCGGGTCGATGTGGACGCCCGGCTGCGGCGAGATCACCGCGGCGATCTCCTCGCCGAGTCGCGCGTCGGGCACCCCCACGACGGCCACCTCCCGGATGTCCGGGTGCCCGTAGAGCACCTCCTCGACCTCGCGCGGGTAGACGTTGAACCCGCCACGGATGACCAGGTCCTTCTTGCGGTCGACGATCCACAGGTCGCCGTCCTCGTCCATCCGCCCGATGTCGCCGGTGAGGAACCACTCGCCGTGCCGGACCGCCTCGGTCGCCTCGGGTCGGTTCCAGTACTCCCGCATGACGAAGGGCCCGCTGATGGCGACCTCTCCGACCTCACCCGGCGCCAGCGGCTTCCGGTCCTCGTCGAGGATGGCGAGCTTGCTGCCCGGGAGGGCACGGCCCACGCTCATCTCCTTGCGCGGGTGCTTCGCACGGTTGAACGTCGAGGCGCCCGCCGTCTCGCTCAGGCCGTAGCCGTCGAGGACGAGCGCCCCGAACCGGTCCTTGAAGGCCTTGGACACCTCGAGGGGGAGCGCAGCGCCACCCGAGCAGGCCAGCCGCAGGTCGGCGAGGTCCTCCGCGGTGACGTCCGTCTCGGCGTGGAGCATCGCGTTCCACATCGTCGGCACGCCCGCGAGCCCGGTCAGCCGCTGGTCCGCCGCCATCCGCAGCAGCGCCGCGGCGTCGAAGGGGCGCTGCAGGGAGAGCGAGGCGCCGATGGTGAAGCAGGTGAGCATCACCGCCGCCTGGCCGAAGACGTGGAAGAGGGGGAGGGCGGTGCCCATCCGGTCGTCCGGCGTCTGGTCGAGCGCCTCGGCCAGTGCCGCACCGCAGGCCAGGAGGTTGCCGTGGGTGAGCACGGCCCCCTTGGGCGCACCGGTGGTGCCCGAGGTGTAGAGCAGGACCGCGGCGTCGTCGCTCGCGACGTCGGCGGGCTCGACGTCCCCACCGGGTGTGACGCCGCCCGGCCCGAGCAGCCACAGCGGGATGCCGGCGGACTCGGCGGTGGCCGCGACCGCGGCGGCGTCCTCCTGCCAGCCCAGGGCGAACGAGCACCCGGCGTCGTCGACGAAGTGGCCCAGCTCCCGCTCGGTGCACAGCGGGTTGACGGTCACGGCGGTCGCGCCGAGCGCGAGGACCGCGTGGTAGGTCAGGACGAACTCGGCACTCGTCGGGAGGACGACGAGCACCCGGTCACCGCGGCCCACGCCGCGTGTGGCCAGCTCGGCCATGGCGCCGCGGACCCCGTCGCGCAGCTGCGCGTAGGTCCACGACCGGTCACCCTCGCGCAGGGCGAGGGCATCGGGGGTCTGCTCGGCCCAGGTCCAGACCAGTCGGACGGTGTTGTCCATCACGAGTTCTCCTTCAGCTGTCGCTGGTAGCGCTGCATCCCGCGGATCCACCGGTCGTGGTCGTCGACCTTGCGTCGGAGGAACTCGCGCACGTCGGCGTGCGGGGTGATGAGGAAGGTGCCCTCCTCGACGGCCCGGAGGACCTGCTCGGCCACGTCACCGGGGGCGAGCACCTCACCGGCGCTGGTCACCGCCGCGGCGGCGACCTTCCCCCCTTCGCCACCCGCCGAGGTCATCCCGGACCGGAGCATGTCGGTGTCGACCCCCATCGGGCACAGGCAGCTGACGCCGACGCCGTCGTCGCCGTAGGTCACCGCGAGCCACTCGGCGAAACCGACGGCACCGTGCTTGGACGCCGAGTAGGTGGCCGAACCGATCTGCGTGAGCAGCCCGGCGGCCGAGGCGGTGGAGACGAAGTAGCCCCTCCCCCGCTCGACCCAGCCGGGCACGAGCTGGCGGGCGGCACGCACGTGGGCGAGGAGGTTGACGTCGAGCGCCCGCTGCCACTGCTCGTCGTCCGCCGCCAGGCCGGAACCGTCGCCGACACCGGCATTGGCGAAGAAGAGGTCGACCGGGCCGAAGTGCTCCTCGGCAGCCGCGATCATCGCGGCGATGTCGGCGTCGCTGGAGGCGTCACCCGCGACGGCGACCGCCCCCAGCCGCTCGGCCGTCCCGGCGAGGCGCTGCTCGTCGACGTCCGAGACGACGACCCGGGCGCCTCCCGCCAGGAGTGCCTCGGCCAGAGCCGCGCCGATGCCCCCGGCGGCTCCGGTGACGACGGCGACGGTGTCCTTGATCTGCATCGCGGGCGCCATCAGTCGCAGGGCCCGCCGGCGACGTAGAGGACCTGGCCGGTGGTGAAGCCGGCGCCCTCACTGGCGAAGAAGGAGACGGCGTGGGCGATGTCCTCCGGCCTGCCGGTGCGGGCGACCGCGGCTCGCGCCGAGGCGTTGGCCTTGAGGTCGTCGAAGCTGATGCCGATCCGGGCCGCGGTCTCCGCGGTCATCTCGGTCTCGATGAACCCGGGGGCGATCGCGTTCGCGGTGACCCCGAACTTCCCGAGCTCGATGGCCAGGGTCTTGGTGAAGCCCTGCATGCCGGCCTTGGCCGCGGAGTAGTTGACCTGCCCACGGTTGCCCTGGGCGGACGTGGACGAGAGGTTGATGATCCGGCCGTACTTCGCCTGGGTCATGTGGGCCTGGCAGGCCTTGGTCATGAGGAAGGCGCCGCGCAGGTGCACCGCCATGACGGAGTCCCAGTCCTCGACGCTCATCCTGAACAGCAGGTTGTCGCGGATGATGCCGGCGTTGTTGACCAGGACCGTGGGAGCCCCGAGCTCCTCGGCGATGCGACGGACCGCGGCCTCGACCTGCTCGGGGTCGGAGACGTCCGCGCCCACGGCGAGGGCCCGGCCCCCGGCCGCGGTGATGTCGTCGACGACGGTCGCGCAGGCCGACTCGTCGAGGTCGAGGACGGCGACGGCCATCCCGTCCGCGGCGAGGCGGCGGGCGACGCCGGCTCCGATGCCCCGTGCCGCGCCGGTGACGACGGCGACGCGCTGCTGGTCAGTGGTCATGTGAGAACTCCTGTGGTCTCGACGTCCGGTTGCTCCGAACCTACTTGAACCCGCCTTCAAGTTCAACTAGTTTCGGAGCGTCCGATTCGTGATCGAAGGAGCTCACCGTGACCCAGACCGCGCAGTACCGCCCGACCTCCGTGCAGGAACTCAAGGACCTCGTCGGCGTCGAACTCGGCCCCACCGGGTGGCACGTCGTCGACCAGGCCGCGATCGACGGTTTCGCCGACCTCACCGGGGACCACCAGTGGATCCACGTGGACCCCGCGAGGGCCGCGGACTCCCCCTTCGGCTCGACGATCGCGCACGGCCTCTACAGCCTGTCGCGCACACCGGCCTTCTTCGAGGAGCTGATGGCCTTCGACGGCTTCACGCACAGCCTCAACTACGGCTACGACCGGATCCGCTTCCTCCACCCGCTGCCCGTGGACTCGCGCATCCGGATGCGCGCGGAGGTGACCTCGGTCGAGGAGACCGCCCCCGGCCAGGTCAACGTCGTCACCAAGCTGACCGTCGAGGCGGACGGCATCGACAAGCCGATCCTCATCGCCAACTCGATCGGTCGCTTCAGCGTCTGAGCCGGCCCCCGGTTCGCAACTGCTTAGGCTCCTGCGACACCCCGGCCGCCCCCCGTTCGCAACTGCTTAGGCTCTTGCGAGCGGGGGAAGGGGGGCGCGTCAGCGGCGCACACCCATCGCACCCGCGAGCGGCAGCTGCCACGGCAGCGCGCGATGGCGGGCCACCTCGGCGTCGATCGCCTCCGCGAGGTCGTCGGGGAAGGGAGCCAGTCGGCGGCTGACGAGGTCGACGTGCCCCTCGAGGACCTCGAGGGTGTTTGCGATCCGACCGGTCGAGTGGTTGACCACGACGGAGATCCCATGGAAGACCTTCTCGCCACGGTCCAGCCACCGCACGTGGCCCGAGATCTCCTCGCCGACGTGCACCTCGTCGTGGAAGCGCAGGTGCTGCTCCATGCTGAAGACCCCGCGGCGCCGCAGCGTGCGGTACTCCTCGTCGACACCGATCCGGCGCAACGCCCCCTCCGCCGCCAGGATGTGGAAGCCGTAGAAGTGCTGGACGTTGACGTGACCGTTGCCGTCCTCCCACTCCGGGCCGGCGACCGTGCGGCAGACCTCGGGGAGCTGCGCGACCTCCTCCGCTGATGGCAGTCCTGCGCGGGTCATGGCACCAGGACGACCTTGCCGGTGACCGTGCGGCCCTCGAGGGAGGTCAGCGCTGTCGCCGCGGCCTCGAGCGCGTGGGTGGATCCGACGACCGGCCGCAGGGCACCGCTGCGCAGGTGCGGGAGCATGGCCTCCCACTCCTTCTGCACGTGGCCCGGACGGCTCATGGCGAACGCGCCCCAGCCGACCCCGACGACCGCGACGTTGTTCAGCAGCAGCCGGTTGACCTTGACGGTGGGGATCTCCCCGGCGGTGAAGCCGATGACGAGCAGCCGGCCGTGCTCCTTGAGCGCGCGGAGGGAGTCGGTGAACCGGTCCCCGCCCACCGGGTCCACGACGACGTCGACGGAGGACTTCCCGATCGTCGCGAGGAAGTCGTCGGCGAGGACGACCTCGTCGGCCCCCGCGGCACGCGCCACCTCCCCCTTCGCCTCGGTGGAGACCACCCCGATCACGCGACCGGCACCGAAGGCCTTGGCCATCTGGATGGCCGCCGTCCCGATGCCGCCGGCCGCGCCGTGGACGAGGACGCTCTCCCCCTCCGCGAGGCCACCGCGCTCGACGAGCGCGAAGTAGACGGTCGCGTAGTTGAAGGTGAAGGACGCCGCCTCCTCGAAGGCGACGTTGTCCGGCAGGGCGAAGGTGAGGTCCGGGCGGGCCTGCGCCTTCTCCGCGAAGCCCCCGAGCAGCGTGAGCGCCGCCACGCGGTCCCCCGGCGCGAAGCCGCTCCCCTCGGGAGCGCTCTCGACGACACCGGCGACCTCCGCCCCCGGGACGAAGGGGAGGTCGGGCTTCATCTGGTACAGGCCCCGGGTCTGGAGCAGCTCCGGGAAGGCGACGCCGGCCGCCTTGACCGCGATCGTCACCAGGGAGTCGTCGGACGGCTCCGGGACGTCGACGAGCTCGACCGCGTCGGGCCCGTCGAGGGAGGAGATGTGGATGGCGCGCACAGGGAAACCTTTCGTTGGACGCTGGCTGAGGTGCGAGGCCGCCTGCGGGCTGGGTCCCATGCTCTGCATGGGCGCCTCGAAGCCTCTTGGGTCAGACCTTGAGGAGCAGCTTGCCGGTGTTGACCCCGTCGAAGAGTCCGAGCAGCGCGTCGGGGAAGCCGGCGACGCCACCCTCGAGCACCGTCTCGGTGGCGACGAGGCGGTCCTGCTCGATCAGCTTCGAGATCGCCGCGATGCCCTCGGGGTAGCGGTCGAGGTAGTCCATGACGAGGAAGCCCTGCATGCTCGCGCGGAAGACGAGGAGGGCCATGTACCGACGCGGCCCCTCCGCCAGCGTCTCGTCGTTGTAGGTGGAGATGGCACCGCAGATCGCGATGCGGGCGCCACGGGCGAGGTTGGCCAGGGCGGCGTCGAGCAGCTCGCCACCCACGTTGTCGAAGTACACGTCCACGCCGTCGGGCGCTGCACGACGCACCTGGCGCAGCAGGTCGCCCTCCTTGCGGTCGATGACCTCGTCCAGCCCGAGGTCACGCAGCCAGGCGACCTTGTCCGGCCCGCCGGCGACGCCGATCACGCGGCACCCCTTCGCCTTGGCGAGCTGGGCGACGACGCTGCCGACCGCACCGGCAGCGGCCGAGACGAGCACGGTCTCCCCCGGCTGCGCGCGACCGACGTCCTCGAGACCGAAGTAGGCCGTCATGCCGGGCATCCCGAGCGCACCGAGCCAGGTCGCCATCGGGGCGACGTCGAGGTCGAGCTTCGTCACCCCCTTCCCGTCGGAGAGCACGTGCTCGCGCACGCCGAAGGTGCCGCTGACCGCGTCACCGACCGCGAAGTCCGCGTGCTCGGAGGCGATGACCTCCCCGGCCGCGAAGGCGCGCATGACCTCGCCGATGCCGACGGGCGGCACGTAGGAGCGCACGTCGTTGAGCCAGCCGCGCATCGCCGGGTCGAGGGAGATCAGGTCGATGCGCACGACGAACTCACCCGGGCCGGGCTCGGGGACCTCGGTCGTGGCGAGCTGCCACGTGCTCGCATCGGGTCGACCCTGCGGCCGCTGGGCCAGACGTACTTCCTGCGACGACCAGCTCATGGGAACTCCTGCCGATGGTGGGATGGACGGTCGCCGTCACCCTCCCACAACATGAATCCGACCTCAACTATATCTTGAATCGGAATTCAAGTATCGCTACTGTCGGCCCAACGCACCCCCTCCGACGCAAGGACCTGCACATGGACATCCCCTCCCTCTTCTCCCTCGACGGCCGCGTCGCCCTCGTGACCGGCGGCTCCCGCGGCATCGGCCGGATGATCGCCGAGGGCCTGCTCTGCCAGGGCGCCCGGGTCTACATCACCGCCCGCAAGGCCGAGGCCTGCGAGGCCACCGCGGCCGAGCTGTCGGAGCAGTACGGGCAGGGCCGCTGCGTGGCGCTCCCGGTCGACGTCTCCACCACCGACGGCATCGCCGCGCTGCTCGAGGCCTTCCGCACGCACGAGGACCACCTCGACATCCTCGTCAACAACGCCGGTGCGGCCTGGGGTGCGCCCTTCGACGAGTTCCCCGAGGACGGGTGGGACAAGGTCATGGACCTCAACGTCAAGACGCCGTTCTTCCTCACCCAGGCCGCCAAGGACCTCCTCCTCGCCGGCCACGAGCGCGGCGGACACCTGGCCAAGGTGATCAACATCGGCTCGATCGACGGCCTCTCCCTCAACCCGCTGGAGACGTACTCGTACCACGCGAGCAAGGCGGGGATCATCCACCTCACCAAGCGGATGGGTGTGCGACTGGCCCCGGAGGGGATCGTCGTCAGCGCCATCGCGCCGGGGGCCTTCGCCTCGAACATGAACAAGGACGCCCGCGACAACTCCGAGGAGGTCAGCGCCCACATCCCCTCCGGTCGCATCGGCCGCCCGGAGGACATGGCCGCCGCGGCCGTCTACCTCGCTTCCGCCGCCGGGGACTACGTCGTCGGCACCACCCTGACCGTCGACGGTGGGGTCACCATCGCCCGGTGATCCCCCCTTCGCCCGGCTCTGCATGACAAACCCCCGCTCCGCAAGGGTCTCGAACCCTTGCGGAGCGGGGGTTTATCGGGTGACCCGATATTCGGGGGGCACGTGGGGCCAGGTCAGTCGGCGCGCAGCTCCGGCGTGGTCAGGCCCAGGGCGTTGGTCCACATCCGGGTCGCCGCCTCGACCAGGTCGTCGACGGGCTCGGGTGCGTAGTCGCCGATGAAGACGTCCTGCGCCAGTCGCGAGATCATCCCGGACAGCGCCATCGCGGCGAGCTTGGCATCGATCTTGCGGTCGGCCAGGCCCCGCCGCTGCAGGTCGGCGATGGCGCGGGCGTTGCGGGTGACGAAGGCATCGGCGCGCGCCTGCCGCATCTGCCGGAACCGCGGGTCCACCGCGGCCACCTGCAGGAGCAGCTGGTTGAGCCGGGCATTGCGTCGGTAGGCCTCGAAGTAGGCGCGGTTGCTCGCCCCGATGATCTCCACGGGGTCGTCCACGCTCTCCATGCGCCCCGTGCCGGGGTGGAGCATCTCGCTCTGGGCCTCGTGCAGGACCGCGGCGAAGACCTCGTCCTTGCTGTCGAACCACGTGTAGAAGCTGCCGATCGAGCACTTCGCCTCGGCCGCGATGTCGACCAGCCGCGAGTCGACGTATCCGTCCCGCTCGAAGACCGTGCGGGCCGCGGCGATCAGCGCGGCGCGGGTGCGCTGGCCACGGGCCGTCTGCGGCTGCGTGCCCAGCTTCTGGGGGTCGACGAGGGCGGGGGCCTCGGTGGGAGCGCTCTCGCTCTGACTCGCCATGGCGGTCACCTCAGTCTTCCCGGTCCAGGACGCTGTGCCCGCACACGACGATCTCGTCGACCGCCGAGGCCGGGATGGCCCCGGCGGCGGTCAGGTTGCGCGGGTCGTCCTGCTGCCGGCGACGCACCCCCTCGAGGATGATCGCCAGCTTCCACAGGCCGAGCGCGTTCCAGAAGGGTACTGCCGAGACGTCCCGACCGGTGACCTGCGCGTAGTGCTCGACGAGCTCAGAGCGCGTGGCGAAGCCCGGGACCATCGAGGCGTCGAAGCGCCTCGACGGTGGGTCCCCGGGCTGCGGCCAGTAGGCCAGGAGGGTGCCGAGGTCGGCGAGCGGGTCCCCGAGCGTGCACAGCTCCCAGTCGAGGATGGCGCGCACGTCGGCCTCCTGCGGGTCGATGATCACGTTGCGCAGGTGGCTGTCCCCGTGGACGAGGGTGATCTCGCCCGGCCCGGGGTCGAGCGCGGCGAGCCGCTCCGTGAGCCGCTCGAGCTCGGGCAGCTCACGCGTCTTGGACAGGTCCCACTGACGGGACCACCGGCGCAGCTGCCGGGCGCCGTAGGGCTTGTGGCTGGCCAGGTCCGACAGGCCGACCTCCTCGAGGTCGACCGCGTGGATGTGCCCGAGGGTCTCGACGAGGGAGAACCCGACGCGGTGGCGGGCCGGTGGCGTGAGCTCCTCGGCGTCGGCGCGGTCGTCGAGGACCGCGCCCTCGACGAAGGAGACGACGAGCACGGGCACGTCCGTGACGGCCGGGTCCTCGCACAGCCCGTGCACGACCGGCAGGGGGACATCGCTCCCCTGCAGCGCCGAGAGGATGCGGTGCTCCCGCGCCACGTCGTGCGCGGAGGCGAGCAGCTCACCCAGGGGCGGCCGCCGCAGGACGAGCCGCTCCCCCTTCGCATCCGTCGCGAGGTAGGTGAGGTTGGACTGGCCCAGGCCCACCCGCTCGAAGGTCACGGGCGGCTCGAAGCCGATCCCCAGGCCCTCGAGCCAGCTCGACATGGCCTGCGGGTCCAGTCCCTCGGTCACGCTGCCGTCGCTCGCATCCTGCATCGCGTCTCCTTCGTCCGGCCGTTCTACTTCTTCTTGCCCCACTCGGGGCTGCGCCGCCGGTACTCGCGACGCGCGATGGTCATCTTGTGCACCTCGTCGGGCCCGTCCGCGAGACGCAGCGTACGCATGTGTGCGTACCACATCGCCAGCGGGAAGTCGTCGCTCACGCCGCCGCCGCCGTGCACCTGGATGGCCCGGTCGATCACCTTGAGCGCGACGTTGGGCGCGGCGACCTTGATCGCCGCGATCTCCGTGCGCGCCACCTTGTTGCCGACGGTGTCCATCATGTGCGCGGCCTTGAGGGTGAGCAGCCGGGCCATCTCGATCTCGATGCGGGACTCGGCCACCCAGTCCATGATGTTGGCGCGGTTGGCCACCGGCTCACCGAAGGTCGTGCGGCTCTGCGCCCTGTCGATCATCAGGTCCAGGGCGCGCTCGGCCACGCCGATGGCGCGCATGCAGTGGTGGATGCGGCCGGGCCCGAGACGGGCCTGGCTGATCATGAAGCCGTCACCCTCACCGGCCAGCAGGGCGTCGACGGGCACGCGCACGTCGGTGAAGGTCACCTCGGCGTGGCCCTCGCGGTCCATGTAGCCGAAGACCGGCAGACCCCGCTCGATCTTCACCCCGGGGGCGTCGATCGGCACGACCATCATCGACTGCTGCCGGTGGGTCGGGGCCTCCGGGTCGGTCTTGCCCATGACGATCATGACCTTGCAGTTCTTGTGCAGGGCGTTGGAGGTCCACCACTTGCGGCCGTTGATGACGTACTCGTCACCGTCGCGGACCATGCGCGTCTCGACGTTCGTCGCGTCGGAGCTGGCGACGGCCGGCTCGGTCATCGCGAAGGCCGAGGCCATCTCGCCGGCGAGCAGCGGCTTGAGGTACTTCTCCTTGTGCTCGTCGGTCCCGAAGAGGGTGAGCACCTCCATGTTGCCGGTGTCCGGGGCGTTGCAGTTGATCGCCTCGGGAGCGAGCTCCAGGCTGCGCCCGGTGATCTCGGCCAGGTGCGCGTACTCGAAGTTGGTCAGGCCCGGCCCCCACTCCGGGTGCGGGTGGAAGAGGTTCCACAGGCCGCGGCTGCGCGCCTCGGCCTTGAGGTCCTCGAGGACCTGGGGGTGGTGGTTGGGGTCGCCGGCCGCAGTCATCTGCTCCCGGTAGACCGACTCGGCCGGGTAGACGTGCTCGTCCATGAAGGCGAGCAGCCTGTCGCGGTACTCCTGACCGCGCTCACTGAGATCGAACATCGGAACCGTCCTTGGTTGGGTTGGCTGGTGGTGCTGGGTCATGGCGTGGCGGCGGGCGAAGGGAGGTCGAGCAACTCGCGCACGCGCGGCGCCGTCTCGCCCGCGTGCCGGTGGTGGACGCCGGTGATGCCCAGGCGCGCCGCGCCGACGAGGTTGTGCTCGAGGTCGTCGACGAGCACGCACTCCTGCGGCGGTAGACCGAGCCGCTCGCAGGCGATGGCGTAGATGCGCCGCGAGGGCTTGCGCACGCCCACCCGGCCCGAGATCACGGTGACGTCGAAGAGCTCGTCGAGGTCGACCCGGGCGTAGCAGTCACGCCCCAGGGAGTTGGACACGAGTGCCACCGGGACGTCCCGGCGGCGCACCTCGCGGACCAGCTCGACCATGGCCTCGTCCAGCTGCAGGCGCGCCGCGATGCGCGCCAGCAGCCCGCGGGCCTCCAGCCGGCCACCCGCCTCGGTGAGCGCCTGCGCGAAGGCGTCCTCGAAGCCCTCGTCGTCGAGACGGCCCTCCTCGTGCTCGCGGAGCGCGACGCGGGCCCCCTCGTGGCGGGCGAGCAGGGAGAGCGCCTCGCCGGGCGCCAGCCCGGCCTCGGCACCCAGGGCACCGAACGCATCGGCGATCGGGGTGGTGAGCACTCCGCCGAAGTCGATGAGCATGCCCGACAGCGGGCCGCCCGCCCCGCTCCCCGGCGCCTCGGGCGATGATGGTGAGCTCATGTGACTCCCCCTCCTCGGACAAAAGCGTGTGGGGACTGTATACTTGAACTCTGATTCATATTCAAGTGCGGATCGAGGCGATGTGGCGGAGCTGGCGTCCGGCCGGACCGAGGTGCGTGGCGCCGTGGCGACCGGCCTGGCGGTCCTCTTCGGCGTGACCGGCCTGGGCAGTGCCGCGGTCGCCGTGGCGCTGCCGACCATCGTGACGGACCTGGACGTCACCGCGGGTCGGGCCGCGCTCGTCGTCAGCTGCTACTCCCTCGCCCTGGCCGTCGGCAGCGCCATCTTCGGCCGGCTCGGCGACATCTTCGGCATCCGGGCACCCCTGGCGCTCGGGCTGTCGGTCATGGTGGCCGCCGCCTGCGCCGGTGCGCTCGCCGGCAACCTGCCGGCACTCATCGCCGCACGCACCCTGCAGGGGCTCGGCGCCGCCGCCGTGCCGGCCCTGACGCTGGCGGCCGTGCAGGCTCTCTTCGAGGGGGACGCGCGGGCCCGGGCGATGGCCACCTACGCCGGGGTCGGGGCCACCGTCAACGCCCTCGGACCGGTCATCGGGGCCATGCTCGTCGAGCCGCTCGGGTGGCGGCCCGTGGTGGCCATCCCCCTCGCCGCCCTCCTCGTGATGCCGTTGCTGTGGGGCGATCTGCCGACCCGACGGCAGGCCGGCGCGACCATCGACGCGCCCGGCGCCGCGCTCGTCGCGGTCGCGGCGACCGGAGCCGTCCTCGCCCTGCAGTGGGCCACGCTCGGACCCGTCCCGGCCCTCATCGGCCTCCTCGCCCTGGTCACCGCTGCCCCGGTGGCGGTCCTGCGGTCGCGCCGGCACCCGGACGGCATCGTGCAGGCGGCCCTCATCGGTGACCCCGGCGCCCGCCGGAGCCTGCTCACGGCCGTGAGCCTGCCGTCGGCGTGGTTCGGCATGCTCGTGGCCATCCCGACGGCACTGACCGCCCACGGGTGGACCGGTGTGCAGATCGGTTTGCTGCTCGTCCCGTGCGCGGCCCTGGGCATCGTGGCCCCCCGCGTCAACGGGCCGGCGCTCGTGCGCTTCGGCCCCGCCCGCGGCCAGCTCCTCGCGACGCTCGGCACCGCCCTCGCGCTCGTGCTGGCCACCGGCGGCGTGGCCCTGGTCTCCGGCCCCCTGCTCGTGCTCGCGACGCTGGTGCTCATGCTCTCCTTCGGCCTGGGGCAGCCGGCCATGACCACGCTCGTCGCCGACTCCGTCCCGGTCCGCACGCGGGGCGGCGCCCTCGGGCTGCTCACCCTCGTCTTCCTCATGGGCGGCAGCCTCGGTGCGGCGACCGTCGGCGGACTGGGTGCGCAGATCGGTCTGGCCGGTGCCCTGCTCACACTCGTCGTCCTCCCCCTCGCGGCCGCCGCCGCCTTCGCCCCGTCCCTACGCACCCGCCGCTGACCCGCAGAGACCACCCCCGCCCCCTTCCACACCCGAGGAGCTCCCATGACCGACACCGACCACGTGCTCTACGACCTCACCGACGGGGTCGCCACCATCACCCTCAACCGGCCGGAGCGCCGCAACGCCATGTCCGGGCCGATGATCGAGGGGCTCGGCGAGCTGCTGCAGGAGAGCGCCGACGACCCACGGGTCAGGGCACTGGTCCTCACCGGTGCCGGTCGCGCGTTCTGCGCGGGCGGGGACGTGCAGCAGTTCGATGCCGACGGCGGCGAAGGGGGCGGTGCCAGCGAGGTGGACCCCGCAGCCGTGGCCGAGCAGGTGCGCCACCAGGAGATGACCGTCGGTCAGATCCACGCCTTCCCCAAGCCGGTCCTGGCCTCCCTCCCCGGCGCGGCCGCGGGCGCCGGCCTCGGCCTGGCCTTCGCCGCGGACCTGCGCATCGGCACCCCGCGGACCGTCATGGCCACGGCCTTCGCCACCGTGGCCCTGTCCGGGGACTTCGGCGTGGCGTGGTTCCTCCACCAGCTCGTCGGGCCGGCGCGGGCGCGGGAGCTGCTCCTGCTCAACCCGCGCCTGGACGGGCAGGCCTGCCTCGACCTCGGGCTGGTCAACCAGCTGGTGCCCGAGGACGAGCTGGCGGAGCGCACCCACGAGATGGCTCGACGGCTGGCGGACGGGCCGGCACTGGCGCTTGCGCACCTCAAGCAGAACCTGCGGGAGGTGCCCTTCCAGACCCTCTCGGAGGCGATGCGCGCGGAGGTGCCCCGCCACAAGGAGTGCGGCCTGACCGAGGACCACATCGAGGCCGTGAGCGCCTTCGTGGAGAAGCGCCCGCCGGTCTTCGGCCGCTGACGGCTGTCACCGGCCTGCCCTAGCGTGGTGACATGGCCCACGTACTCCTCTTCCCGTCCGTCCTCGGTGTGCGCCGGGGCGTCACCGACCTCGCCGACGCCCTGACCGGCGCCGGCCACGACGTCACGACCGTCGACCCGTACGACGGGCAGACCTTCGAGGACTATCCCAGCGGCATGGCCCGCACCAAGGAGATCGGCGAGGAGGCCCTGCGGGCACGGGGCCTGGAGGCGGCGAAGGGGGTCGGTGCCCCCTTCGTCGCCGTCGGCTTCTCGGTCGGTGCGGCCATCGCCCAGTGGGTGGCCGCCCAGTGCCCCGACACCGCCCGGGTCGTCGTGATGGTCGGCGGTGGCATCCCGATGCAGCACCTGGATGCGACGTGGCCGCCCGGGGTGGCCGGCCAGGTGCACGTGACCGCCGGGGACCCCTTCCACGAGGAGGACCGCCAGCTCGACGCCACGATCGACGAGCGGCTACAGGACGACGTGGAGCGGGCCGGTGGCGAGTTCACCTACGTCGAGTACCAGGGCGAGGGGCACATGTTCACCGACCCCTCACTCGGCGAGTACCAGCCCGAGGAGGCGCGGATCCTCACGCGTCGCGTCGTGGAGCTCGCGGACTCCGTGGGCTGATCCGGCCTACCGCTCGAAGTACGCCCGCGGGTTGGTCACGAGCATCGTCTCGATGTCCTGCTCGCTGGCGCCGCCCTCCAGGAGGGCGGGGATGACGTCCTCGCTGATGTGGCGGTAGTTCCACCGGGGGACGGTCTGGCGCTTGGCCTCGGGGTCGAACCAGTCGATGAAGCACGACGCGTCGTGCGCGAGCACCATCTTCTCCGCGTAGCCACGCCGCAGCAGCTCCAGGACGGTCGCCACCCGGTCCTCGAAGGGCAGCAGCACGTCGAGGCCGAAACGGTCCATGCCGAGGTAGGAGCCGGCGTCCGCGAGCTTCGTGAGGTAGTCGATCTCCGTCGTGTCCCCGGAGTGACCGATGACGACCTTCGACAGGTCGGCCCCCTCCTCCGCGAGCACCCGCTGGGCGACGAGTCCCGACCCGGTGTGCGGGTTGGTGTGCACCGTGATCGGGGCCCCGCTCTGGGCGCTGGCCTGGCCGACCGCCCGCATGACCCGCTCGACCCCCGGGGTGAGGCCCTGCTCCTCGATGGCGCACTTGAGGAAGCCGGCACGCACGCCGGTGTCCGCGATCCCCTCCCGCAGGTCCTTGAGGAAGAGCTCGGTGAGGGGCTCCGGCACGTCGAAGAGCAGCCCCGGGCCGGTGTAGTGGAACTGGAAGGGGATCTCGTTGTACGTGTACAGCCCGGTGGCCACCACGACATTGAGGTCGATCTGCTCGGCGACGCGCTGGACCCGGGGTAGGTAGCGCCCGAGCCCGAGGACCGTCGGGTCGAGGATGGTGTCGATGCCCAGGGACGGCAGCGCTCCCAGCTCCTCGACGGCCTCGGCCACCTTGGTGTCCTCGTCCCAGTCGTCCTGGTAGTTCTGCCGGTACTCCTCGCCCAGCACGAAGATGTGCTCGTGCGCGAGCACCCGGCCCAGCTCGGCGGAGTCGATGCTCCCGGTCACTGTCGGTACGGCCACCATGTCGCGCTCCCTCGAGGTCGTGTCCTCGGAGCATAGAGAGACCTGAACCCGGTTTCAAGAGTGGTGGAGCGGGTCACTCGGCCAGCTGCCGCCCCCGCAGCTCCGGCAGGAGGAAGGTGGCTGCCGCAGCGACGCCGAAGGCGGCGGTGAAGATCGAGAAGACGAGGACGTCGCCGCTCGCGCCACCGCGCTCGAGGAGGAAGGGCACCATCAGCGGAGCGAGGATGGAGGCAAGGCGCCCGAAGCCGGCCGCCGCGCCGGCGCCCGACCCGCGCACCGCGGTCGGGTAGATCTCCGGGGTGATGGCGTAGAGCGCGCCCCAGGCGCCGAGGTTGGCGAAGGAGAGCGCGCACCCGGCGACGATGATCGAGGTCACCGAGTCGGACTGGCCGAAGAACCACGCGGAGACGGCGGAGCCGACGAGGAAGGCCGCGAGCGTCGCCCGCCGCCCCCACACCTCGATGAGGACCGCGGAGAGGGCGTATCCCGGCAGCTGGGCCAGCGTGATGATCAGCGTGTACATGAAGGACGTCGTCACGTCGTGACCGCGGGCGACGAGCAGCGACGGGATCCACAGGAAGGCGCCGTAGTAGGCGAAGTTCACCGCGAACCACACGATCCAGATGCCCGCGGTGCGCCGCCGCAGCGCGGCGGACCACAACCCGTGCGCTGCGGTCACGGCATCGACCGGGGCCGGCTCCCCCTTCGCCCTCGCGACCGTCCCCGGCTCGATGCCCGCGGACTCCTCGAAGCCGCGCACGACCTCCTCGGCCTCCTCGTGGCGGCCGCGGCTCTCCAGCCACGCGGCGGACTCGGGCAGGCCGTAGCGCACGACGAGGGCGTAGACGGCAGGGACCAGGCCGAAGGCCAGGCCCCACCGCCAGCCGTCGTCCCCGTGGGGGATGACGTAGAAGCCGATGACCGCGGCGAGGATCCACCCCACGGCCCAGAAGGACTCGAGGGCGACCACGAGACGGCCGCGGATGCGCGTCGGGGACAGCTCGCTCACGAGCGTCGAGGCCACGGGCAGCTCCGCGCCGAGCCCCAGACCGACGAAGAACCTCAGGACCATGAAGAGCGCGACCCCGCCCACGAGCGCGGAGGCGCCGGTGGCCAGGCCGTAGACGACCAGGGTCGTCGCGAAGACCGCCCGGCGGCCGAACCGGTCCGCCAGCCGCCCGCCGAGCGTGGCGCCGATCGCCATCCCGATGAAGCCGATGGTGACGATCCACGACCTCTCCCCCGTCGTCAGGCCCCACTGCTCGGCGAGCACGACGATGACGAAGGAGATCAGCCCGACGTCCATCGCGTCGAGAGCCCACCCGACCCCCGAGCCGACGAGGAGACGGGTGTGCCGTCGCGTGTACGGCAGACCACCGAGTCGATCGCCTCGGGACGGGGCGCTTCCGGTGCTGGTCATGGACGTCCTCCTGTGTCGACGCATCGGGGCCATCCTCCACCCGGAGGACGGCCCCGATGCGACGGGTCCCGACGGCGCTGCCGCGTCAGCCCTGACCCGATCGACGGCCGAGCAGCCAGCCGAGGACGAGTCCCGCGACCCCCGCGAGCGCGTACGGCGCGTAGGTGCGCAGGAGGACCGGCCCCACCGCCGCGCCGAGGTCGAGGGCGTCGGTGGCACCGCCGCGCCCCGCGCCGACCGCGTCGGTGCCCTCGGAGCCGCTCCGGCTGGGCGGGGCATCGGTCACGCCCACCGGAGGCGGGCCGGCCGCCGCAGGTGGCGAGGCTGCCGCGGGTGGCCGACCCGACGCGGCAGCGGCGCCCGCCACCGCGGAGGCCGGCATCGCCGCAGCGGCGGGCGGCGGCCCGGCATCGCTTCCGGGCGCCTCCCCCGCCGGCTCGGCGCCGCCTGGGGCAGCCGGGGCGGCCGGCGCCGCGGCGTCGCCACCCGCCGGGGCGGACTCCTCCGGCGAGTCCGCCGAGCCGGGGGACGCCGGAGCGCCGACCTTGGTGGCCAGGCAGTCGACGAACTGGCCCAGCAGCTTGTCGGAGACGTCCTGCATGACACCCCGTCCGAACTGCGCGGGCTTGCCGGTGACGTTGAGGTCGGTGACGACGGTGACCGAGGTCTCCGAGCCGGACTCGACCATGCTCATCGTCACCGTGGCCCCGGCCGTGCCGTTGCCGCGCTTGTCCCGGCCCTTGGCCTCGATGACGGCCCGGTGGGCGCCGTCGTCACGCTCGACGAAGGCCCCGCTGCCCTTGTAGACCATGGCGATCGGCCCGAGCTTGACCTTGACCGTGCCCTCGAAGGAGTCACCGTCCGCTGCGGTCAGCGTGGCCCCGGGGAAGCACTCGGCGACCCCCTCGATGTCCATCATCGTGGCCCATGCGGTGTCGATGGGCGCGGTGACGCTGAACTGGTGTTCCAGATCCATGACTCACACTCCTGCTGCGGCGAGCACGGCGCGGCGCGTCAGGACGCCGGCCAGGTGCCGTCGGTAGTCGGCTGCTCCGTTGAGGTCGGAGGGGGGCTCGGTGCCGTCGGCGGCCCTCGTCGCCGCCTCGCGGACGGCGTCAGCGGTGGGGGCCTGCCCGATGAGGGCCTGCTCCACCGACCGCGCGCGAAGGGGGGTGGCCCCCATGTTGGTCAGCGCCACCCGGGCATCGGCGATGGTGCCGCCCTCGACCCTGACCGTCGCGGCGACCCCGACGATCGACCACTGGTGCTCGAGACGGACGAACTTCTCGTAGTGGGCTCCCCACCCGGTGTGCTTGGGGATGCGGATCTGCGTGAGCAGCTCGTCCTCGCCCACGGCACTGGTGAAGAGACCGACGAAGAAGTCCTGCGCCGCGACGGTGCGCGAACCGTTCGGACCGACGACGACCATCTGGGCGTCGAGGGCCAGAGCCACCGTGCCGATGTCCCCCGCGGGGTCGGCGTGCACCAGGGCCCCGCCGAGCGTGCCGCGGTGCCGGATCTGCGGATCGGCCACCTCGGCGAGCGTCACCGACAGCAACTTGGCGTGCTCGCTGACGAGCGGGTTCTTGCGCACCTCGTCGTGGGTGGCCATCGCGCCGACGACGATGCTGTCGCCGTCGTCGGCGATGTCGCGCAACCCGGGGATGCGCCCCAGGTCGATGACCGTCTCGGGGGTGTTCATCCGCAGCCGCAGGATCGGCAGCAGGCTCTGGCCACCGGCCAGGACCTTGGCCTCGTCACCGTGCTCGGCGAGCGCCGCGAGCGCCTCCTCGACCGTCTGCGGTGCCACGTAGTCGAACTGGGACGGGATCATCGGACTGCTCCTTCCGAACCGGCGTGGTCCTGGATCGCGCGCCACACCCGCTCGGGCGTGCACGGCATCGTGATGTCGGTGATGCCCCACGGCCGCAACGCGTCGACGACGGCGTTGACCACCGCCGGTGTCGAGGCGATGGTCCCGGCCTCGCCGACCCCCTTGACCCCCAAGGGGTTGTCGGTGGACGGGGTCACCGTCCGGCCGGTCCGGAAGGAGGGCAGGTCCGCCGCCGAGGGCAACGTGTAGTCGACGAAGGTGCCGGTGACGAGGTTGCCGTCGTCGTCGTAGATCGCCTCCTCGAAGAGCGCCTGGGCGATCCCCTGTGCGAGTCCGCCGTGCACCTGGCCGTCGATGAGCATCGGGTTGATCGCGGTCCCGATGTCATCGACACAGGCGTAGGTGCGCAGTGCGACGTGCCCCGTCTCGGTGTCCACCTCGACCGCGCACAGGTGCGTGCCGTGGGGGAAGGAGAAGTTCCCCGGGTCGTAGGTGGCCTCCGAGTTGAGGGTGGGCTCCATGCCATCGGGCAGATCGTGCCCGGTGAAGACCGCGAAGGCGATGTCACCGAAGGGGACCGACGAGCCCGGGGCACCCGCGACGGTGAACTTCCCGTCCGCGTACTCCAGGTCGTCCTCGTTGGCCTCCATCATGTGCGCGGCGATCCGGCGGGCCTTCTCGATCACCTTGTCGACCGCCTGGACGACGGCGACACCACCGACCGTCAACGAACGGGACCCGTAGGTGTCCAGTCCCTTCGGCGAGCTCTCGGTGTCGCCGTGGATGATCTCGATGTCATCGAAGGGCACCCCCAGGCGGTCGGCGACGATCTGGCTGAACCCGGTGACGTGTCCCTGCCCGTGCGGGCTGATCCCGGTGACGACCTCGACCTTGCCGGTCGGCAGCACTCGTACGGATGCGCTCTCCCAGCCGCCGGCGCCGTAGTCGAGGGAGCCGAGGACGCGGGAGGGCGCCAGACCGCACATCTCGGTGAAGGTCGAGATGCCCAGGCCGAGTTGGACCGGGTCGTTGCTCTCGCGGCGCCGGGCCTGCTCGGCCTTCAGCTCCTCCCAGCCGGCGAGCTCGAGCGCCTTCTCGGTCGCCGCCTCGTAGTTGCCGGAGTCATAGGTGAGGCCGGCGACGGTGGTGAAGGGGAACTCCTCGTGGGTGATCCAGTTCTTGCGCCGCAACTCGAGCGGGTCCATCTCCAGCTCGGCCGCGAGCTCGTCCATGATCCGCTCGACGCCGAAGGTGGCCTCCGGCCGTCCCGCGCCGCGGTAGGCGTCGGTGGGGACCTTCGTCGTGAAGACCCCGTCGCACCGGAAGCGGTAGGCGGGGAACTTGTAGATGCCGGGGAACATGAAGGCCCCGAGCACCGGCACGCCCGGGGTGAGCAGCCGGAGGTAGGCGCCCATGTCGGCGATGAGGTGGACGTCCAGCCCGGTCACCTTCCCGTCGCGGGTGGCGGTGATGGTGAGGTCCTGGATCTGGCCGCGACCGTGGTGGGCAGCCGCCATCGACTCCGACCGGGACTCGGTGTACTTCGCCGGTCGACCGAGCGCGCGGGCCACCAGCGTGGTGATGACCTCCTCCGGGGTGATCGTGATCTTGCCGCCGAAGCCACCCCCGACGTCGGGCGCGACGACCCGGACCTTGTGCTCCGGGATGCCCAGGGTCAGACCGAGCATCGTGCGCAGGATGTGCGGGATCTGCGTGCTCGACCAGACGGTGATCGCGTCGTCGGCCGGCTGGACCACGACCGAGCGCGGTTCCATGAAGCCGGGGCTGAGGCGCTGCTGGACGAAGCGTCGCTTGACCGTCACCTCGGCGTCCCGGGCCGCGTCCTCGACGGAGCCGCCGGAGCCGGCGGCCGCGGAGTCGAGCTCCCACGTGTAGGACTTGTTGGTGCCCGCGGACTCGTGGACGAGGTCTGCCCCGTCGGCGAGTGCGGCCTCGAGGTCGAGGACCGGGGGCAGCGGCTCGTAGTCGACGTCGATCTCCTCGAGCGCGTCGACCGCCTCGCCGGGCGTCCGGGCGGCGACGACGGCGACGGCGTCACCGGCGAAGTTGACCTGGTCGACGGCCAGAGACGGCGCGCCGGGGTTGACCATGTCGGGCGTGACCGGCCAGGCGCAGGGCAGGTCGCCCTGGACGTCGGCGAAGTCCTTGCCCGACCACGCGCCGAGGACCCCGGGGGCCGTGCGGGCGTCACCGACGTCGATCGAGGTGATCTTCGCGTGGGCCATCGGGCTGCGCAGGATGGCCAGGTGGACCATGCCCGGCAGGATCATGTTGTCCACCCAAGTGGTCCGCCCCGTGACGAGGTGGCGGTCCTCCTTGCGCGTGCGCGAGGCGCCGATCTCCGAGGTGGTGCTCGTGGGCTGGTCGTCGACGGCGGTCATGACCGGTCACCCCCCGCCACCTGCTGCACGGCGCGCACGATGTTCTGGTACCCGGTGCAGCGGCAGAGGTTGCCCTCGAGCCCGGTGCGGATCTCCTCCTCGGTGGGGTCCGGGTTGTCCTTGAGCAGGTCGAGGGAGGCCATGATCATCCCCGGCGTGCAGTAGCCGCACTGCAGCGAGTGGCAGTCGGTGAAGGCCTGCTGCATCGGGTGCAGCTCACCGTCCTTCGCCAGACCCTCCACGGTGTCGACCGACGTGCCGTCGGCCTGGACGGCGAGCACCGTGCAGGACTTCACGCTCGACCCGTCGAGGTGCACGGTGCAGGCGCCGCAGCTGCTCGTGTCGCACCCCACCACGGTCCCGGTCTTGCCGAGCCGTTCGCGCAGGTAGTGCACCAGCAGGGTGCGTGGTTCGACGTCGTCGGTGTACTCGACACCGTCGACGTGGACACTGATCCGGGTCATCGTTGACTCCTTCGTTGGTGTGTCGTCAGGTCATGATCTGGTGGTCCAGCAGCTCGGGCGCCGTCTCCTCCGACGCCCCGTCGCGGTTCGTGTGGTGGATCGGCCCGCGGGTGTCGGTCAGGCGCCGGCCCTGCCCTCCCCAGCGGTGGGCGATGATCTCGGCGGCGATGCTCACCGCAGTCTCCTCGGGGGTGCGGGCACCCAGGTCCAGCCCGATCGGGCTGGACAGCCGACCCAGCTCCTCCTCGGTCAGGCCGCACTCCCGCAGGCGGGCCATCCGGTCGTCGTGCGTGCGACGAGATCCCATCGCGCCGACGTAGGCGACCTGCGGGGCGCGCAGGGCCACCTCGAGCAGCGGCACGTCGAACTTCGGGTCGTGGGTGAGCAGGCAGATGACGGTGCGGGAGTCGATGCGCCCCGCCTCCAGCTGGGCGGTGAGGTACCGGTGCGGCCAGTCGACGACGACCTCGTCGGCCTCGGGGAATCGGGACCTCGTCGCGAAGACGGGACGCGCGTCGCAGACGGTCACCTCGTAGCCGAGGAAGGACCCGACCCGCGCACAGGCGGTGGCGAAGTCGATCGCGCCGAAGACGAGCATCCGTGGCGCGGGCGCGTACACGGCGGCGAAGACCCGCATGCCCTCCCCCCTTCGCTCCCCGTCGGGACCGTAGGTGAGGGTCTCGCTGTGGCCGCCGGCGAGCAACCCGCGGACGTCGTCGAGGACGGCTGCGTCGGCGCGGTCGCTGCCGATGGCACCGTCGTGGTCCTCGTGGTGGACGACCATGCGACGTCCCACCCACGCGGGGTCGGTGTGCTCGACCACCGTCGCGACGGCGACGGGTCGTCCGGCGTCGATGTCCGCGGCGACGCCCTCGAGCTCGGGGAAGGTCGTCGGGGAGACCTTCTCGACGTAGACGTCGAGGATGCCGCCGCAGGTCAGACCCACGGCCATCGCGTCGTCGTCGCTGACCCCGTACCGGTGCAGCTGCGGTCGCCCGTCCCCGAGCACCTGCTCGCCGACCTCGTAGACCGCGCCCTCCACGCACCCGCCGGACACGGAGCCGACGGCCTCGCCGTCGGGACCGATGAGCATCGAGGCACCCGGCCCCCGCGGCGAGGAGCGCCAGGTCGCGACGACCGTGCCCATCGCGACGTCCTCACCGGCACGCCACCACCGGATCAGCTCCCCGAGCACGTCACGCACGCCCGACCACCCCCGTGGGACGGCGTCCGGTCACAACGGGACCCGGGTGCGGTGAAACCGTCGGTCGAGACATCGACCGACGCCACTGTCGGGTCCATGATCGGATCATCGTCCATAGCCGCAGCCACGGCAAGAGGTCCCGGACATCGCAGGAGCCCAAGCAGTTGCGAAGGTAGTCGCCTCCGGACCTCGCAGGAGCCCAAGCAGTTGCGAAGACAGCGGGCCGAAACTCGCAGGAGCCTAAGCAGTTGCGTAGGGGGGCGGGCCGGACCTCGCAGGAGCCTAAGCAGTTGCGAAGGGAGTGGCCTCCAGCGCCAACAGCTGCCGCTTCGCCTCGGGACCGCCGCGGTACCCCCCGTCGCTCCCGTCGCTGCGGACCACCCGGTGGCACGGCAGGACCAGCGGGACCGGGTTGTTGGCGCAGGCGCTGCCGACGGCACGCACGGCACCGGGGCGGCCGGTGGCCGCGGCCACCTGGGCGTACGTCGCGGTGCGGCCGTAGCCGATGGTCGGCAGGGCCCCGACGACCTCGCGCCGGTAGCCGCGGAGCAGGCGCAGGTCGACGGGCACGTCGACCTGCCGGCTGCGGCCGTCGAGGTAGTCGGTGAGCGCGCGGGTGACGGTGTCGAGCCGGGCCGGGGCCTCCAGCACGCGCGGGCTGACCCGATCGGCCAGGTCGGCGAGGACGGCATTGTGGTCCTCCAGGGCGAACGCCACCCGGACGACACCCGCCTCCGTCGCCGCGAGGAGCAGCGGGCCGAGCGGGGAGTCGATGACGCGGTAGGCGATGTCGAGCAGCCCCGCCGCAGCGGCATCGGCCGTGAAGCGGTGGTGCAGACGATGCAGCAGCTCGTTGTCGTTCATCGGATCTCCTTCTCCCGCAGTGCCTTCAGTCCGTCACTGGCGGCGCGACGCGTCGCCGCCTCGGTGCCGCCGACGAGCCGCGCGACCCGGGCGTGCGACAACCCGCCGAGGTAGCGGTAGGTGATGACCTGGCGTTGCTTGGTGGGCAGCTCGGCGACGTGCCGCCACACCCCTTCGCCCTCGTCCGGCTCGTCCTCGGTGACGACCTCCGGCAGCTCGGCCACGGGATCGGTCCGGCGGCGGGCGCGGGCCCGGTGGACGTCGGTGCACTTGCGGCGCGCGACCGTCGCCAGCCACGCGGCGACGTCGAGATCCGGCGGCAGGTCCGGCCACGCGGACAACGCCGCCAGGAAGGTCTCGCTCCAGGCGTCGTCGACGTCCGCCGCGTCCAGCCGCGAACGGCAGATGGCGAGCACCCGCGGCCCGTGCTCCCGGACGACGAGCTCGAAGGGGGGCAGCCTCGCCCCGTCGTGGGGCCGGCCCCGCGCACCGTGATCAGAAGAGGGCATCGCGCTCGCTCGCGGCCGGCTCCTCGAGCGCGAGCAGGTGACGCTTGCGCTCGAGCCCACCCGCGTACCCGGTGAGCGACCCGTCCGCACCGACGACGCGGTGGCACGGGACGACGATCGAGACCGGGTTGGCCCCGACGGCCCGACCGACCGCCTGGGCGGCGCCCCCGCTCTCGGCCGCGAGCTCCCCGTACGTGAGCGTCGCGCCGTAGGGGATGCGGCTCAGCCGTTCCCACACGCGGCGGTGGTGCTCGCCACCCCGCAGGTCCAGGGGCAGGTCGAACTCGCGCCGGCGCCCGTCGAGGTACTCCCCCAGCTGGGCCGCGAGCGCGACGAGGACCGGCTCGTCGGCGTCCGTGCGGGGACCGAAGCTCTCGGGGTCCGGCAGCGTCCAGTGCCCGGGGAAGTACAGGCCCACGAGCGCCGTCCCGCGCCCCTCGGCCTCGTCGAGCACGGCCGTCAGCTCACCGACACCCGTCGGGAGCAGCGCGTGCCGAGTGGTCATGGGTCCGATCATGGTGGATGTCGTCACACCATGTGAACGCACGGCCACCCGGATGCGTGAGGTCAGTACCCTCCCGGCATGAGCATCCGCGCGTGGCAGGCCCAGCAGCTCGGCACCCCGGCCGAGGTCCTCACCCTCGTCGAGGCGCCCACCCCGGCGCCCGGCCCCGGGCAGGTGCGGGTGCGGGTGCGGGCGAGCGCGGTGAACTTCGCCGACACCCTCATGTGCGCCGGGGAGTACCAGGTGAGGCCGGAGCCTCCCTTCGTCCCCGGTCTCGAGGTGTGCGGCGACGTGCTCGAGGTCGGCGAGGGGGTGACCGGGGTGGCGGTCGGCGACCGGGTGCTCGGCGGGACGGCGGTCCCCCACGGCGGGTTCGCGACGGAGTGCCTCATGGACGCGGCCCGTACCTACCCCGCCCCCACCGGGCTCGACGACGCGGCGAGCGCCGCGCTGATGATCAGCTACCAGACCGGGTGGTTCGGCCTGCACCGACGGGCGGCACTGCGCGAAGGGGAGACCCTCCTGGTCCACGCCGCCTCCGGTGGCGTGGGGTCGGCTGCCGTCCAGCTGGGCAAGGCGGCGGGAGCGCGGGTCATCGGCGTCGTCGGCGGTCGCGACAAGGTCGACATCGCCGCGCGGATGGGGTGTGACGTCGTCATCGACCGCAAGGCGGAGGACATCATCACCCGGGTCAAGGAGATCACCGACGGGCACGGCGCCGACGTCGTCTACGACCCGGTCGGCGGCTCCGCCTACACCGCGAGCACGAAGTGCATCGCCTTCGAGGGGCGGATCATCGTCGTCGGCTTCGCCAGCGGGCAGGTCCCCGAGCCGCGGCTCAACCACGCCATGGTGAAGAACTACACGATCCTCGGGCTGCACTGGAGCCTGTACGAGCAGCACGAGCCGCAGCTGGTGCAGGAGTGCCACGCCGAGCTGGTGCGTCTGGCCGACGCGGGGTTGGTGGAGCCGCTCGTGACGGAGCGCTTCGACTTCGCCGATACCCCGGCCGCGCTGACCCGGATCGCCGGCGGCTCGAGCACGGGCCGGATCGTTGTGGAGCACGCTCGCTGAAAGCGGGGGCGACCCGCACCCGCTCCGCCGAGGAGAACGAACGGGCACGCCCTTGGTCGTTCGTTTTCTCACTCCCTGAGTCGGGTGCACTCCGCTCGTTCTTCTCGGCTCAGCTCCCGGGGAAGGCCTTGCGCGAGGCGAGGGCCTCCTCGAGCTCGGACTGGGCGTCGATCATCTGGCGGCGCACCCCCTGCTGCAGGTCCTCGCGTGCCAAGCAGGCGCGCGAGAGCTGAAGGGTCTCCTCGCTGACGAATCGGGAGGGGTAGTTCACCGCGGCCACCCGGGAGAGGGCGTCCTCGCCGAGCCACTCGGTCATCAGCGGGACCTCGGTGAAGTAACGCGCGACGTAGGGCTCGACGAGCGAGAGGTCCTCCGGGCCCCAGAAGCCGGCCGAGATGGCGACGAGCTCGTGGTTGCTGCGCTCGCGGTTGGTCGTCAGGTCGGCCCAGGCCGCCCCCTTCGCCTCCGCGGTGGGGATCGCGGCGCGTGCGCTGAGGGCGCCGAGCTGCCCGGTCATCGTCCGGTCCTCCTCGAGGGCGCGGTCGATCTCCTCGGCGCCGATGACGCCACGACGGCTGAGCTGCCCCAGCAGGATCCACCGGAAGTCGGCATCGCCCTCGAGCCCGGCGGGCAGGCCGCGCCCGTCCGCCCACGGCACCAGCCGCCCCTCGACGTCGTCGGTGGTGCGGGCCACGAGACGGGCGGCGTGCAGTGCCCGCGAGGACCCCGGCTCGGCGGCGGCGAGGACCTTCTCCCCCACGTGGGCCAGGCGCGCCCGGGCCGCCGCCTGCTCCTCCTCCGGCAGCAGCACCCGGATGACGCGAGCGGTCAGGTGCATCCCGGCGCGAGAGAAGATCGAGTCGTTGTCCTCGGTGACCAGCGCGTCCTCACCGAGGTCGACGAGCAGACGCGGGTCGACCCGTGCCGTGGCGACGCCGTCACGCAGACCGACCCAGATGACCGCCCTGGCCTGCGCGTCCGAGAGCAGCGGCAGCTGCCCGCGCAGGGAGTCGAGCGACCGGTCGTCGAGGACCGGCGTGGCCCAGGTGCGGTCGCCGGCGTTGGGCAGGATCAGGGGCGCTTCCATGTCGACGTCGGGCACGGGCGCCTCCGCGCCCTCGAGGGTGAGGTCCACGCGGGAGGTCTCGACCCCGCCGTCGTAGGTGGCGATGTCCAGGACGTGCGGACGGTCCGCCGGGTACGCGACCGGGGCGGTGCGCGAGACGGTGCCGGCCATCCTCGCCACCTCGATCTCGTCGACACCGGCGGTCTCGAGCCAGCCACGGCTCCACGTGTCGAGCTCGCGTCCGCTGGCGCTCTCCATCGCACGCAGGAAGTCCGCGAGCGTGCCGTTGCCGAAGGAGTGCGCCGCCAGGTACTCCCGGATGCCGGTGAGGAAGGCGTCGTCACCGATGAACTCGATCAGCTGGCGGATGACGGCGGCGCCCTTGGCGTAGGAGATGCCGTCGAAGTTCGCCAGGGCGGACTTCGCGTCCGGGGCGGGCGAGCCGGCCACCGGGTGGGTCGAGGGCTTGCGCTCGGCCGAGTAGCCCCACGACTTGCGCGACATCGTCGAGTCGATCCACGCCTCGGTGTAGTCGGTGGCCTCCACGAGGCAGCGGTGGGCCATGTACTCGGCGAAGGACTCGTTGAGCCACAGGTCGTCCCACCACTGCGGGCTGACGAGGTCGCCGAACCACATGTGTGCCATCTCGTGGCTGATCGTGTTGGCGCGGGTGAGCAGCTCGTCGCGCCCCACCGCCCCGCGGAAGAGGTAGGAGTCGCGCAGGACGACGCACCCCGGGTTCTCCATCGCGCCGGCGTTGAACTCCGGGACGAAGACCTGGTCGTAGTCGTCGAAGGGGTAGCGGATGCCGAAGATCGAGTGGAAGTAGTCGAAGCTCGCCCGGGTCACCGCGAGCATCTCCGGCGCGTGCTCCTCGAGCTGCTCGGCCATCGATGCCCGCGCCCACAGGCCGAGCCTGATCCCGTCGTGCTCGTCGAGGACGGAGACGTACGGCCCTGCGCACAGCGCAACGAAGTACGTGGACAGCGGCTTGGTCTCGGCGAGGTGCCACACTCCCCCGTCGGCCATCGTGCCGGCGCCGTTGCCGATGACCTTCCACTGCGCCGGTGCCTTGACGGACACGGCGTAGGGAGCCTTGATGTCGGGCTGGTCGAGGCAGGCGAAGACGGCGGGCGCGGCGTCGAGGAAGAGGTGGCTGAAGACGTAGTCCTCGCCGTCCGCGGGGTCCGTTGCGCGGTGCAGGCCCTCACCGTCGTGGCTGAAGCCCATCGTCGCCTCGACCTCGAGGACGTGCTCACCCGTGGTCACCGTCAGCGGCAGTCGCCCCTCGGCGAGGGTCGCGACGTCGACCGGTCGGCCGTCGAGGGTGGCCGAGTGCAGCGTGACCGGCGTGCAGTCGACGAAGGTCGTCCCCTCGCCGCTCGCCGTCAGGTGCATGCGGGTGAGGGAGCCGAAGGTCTCGGCGCCCCGGTCGAGGTCGAGCTCGACCTCCATCCGGGTCACGGACAGCAGATCGGCACGGTGGAGGGCTTCGTCGCGGGTCAGGGAGGGCACACCCGCATCCTGTCATCGTCGGCCCGAGGGCGTGCTGTCACCCAGCGGCCTACACTGACCGCCCTGCAACGACGCGGACGACAGTGGTGGACGGAGACGCGATGAGCACCGAGGCCCGACCCCCCGGCCTGCTGCCACTGCTGCTCGCGCGCGCCCGCGCCGAACGGGTGGAGCCGATCACCCGACGCCTCGTCGCCTCTATCGCCCGGGAGAACGCCGCCTACGACACGAGCCGCGTGGTCCCCGACGACGACCTGTGGCGCTCCTGCTTCGACAACGTCGAGCGCGTGCTCGACATGCTCGTCCTGGCGGTGCTTCCCGATGGCCGCCTCACCTCCGTCGAGGACATGGAGTACCTCTTCGACGCCGCCCGGGCAACCGGTCAACGACGGGCCGAGCAGGGACTGCCCCTCGACGACGTGCTGCGCTCCTTCCGCATCGGCGGACGGCTGATCTGGGAGGACCTCGTCGAGCGCGCCGACCCACCGCTCGACCCGGAGAGTTTCCGGGACCTGGGCGTGTGGCTCTGGGCCAGTGTCGACAAGTCCTCCGCCGAGGTCGCCCGCTCATACCGCCAGACCGAGCACGGCCTCCTGCGCGCCGACGCCCAACGGATGGCGGCGCTGTGGGAAGGCCTGCTCAGTGGCCGGGCCCGGGAGCAGGCCTTCGCCCAGGAAGCCGCCCGGAGCATGGACCTTCCCGCCGATGCCCCACTCCTCCTGCTGCTCCTGCGCGACACCACTCTGGAGGACGCGGCCGAAGCCGTGAGTACCGTCATGCACTCTCACGAACCGAGGACGGCCTGGCAGGCCCGGTCCGGTGGGGACGTCATCGGCCTGCTCGTCCCCCCCGACGGGACGGACCACCGGTCACTGATCGCCGCACTCGGCGAGCTGACCGGGCTGGACGGTGGTGTGTCCGGCCTGTGCCGGGGCCTCGCCGAGGTCGATCGGGCCTTCGAGCAGGCGCGGGTGGCTACCGAGGGGCGCGGCGCGGAAGCAGGCATCCTCTCCTACGACCAACGCCTCGTGCCCGCCCTGCTCCTGAACTCCCCACAGATCGCCCGGCAGCTCGTGGACCACTGGCTCGGCCCCCTTCTCGCCCTACCCGGGGCCGAAGGAGCCGAGTTGCTCGACACCCTCGACGCCTGGGCGAACGCCGGTGGATCCACCAGTCGCGCAGCCGCCCAACTGCCCTGCCACCGCAACACCGTGCTCAACCGACTGGCGCGGATCTCCGCCCTCACCGGCCACCACCTCGCGGATGATCCGCCGCCGACGGGTCTGGCTCTGGCGCTGCAAGCCCGCGCGCTCGGTCTCGGCTGAGCCCTCCCCGCGGGAGCAGGCTCCGCCGGTTGTGCGAAATGCACAGAGTCGCCGTGCTGAACGTGGGCGGCGTCGCGTCGCGGCAGCATCTCCCGTGGGGTCTACTGGCAGGGCACCCACGCCACCGCCGTCGACCCGGGAGCCGAAGATGACTGAAGTCCACCCCACGAGCCCAAGTGAGCCACCCGCTCCCGGGCCGAGCCGTCGTTCCTTCATGGGGTACGTCATCGCCGGCGCGACGCTCGCGACGGCCGCCGACATGGCGCTGGGCAGCGAGTCCGCCGAGGCGGTCGTCCCCACACCACCGCAGGCGCCCGAGGTCATGGACCTCAACGACCTGCTGACCCTGGCGGCCCAGCCCACCGCGAACCTCATCACCGTCAGGATCGGCGAGGACGGCCGGGCCTCCTTCGCGCTGCCGCGGGCCGAGGTCGGCCAGGGCATCGTGACCTCCACCGCGATGATGATCGCCGAGGAGCTGGACCTGCCGGTCGACCGGATCGACGTCACCCTGGCCAAGGCGCGCCCCGAGCTGGCGTTCAACCAGCTGACCGGCGGCTCCAACACGACGATCTCCACCTACACCCCGATCCGGGTCGCCGCGGCCCTGGCCAGGCAGCGCCTGCTGGAGGCCGCCGCGATCGTCCTCGGCGACACCGTCGACGCGCTGACGGCCAAGGACGGCCTCATCACCGACAGCACCGGCCGGAGTATCGGCTACGGCGAGCTGTCGGCCAGGGCCGCTGCCGGCGAGACGGTCACCGCCGAGGTCACGCTGAAGGACCGCGCCGACCACACGGTCATCGGCACCCCGCAGCGCCGCACCGATGCCCGCGCCGCGGTGACCGGCACCAAGGTCTTCGCGATGGACCTCGAGGTGCCCGACGCCCTTCCGACGATGGTCTGCCGCCCGCCGACGCACAACGGCGCCCCGGTCCGTCTGCTCAACGAGGCAGCCGTCACGGCCATGCCCGGGGTCACGGACGTCGCCATGGTCCCCACGGGGGTCGCGGTCCGGGCGAAGACCTTCGGCCAGTGCATCGACGCCATCATCGAGATGGACGTGGAGTGGGAAGGGGGCGAGCTGGCCGGCGAGGACGACGCCTCGATCCTGGCGAACCTCAGGAAGGCCGAGGTGCCGATGGCGGTGCCGGAGGTGCCGCTGCTCGCCAAGCAGGTGGACGCAGAGTTCACCTTCCGCTTCCGCAGCAACTCCTCGCTCGAGCCCAACTGCGCGATCGCCGACGTGCGGTCCGGCTCGGCGCGGATCTGGGGCTCGATGAAGTCCCCGGTCGTCGCCCAGGAGGAGATCGCCGCCGAGCTGGGTCTGCCCGTCTCCGCGGTGACGGTCGAGGTCACCCAGGGTGGTGGGTCCTTCGGTCGCAAGCTCTTCCACGACGCGGCGCTCGAGGCGTCCCGGATCTCCCGGGCGATGGGCAAGCCGGTGAAGCTGATGTGGCACCGGGCCGACGAGCCGCGCCAGGGCAGGCTGCACCCGATGTGCACCTCCCGGGTGCGGGCGACCCACCTGCTGGGCGAGGTGCTTTCCTTCGAGCAGCGGCACACGAGCGTCAAGACCGACTTCGGTCACGGCCTGGGCGAGATCATCACCGGGCAGGCGGCGAAGCTGCCCGTCGGCGACCTGTCCTTCTCCCAGACGATCTTCGCCCTCACCCAGGAGATCCCGTACAACTTCGGCGCCGTCACCCAGCTGCTCAACGAGACCGACGACCGCTTCAACACCGGCAGCATGCGCAACATTTACTCACCCGACGTTCGCGTGGCGAACGAGCTGGTCGTCGACGAACTGGCCCGCAGGATGCGCAAGGACCCGGTCGCCTTCCGCCGCTCCTTCCTGCGCAACGAGCGGGCCAGGGCCGCGCTGGACCGGGTCGCCGAGGTCGGTGAGTGGGGCCGGGACCTCCCCGAGGGCATCACCCAGGGCGTGGCGATCCACAAGGAGTACAAGGGCGTCACCGCGTGCCTCGTCGAGCTCGACATGCGACCCGAGACGGTCAACCGCGAGATCCGGGCGGCGGTCACGGGTCCGCGGGTGACCAAGGTCGTCTTCGCCGTCGACGCCGGCCTGGTCATCAACCCGACCGGGCTGGACGCGCAGATGCTCGGTGGCGTCATGGACGGCATCGCGCTCGCCCTCACTTCCAGCTGCCACTTCGATGAGGGCCACTTCCTCGAGGCCAGCTGGGACAACTACTTCTACACCCGCCAGTGGAACGCCCCGCCGGAGCTGCGCGTGGAGATCATGCCCTCCGACGAGGGCCAGCCCGGCGGTGCCGGCGAGGCCGGGGTCGCGGCCAGCTTCGCCGCCATCGCCTGCGCGTACGCGCGCGCCACGGGAGCGATGCCCACCGAGTTCCCGATCAACCACGCCGACCCGCTCGCCTTCGAGCCGAAGCCCTTCGTGCCCGCGGTCCCGCAGTCGCCGACCAACGGCCTGAACTTCACCTACTGAGGAGCCCGCAATGTCCAGTCACACCTTCGTCCTCAACGGCGAGAAGGTCACGGTCGACGTCGAGCCGGGCGTGCGCCTGCTCTGGGTCCTGCGCGATGTCCTCGGCGTCACCGGCCCGAAGTACGGGTGCGGCATCAACGTCTGCAAGGCGTGCACGTCGCACGTCAATGGCAAGGCCTTCAACCCCTGCTCGGTCCCGGTCGACCAGATCTCCGCGGACGACGAGATCACCACCATCGAGGGCCTGGCCGACACCGTCGATGGTGACCTGCACCCGATGCAGGAGGCGTGGATCGAGCACGACGTCGCCCAGTGCGGCTACTGCCAGCCCGGCCAGATCATGGCCGCGGTCGCCCTCGTGCGCAAGGTCCGTCGGGAGGGCCGCGCGATCAGCGAGGCCGACCTCGACGGCATCCGCAACATCTGCCGCTGCGGCACGTACACCCGCATCCGGGAGGCCATCCGCACGGGCGAGCAGCAGATGTGACGGTTTACCGCCCGACCCCCGCAAGAGCCTAAGCAGTTGCGAAGGGTGGGCCGACCCCCGCAAGAGCCTAAGCAGTTGCGAAGGGTGGGCCGGCCCCCCGCAAGAGCCCAAGCAGCTGCGAAGGGAGGGTCAGCGCAGCCCCTGCGGCCCACGGGCCATCGCCTCGAGGCGCTCGATCCGCTGGTCCATCGGCGGGTGGGTGGAGAAGAACTTCGAGACGTCCGCGGCCTTGAACGGGTTCGCGATCATCATGTGGCTGGTGTTCTGCAGCTGCGGGGTGGGCTGCAGCGGCGCCCTGGCCACCCCGTGCTGGAGCTTGTTCAGCGCCGAGGCCAGCGCGAGCGGGTCACCGGTCAGCGCGGCGCCGTCCTCGTCGGCGTCGTACTCGCGGGTGCGGCTGATCGCCATCTGGATGACCATCGCGGCCACCGGGGCGAGCAGCGCCACGGCGATGGCGGCGATCGGGTTGCGGTCGCGACCACCGAACCACAGGCCGATCGAGGCGACCGAGGAGATGACACCGGCGATGGCGCCCGCGACCGAGCTGGTGAGGATGTCGCGGTTGTAGACGTGCATCAGCTCGTGGCCGAGGACGCCGCGCAGCTCGCGCTCGTCGAGCAGCTCGAGGATGCCCTCGGTGCAGCACACGGCGGCGTGCTCGGGGTTGCGGCCGGTGGCGAAGGCGTTGGGCGCCCGTGTCGGCGAGACGTACAGGCGCGGCATCGGCTGGTTCGCCTTCTGGCTCAGCTCCTGAACGATCCGGTACATCGCGGGGAACTGCATCGGGTCGGCCGGCTGGGCGCGCATCGCCTTGATCGCCAGCTTGTCGGAGTTCCAGTACGAGTACGCGGTCATCCCCACGCCGACCAGGCCGAACAGCCACATGTACATGCTGCCGCCGAGGGCATAGCCCACGAGCAGCAGCAGCGTGAAGATCCCGCCGAAGAGGGCTGCTGTCTTCAGCCCGTTGAAGTGGTTGTGCATGTCAGTCCCAACGTCGAAGGATGGTCATCTCGTTCCCGCCCCCAGCAGCAGCACCGGCAGGACCGTGGCAGTCAGCAGCACGAGGCCGGCGACGACGGCGACGCTCGTGCCGGTCCGAGTCACGGCCTCCGGCTCGCGCGGGACGCGATCGGGCAGCAGCACCAGCGCCAGCCAGCGCAGGTAGACGGCGAAGCCGAGGGCCGCAGCGAGGACGGCCGGCAGGGCGATCCACCACAGTCCGGCATCGGCGAGGGGGCGCAGCGCGACGAACTTCGCGAGCAGGCCGGCGACCCCGGGCGGCAGGCCGGCGAGGGTGAGCAGTCCCAACCCGAGGAGGGCGGCGTGGACGGGACGGCGCCGCAGCAGCCCACGGTCGTCCGCGAGCGTGCGGCCGCCGTCGGGCGAGAGATCGGCGACGACGGCGAGGACCGTGGTGACCGCGACGACGTAGACGGACAGGTAGCCGATGGCCGCGGCGGTGTCGCCTGCGGCAAGGGGGGCGACCACCCAGCCGCCCTGGGTGACCGCGGACCAGGCGATGAGGCGAAGGGGGTCGCTCGCCCGCAGCGCGAGGACGGCACCGACCAGCATGGAGGCCACGGCCAGCACCCCGATGACCGGGACGAGGTCGGGCAGGACGCCGGCCGCGCCCTCCATGACGGCGATCAGCGCGCCGACGGCCGCGATCGCCGAGACGCTCGCGAGGAGCATCGTCACGACCGCACCGGCGCGCGGGTAGGTGGCCGGCGTCCACGCGTGGAAGGGCACGAGGGAGAGCTTGAAGGCGACGGCCGCGAGCAGCAGCACCAGCGCGAGGGTCAGCACGGCACGGGTCCCGTCCTCCTGCCACGCCGACCATGCCGCCCCTCCCCCGAGGCGGATGCTGCCGGTGGCGGTGGCCCACAGGCCGGCCCCGAGGACGGCGATGCCGAAGGAGCTGATCGAGGTCATGATCAGCTGCATCGCTCCGCTGTCCCGGGCACCGCCTCGCAGTACGGCCAGCGCGACCACCGGGAGCGTGGCCAGCTCCAGGCCGACGAGCCACGTGCCGAGGTCGTGGGCGACGGCCACGGTGGTCGCACCGGTGACGGTCGCCAGCACCAGCGCGGTCTCGACCCCAACGTCCGCTCGTCGCGCCTCAGTTGGTGGTTGAGGCGTGAGGCCGCCCCGCGGCCGAGCCTCGAAACCACCCAGCAGCGCGAGCACGGCCAGGCCGGCGGCCGCGGCCAGCGCCTGCAGGAGCGCGCCGGACTGGCCGACCTGGAGCAGGCAGTGGCCGACCTCGCTCCCCTCGGGGGCAGCCAGCTGCAGGGCGGGGTCGCCGGGCAGGCAGACCGTGCTCAGCTCCCCCGCGGTCATGGATCGCAGGCGAAGGGAGATCGCCGCACCGAGCCCGAGGAGCAGCGCGAGCGCCCCGACGACCAGGGCCGGGGTGCGTCGGTGCGGCCAGAGGGCGTCCAGGGCGAGGACGAGTACGGCGCCGATCGCCGGGGCGAGGACGGGGCCGGCGACCAGGACGTCGATCTGCGGGGCCGCGGCGCTCGGCATCATCGGGTCACCACCGCGGTCAGGGCGGGCTCGGTGACGACGAGCACGAGCACCGGCGCGACACCGAGGACGAGGACGGCGAGGGCGAGGACGAGACCGGGGACCGTCTCGGCCCGGCCGAGCTCGCCGCTACGGCCCACTCCGGCGATCTCCGACGCGGCGACGGGCATCGTCCGGGTGTCCGCGGTCCCGACCGCGTCAGTGTCGGCTTCCGTGTCGGGGTCCGGCGCGGGCCCGGCGTCGGGACCCGTCTCGGGCGGCGCGTCGAGGTACCCCTCGCCGAGCCAGACGAGGCGGGCCACCCGCAGGGCGTAGGCGGCGGCCAGCACCGCACCGGCCGCGGCCACCGCGGCACAGGCGGCGAACAGGGCGGTGGACCTCCCTTCGCCCGGGTCGAGGGCCGCGATGATCGCGGGGAACTCACCCCAGAAGCCGGCGAGACCCGGCAGGCCGAGGCCCGCGGCCAGACCGGTGAGCAGCAGCAGCCCGGTGACGGGTGCGTGGTCGCGCAGGGCCGGTCGCGGGATGTCCAGGTCGTCACCGCCCCAGCGGTGCTTCAGGCCGCCGACGACGAGGAAGAGCAGCGCGGAGATCAGGCCGTGGGCGAGGTTGCCGTACAGCGCGGCGGTCACGCCGGTCGCCGTCCCGGTCGCCAGGGCGAGCGCGACGAAGCCCATGTGCGCGATGGAGGACCAGGCGATGAGGCGCTTCAGCTCGCGCTCGACGAGGCAGACGAGCCCGCCCCAGATGATGCCGATGACACCGCAGACCGCGAGGGCGGGCGCGAGACGCGCGAAGCCGTCGGGCACGGTGGCCAGCGGCAGCCGGACCAGCCCGTAGGTGCCCATCTTCAGCAGCACGGCCGCGAGCAGCATCGAGCCCGCGGTCGGTGCGGTGGTGTGGGCCAGCGGCAGCCACGAGTGCAGTGGCCACACCGGGACCTTGACCGCCAGGCCGAGCGTGAGCAGCACGGCGATGACCAGCTGGGTCCCTGCGTCGAGCCCGTCGCCCCGGGCGGCGCCGAGGGCGGCGAGGTCGGCGGTGCCGGCCCGGGCGATGAGCAGCAGCACCCCCAGGAGCATGAGCGTGGAGCCCGTCCCGGTGTAGATGACGAAGCGCGCGCCCGCCTCCCGCCTGGCCTGCGGGTCACGATCGTCGCCGAACCGGGTGATGAGCACCCACATCGGGACGAGCACGAGCTCGAAGGCGATGACGAAGAGGAGGGCGTCCCTGGCGGCGAAGGTGGCCACGGCCCCGCCGAGGGTGAGCAGGAGGCAGCCGACGAAGGTCGCCCCGCTGCCCCCGCGGGGACGCTCGGCGAGCAGGGTCGTGCAGGCGGCCGCGGTGACCAGCGCCGCCAGGACGGCGAGCGGGCCGCTGATCCCGTCCAACCCGAGGTGCAGCCGCAGGTCGAGCGCCGGGAGCCACGCGATGTCGACGACGGCGTCGGTGGTCCAGGCGGCGGCGACGAGCACGAGCGTCACCAGGGAGGCGCCGATGCCGGTGCGGGCTGCGGTGCGCCCGGACATCTCGGTCCCCCCGCCGAGCAGGACGACTCCGGCGAGCAGCGGCAGCGCGCAGGCGAGGCCGATCACGAGGTCCCCCGCAGGGCGAGCACGCCGACGCCGGCGACGAGGAGGACGCCGACCCCCAGCAGGGCGAGGCCCGACGTGGGGCGGGAGCGGGCATGGGCTCGCGTGCCGGCCTCGCCCACGCCGAGCGCGGCCGAGGCAGCAGCGCGCACGTAGCTGTCGATGACCTCCCGGTCGAGGAAGGCGACGAATCGCGCGAGGGCGAGGACGGGGCGGACGACGAGCAGCTGCTGCAACCGCCGGACGTGCAGCCCCTGCCCCACGAGTGCACCGGGACGCCCGTCGACGAGTCGGCGCTGCAGACCGGTGACGTCGAGCAGGTAGCCGACCGCGATCCCGAGGAGCACGAGCGCGAGGATGCCGATGAAGAGCAGGAGGGGGACCTCCCCCGCCCGCGGCAGGCGCACGCCGAGGGCGATCCCGCCGAGGATGCTGGCGACACCGAGGACGATGAGGATGCCGGCGACGGCACCGGGCATGACCGCTCGGGCGCGGACGGCACGTGGCCCGACCCTGCCCACGCCTCGGACGGCCACGAGCAGCGCCCGGGTGGCGTACGCGGCGGTGACCACGGCGGTCACGAGCAGGCTGGTCAGGACGAGGCCGGCCACCGGGCCGCGGGAGTCGGCCTCCTGCGCGACTGCCGCGATGACGTGCTCCTTGGTGACGCCGCCGAGCACGAGCGGCACCCCTGCCAGGGAGAGGAGGCCGGCGCCCCACGCGAAGAGCGCGACGGAGTGCGTGCGGGCGCTGCCGAGGAGCGAGTCCCACCGGGTCGAGCCGCCGGTCACGGCGAGCCAGCCGATGGTCAGGAAGAGCAGTGCCTTGAAGATCGCGTGCCCGTAGAGGTGACCGAGGGCGCTGCCGACGGCGGGTCCGGTCCCCGCGGCGGCGAGCGGAGCCAGCATCACCCCGACCTGGCTGATCGTCGACCAGGCGAGCAGGCGCTTCAGGTCCGGCTCGACGAGGGCGAGGAGCGCGGCGAGGAGCATCGTCACCGCGACGGAGACGCCCAGGACCGCGCGCGCCGCGTCGGCCTGCGCGAGCACCGGGAAGAGCTGCCCCAGCACGACCGTGCCGGCGGCGACCATCGTCGCGGCGTGGATCAGGGCGGAGGCGGGCGTCGGGCCCTCCATCGCGTCGAGCAACCAGTCGTGGAAGGGCAGCTGCGCCGACTTGCCCAGGACCCCGATGACGACGAGGACCAGGGCGGTCGAGCGCAGCGCCGGGTCCCCGGCCGAGGTCCAGTGCTCGACGACCTCGGCCCGCCCGGTGCTGCCGGCTCCGGCGATGAGCACCGCCGTGCCGAGGAGGAGCCCGATGTCGGCGAGGCGGGTGACCATGAAGGCGGTGTGCGCCGCGCGGCGGGGCGCCGGCCGCCGCGACCAGTGGCCGATGAGCAGGTAGGAGCACCAGCCCATGACCTCCCAGCCGACGACCGTCAGGACGAGGTCGGAGGAGAGAACGACGAGGGTCATCGCCCCGGCGAAGAGCGCGATGGTGGCGTGGAAAACCCCCCGGCGGTCGTCGTCGGCGAGGAACCACGCCGAGTACGTCTGCACGGCCGCGACGACGAGGGAGACCGTCAGGACGAGGAAGGCGCTGGTGCTCGACAGGCCCAGGGCGAGGGGCAGGTCGACCCCGCCGATCACCAGGTCACCACCGGTGGCACGGCGGTCGGCGAAGGGGTCCCCGGCCGCCCCCGCACCGGCGCCGGCGAGCGCGACGACCGAGACGACGAGGGAGGCGACGGCCCCGAGGATCGCGAGCATGCCGGCGAGGACCGCGTGCCGCGCCAGCCCGAGGACGAGCGCGGCCGTGCCCGCGGGGAGGAGGACGAGGATCGTCGCGGTCGTCGTACCCGTCACACCGCGTCCTCGGCCAGGTCGATGGTGCCGCGACGCCGGTAGGCCGCGACGATGACGGCCAGGGCGATGACCACCTCGGCGGCGGCGATGGTGATGACGAAGAGCGTGAGCACCTGGCCCGACCAGGCCTCGTCACGTCCGAGCGCCCCGGCGGTGACGAGCAGCAGGCTGCCCCCGGCGATGAGCAGCTCGGTCCCGACGAGGACGAGGACGGCGTTGCGCCGGGCGAGGACCCCGTAGAGCCCCAGGCCCACGAGGACGCTGGCCAGCAGGTACGGACCGGCGGCGTGGATCATCGCGGCTCCTCCCCCTTCGCCCCGGTCAGGCCGGACACCGCGAAGGCTCCGACGAGAGCGGCCAGGAGCAGCAGCGAGAGCAGCTCGAAGGGCCACACCCAGGTGGAGAAGATCTGCCGCCCGAGCTCGGCGGTGCCCCCGGGCCGGACCTCCACGCGGGCGGCCGTCGGCAGCAGGACCGCGGCGACGAGCCCACCGGTCCCCGCGCCGACGAGGGCCGCGAGCGCCCGGTGCCCGCGTGAGGTGGAGTGCTCCGCCCGCGGGCCGATCGGCGCCCGGGTGAGCATGAGCGCGACGATCACGAGGACGACCACGGCCCCGACGTAGACGAGGACCTGGATGAGGGCGACGAGCTCCGCGCCGAGCACGAGGTAGCAGCCGGCGAGGCCGAGGAGAGCGACGACGAGCCACAGGGCGGAGTGGACGACCTGGCGTGTCGTGACCGCGATCGCACCTGCGGCGGCGGTGATGAGGCCGGTGGCGGCGAAGGCGAGATCCAGACCCGTCATCGGCGGCCTCTGCGCGTCGGTTTGTTGGCCGCCGTCACCTCCGGGGGGTCAGCGGCGGCGGGGTCGAGCTCGGGCGGGGCCGGGACCTCCTCGGCCCACTGCCCGAGCCGGTCCTTCTCGTGGAGCATGTCGCGGATGTCGGTCTCGGCGTACTCGAACTGCGGACTCCAGAAGAGGGCGTCGAAGGGGCACACCTCGACGCAGATGCCGCAGTACATGCACAGCGAGAAGTCGATGGCGAAGCGGTCGAGGACGTTGCGCTGGCGGGTGCGTCCCCCCTCCTTCGGTGGCGGGACCTCTTCCTTGTGCGAGTCGATGTAGATGCACCAGTCCGGGCACTCGCGGGCGCAGAGCATGCAGGAGGTGCAGTTGCTCTCGATGAGTGCGATGACGCCGCGGGAGCGCGCCGGCAGCTCGGGCGCGACGTCCGGGTACTCCGCGGTGTGCGGTGGACTGACCAGCTGTTTCGCGGTCGCTGCCATCCCCGAGACCAGTCCCGGGACGAAGCCGGTGCCGCCCTCCCGTCGGTCGGGACCCGTCGCCCGACCGCGGGTCGGCTCGGGCGTGCTGTCAGCGTGCTCGTGCCGGGTCATCCGACGATCACCACCCCTACGGCTGTCAGTGCGAGCTGGGCGAGGGCCAGCGGGACGAGGACCGTCCACGCCAGGCGCTGGAGCTGGTCCTCGCGCAGCCGCGGCCACGAGACCCGCATCCAGATGATGAGGAGGACGACGAGGGACCCCTTGGCCAGGGTCCACAGCCACCCGAGCTGCTCGGCCCAGGGGCCCTGCCACCCGCCGAGCCAGAGGATGCCGAAGAGCAGCCCCATGACGACCATGCCGGCGTACTCGGCGAGCATGAAGAAGGCGAAGCGCAGCCCGGTGTACTCCGTCAGCGGCCCCATGACGACCTCGCTGTCGGCGATCGGGGCGTCGAAGGGGGGTCGCTGCAGCTCCGCGGTCGCGGCCACGAGGAAGACCACCGCGCCGGGCAGCTGCCAGAGCAGCCACCACGGTGACCACGCCGCGATGACGCCGACGAGTGACAGGGTCCCGGCGGCCATGGCGATCGAGGCGACGGACAGCACGAGCGGCAGCTCGTAGGCGAGCAGCTGCGCGGCGGCGCGCATCCCGCCGATGAGGGCGTACTTGTTCGCGCTGGCCCACCCGGCCACGAGGGCGCCGAGGACACCGACCCCGACGACGGCGAGGACGAGCAGCAGGCTCGCCGGGACCTCCGCCGCGGCGACGCCGGGGTGGATCGGCAGCAGGGCCATGGCCACGACGTAGGGGACGAGCGCGATCGCCGGGGCGAGGCGGAAGATGCGCTGGTCGGCGGCCGCGGGGGTGATGTCCTCCTTCTGGACGAACTTCACCCCGTCGGCGAGGAGCTGTGCCCAGCCGTGGAAGCCGCCGGCGTACATCGGGCCGAGCCGGCCCTGCATGTGGGCCATGACCTTGTGCTCGGTCTGCCCGGCGACCAGGGGCAGGACGAGCACGGCCGCGAGCGCGGCGAGGGAGCGCAGGGTGATCTCGAGCAGGCTCACGGCTCCTCCCCCTTCGCGGGTCGGGGACCCCACTCCGGGCCGGGGACGCCGGGGGCGGACACGCGGCGACGGCTCGGGGACTTCTTCGTCGTGCTCGAGTGGCCCTCACCGGGCTCCTTGCCGCCGGGCCACGGCTTGGTCGCCCGGGCGGCGAGGACGAAGGACTTGCGCAGCGGCGTGCCCTCGAAACCGTCGGGCAGCAGCAGCGGGCGCATGCCCAGCCCGGTGCCGTCGTCGAAGCCGGTGAACTCCTGGCCGAACATCTCGTGCGTCTCGCGCTCGTGCCACGCCGCCCCGGCGAAGACGCCGGTCAGGCTGGGCAGCGGCACGCCGAGCGGCACACGGGTGCGCAGCAGCAGCGTGCGCAGGTCCCGCTCCGGGCCCGGGTGCGGGTCGAGCAGGTGGCAGACGACGTCGAGGCCGGGGTCCTCCTCGCGGTCGCTCTCATCGACCGCGGACAGCCAGTCGAAGAAGGTGTACCCGCGCTCCCGCGCGGCGCGCACCTCCCCGAGCCACTCCCCGGGGGCGGCGGTGAGCCTCTCCTGGGGCACGTCACTCCCCCTTCGCCGGGCGTCGCAGGAGGCCGCGCCGCACGGAGCCGGCGCTGACGGTGCGGCCGCTGTCGCGGCGTGCCCGGCCCGGCGACTCTGCAGCGATCGCGTCCTGGAGGGTGATGATCCCGTGGAGCAGCGCCTCGGGGCGGGGCGGGCAGCCGGGCACGTAGACGTCGACGGGGATGAGCTGGTCGACCCCCTTGGTCACCGAGTACGAGTCCCAGTACGGGCCGCCGGAGTTGGAGCAGGCCCCGAAGGAGATGACGTACTTCGGCTCGGGCATCTGGTCGTAGAGACGGCGGATCGACGGCGCCATCTTGTCGGTGACGGTGCCGGAGACGACCATGAGGTCGGCCTGCCGCGGTCCGGGCGCGAAGGGGATGACGCCCAACCGGATGAAGTCGTGCCGGGCCATCGAGGCGGCGATGAACTCGATCGCGCAGCAGGCCAGCCCGAAGTTGAAGACCCACAGGCTGTACCGCCGACCCCAGTTGAGGACGATCCTCATCGGCTTGGGCGCGTGCGCGGCCACGGGGCCCACGCGCGGCATCGGCAGATCGGTCGTCATGGCGTCACGTCCATCGCAGGAGCCCACGACGGAGCGCGTGGACGAGGCCGAGGAGGACGACACCGATGAAGATCGCGACCTCGACGAGGCTCGCGGGTCCCAGGTCGGTGCGCAGCACGAGCGCCCAGGGGAAGAGGTAGACGACGTCCACCGCGAAGATCACGTAGAGGAACGCGTAGCCGAGGTAGCGCACCCGCGTCTGCGCCCAGTGCTCCCCCACGGGGTCGACCCCGGACTCGTAGGTCGCCAGCTTGGTCCGGCTGGGGGCCGACGGCGCGAGCAGTCGACGGGCGGCGTACCCCGCGGCGACGAGGAGCACGCCGACGGCGAGCACCCCTGCGACGACGAGGTATCCATCCATCCCGCCAGCCTACTGTCGGCCGCCGTCTCGATCGGGGAGGCCGTAGGCCGTGCACGTGACGCCGATCACGTCTACCCTCTGGGGGCACGGTCGTGCAACGAGGCTCGACCGCGACCTTTGGAGGACACGTGCGTTCACGTACAGCAGCCGTCACCGCGGCCGCAGCCACCGCAGCCCTGGCGATGACGACCCTCGCCGCCGGGCCCGCCCAGGCGAAGAACCCGAACAACTCGAAGAAGATGACCGAAGCGGTCACCCTCGACAACGTCCATGACCACCTCGAGGAGTTCCAGGCCATCGCCGACGCCAACGACGGCAACCGCGGCGCCGGCACCTCCGGCTACGAGGCCAGCGCCCAGTACGTCGAGACGACCCTGCAGGACGCCGGCTACGAGACCGAGCGCCAGGACTTCACCTTCGTCTACGAGGAGGTGCACGCCACGAGCCTGAGCGAGATCTCCCCCGACGCCCGCGACGTCGACCACGTCCCGATGTCCTACAGCCAGCCCACCCCCGAGGGTGGCGTCACCGGCGAGCTCATCGCCCCCGCGAGCGCGACCGGCTGCGACGCCGCCGCCTGGGACGGCGTCGACCTCAGCGGCGACCGCGACATCGCCCTCGTCAGCCGCGGCGACTGCTCCTTCGCCGCCAAGGCCGTCGCCGCCGGCGAGTCCGGCGCCGAGGCCGTGATCATCTACAACAACGAGGAGGGCCCCCTCAACGGCACCCTGGGTGGCGTCGAGCCGACGAGCGCCCCGGCGACCGGCATCACCATGGCCGAGGGCCAGGCGCTGCTGGAGAAGATGGCGGCCGGCCCCGTGACCATGAACTTCGTCCTCGACAAGACGATGGAGGAGCGCGAGACCTTCAACGTCCTCGCCGAGACCGACACCGGCCGTGACGACAACGTCGTCATGCTCGGCGCCCACCTCGACAGCACCAACGAGGGCCCGGGCATCAACGACAACGGGTCCGGGACCGCCGGCATCCTCGAGACGGCCGTCCAGCTGGGCGAGGTCAACAAACTCAACAACAAGGTCCGCTTCGCCTTCTGGGGCGCCGAGGAGCTGGGGCTGATCGGCTCCGACCACTACGTCGCCGACCTGGCGGAGAACGACCCGGCCGCCCTGGACGACATCGCGACCTACCTGAACTTCGACATGATCGCCTCGCCGAACCACATCATCGGCGTCTACGACGCGGACGAGTCCACCTACGAGGCGCCGGTCGAGGTGCCCCAGGGGTCCGCGGCGACCGAGGAGGTCTTCACCGACTACTTCGACGCGGCCAACCAGCCGTGGGTGGACACCGAGTTCTCCGGTCGCAGCGACTACTCGGCCTTCATCAACGCCGGCGTCCCGGCCTCGGGCCTCTTCACCGGCGCTGACGGCACCAAGACCGAGGAGGAGGTCGAGATGTTCGGCGGCACCGCCGGCATCACCTACGACCCGAACTACCACACCGCCGAGGACGACATCGACAACATCAACATGGAGGCGCTGGACACGATGAGCGACGCGATCGCGCACTCCGCGATCACGCTCGGCCAGTCCACGAAGGAGATCAACGGCAAGACCAGCCGCGGCAAGTCCGGCAAGCCCGGACCGACCGTCCCGGTCGCGCCGGAGGGCAGCGACGCGGCCTGACCCGCTCCACCCCATGGCGAAGGGGGCGCTCCCGTTGCGGGAGCGCCCCTTCGTCATCCCCTCCCACGACGGTCGAGGTGCGAGGCCGCCCGCGGCCGAGCCTCGAGACCACCCGGGGAATACCCCACCCCTTACGGGCGTCCTCCTCATGGACTCCCCCGCCGGACAGGGCAGAGTCGTCGGTGAGACCACCAGGAGGCCCGCATGACCACCCCACCGCAGAACCCGCAGGACCCGAACCAGTCCGGGCAGAACCCGAGCCAGGGTCCCCCGCCGCCCCCGCCCGGGGCGACGCCGCAGGGTCCGCCGCCCCCGACCGGCACGACGCCGCAGGGCCAGACGCCCCCGGGCCAGACGCCCCCGGGGCAGGCGCCGCAGGGCCCACCCCCGCAGGCCCAGGGCGGCCAGGAGCCGTACGGCAACCCGCAGCGCCAGTTCCCCCCGCAGAGCGGGGTCTGGAACACCTCGACACCGCTGAAGCCGTCCGAGGAGCGCAGCCTCGGGATGCTCGCCCACCTCGTCCCCGCGATCCTGCTGCCGCTGAGCGCCGGCCTGCTCGGCTTCGTCGGCTCGCTCGTGATCTACCTGATCTACAAGGACCGCGGTCCCTTCGTGCGCCAGCACGCGGTCAACAGCCTCAACGTGCAGATCATCACCGCGATCCTGCTGATCCTGTCGTCGGTGCTGATGTTCGTGCTGATCGGTTTCCTCTTCTACCCGATCGTGATCGTCGTGGCGACCGTCATCCACGTCATCGGCGCGGTCAAGGCCAACAACGGCGAGTGGTGGATGCCGCCGCTGACGCCGCAGTTCGTCCGGTGACCCAGAGGGCGAAGGGGGTCGTCGTCGCCGGCCACGGGGTCGCCTCCGGCCGGGCGGGCGACTCCCCCTTCCCCTCGGGCACGATCGCCCTGCAGGCGCCGCACTTCGCGGCCCGGGGACTGGACCTGACCCCCTTCGTCCTGGCGACGATCAACCTCGACCTCGCCCCGCACCGGCTGCGGCCGCGCACGCCGCGGTGGACCTTCCGTGACGTGGAGTGGACCGACGTGCACGGCCCGGAGACCTTCTCCTTCGTCGAGTGCACGGTCCGGCGCGGCGATGAGGCCCACGACGGGCTCGTCTACCTCCCCCACCCGGAGACGAAGCCGATGCACCACCAGCCGTCGACGGTGGTCGAGCTGCTGCTCCCGCGCTTGCCGGAGCTCGCCGCGGGCGAGACACTCGAGGTGGCGATCCCCGACGGCCAGGGCCTGCTCGAGTGAGCCAGAGCCACGGCGCCTCCGGCCGGGCGATCGGGAGGTCACGACGCTCCATAACTCGGTGTTATGCGTCTCATAACGTGATCGACTAGGTTCTGGGTTTTTTTACGGCCTACCATGGAAGAACGCTCGGGATCCCGGGCGTGCATCGACTTTTCGCAAGGGGCACGACCACCCACCATGAGCAGCAGCACGCCGACCCAGACCAAGGACCGCGTCATCATCCGCTTCGCCGGCGACTCCGGTGACGGCATGCAGCTGACCGGTGACCGGTTCACCGCTGACAGCGCGGCCCTGGGCAACGACCTGTCCACGCTGCCGAACTTCCCGGCCGAGATCCGCGCCCCCCAGGGCACGATGGCCGGCGTGAGCTCCTTCCAGCTGCACTTCGCCAGCTGGGACATCCTCACCCCCGGCGACGCCCCCGACGTCCTCGTCGCGATGAACCCGGCCGCGCTCAAGGCCAATCTCGAGGACGTCCCGCGCGGGGCGACGATCATCGTCAACACCGACGAGTTCACCACCCGCAACCTGAAGAAGGTCGGCTGGGCGAGCAGCCCCGTCGACGACGACAGCCTCGACTCCTGGCACGTGCACCCGCTGCCGCTGACCTCGATCACCGTCGAGGCCCTCGCCGAGTTCGACTCCCTGACCCGCAAGGAGAAGGAGCGGGCGAAGAACATGTTCGCCCTCGGCCTGCTGTCGTGGATGTACTCGCGGCCCACGGACTCGACCGAGGAGTTCCTCGCCTCGAAGTTCGGCGCCAAGCCCGACATCCTCGCCGCCAACCTCGCCGCGCTGCGCGCGGGCTGGAACTACGGCGAGACGACCGAGGACTTCGCCGTGCCCTTCACGGTCGAGGCCGCTCCCACCCCGCCGGGCACCTACCGCAACATCACGGGCAACACCGCCCTGGCGCTGGGGCTGGTCACCGGAGCGCACCAGGCCGGCCGCCCCCTCGTGCTCGGGTCCTACCCGATCACCCCGGCCAGCGACGTGCTGCACGCCCTCTCCGGCTACAAGCGCCACGACGTGACGACCATCCAGGCCGAGGACGAGATCGCCGCCATCGGGATGGCGCTCGGTGCCTCCTTCGGCGGGTCGATCGGTGTGACGACGACCTCCGGCCCCGGCGTGGCGCTGAAGTCGGAGACGATCGGCCTGGCGGTCAGCCTCGAGCTGCCGCTCGTCATCGTCGACGTCCAGCGCGGCGGCCCGAGCACCGGGCTGCCGACCAAGACCGAGCAGTCCGACCTGCTGCAGGCGATGTTCGGGCGCAACGGCGAGTCACCGGTGCCGATCGTCGCCCCGCAGACCTCCGCCGACTGCTTCTCCGCCGCGGTGGAGGCGGTACGGATCGCCACGACGTACCGCACACCGGTCTTCCTGCTCTCCGACGGCTACCTGGCCAACGGCTCCGAGCCGTGGCAGGTGCCCGCCGTCGCGGACCTGCCGCAGTTCCCGGTCCGGCTGGCCACCGAGACCAACGGCGAGGACGCCAAGGGCAACCCCGTCTTCCACCCCTACGTCCGCGACGAGGAGACCCTCGCCCGGGCGTGGGCCGTGCCCGGCACCGCCGGCCTCGAGCACCGCGTCGGCGGCATCGAGAAGGACGCCACGACCGGCAACATCTCCTACGACCCGGACAACCACGACCTCATGGTGCGCACCCGCCAGGCAAAGGTCGACAAGGTCGCCGACTCCATCGGTGACCTGGCGGTCGACGACCCGAGCGGCGACGCCAAGGTCCTCGTCCTCGGCTGGGGCTCGACCTACGGCCCCAACCTCGCGGCCGTGCGCCGCCTGCGCGCCCGCGGCGAGTCCGTCGCCCACGCGCACCTGCGCCACCTCAACCCCTTCCCGGCCAACACCGGCGAGGTCCTGCGCCGCTACGAGCGCGTCATCGTGCCGGAGATGAACCTCGGCCAGCTGGCGATGCTCCTGCGCGCGGAGTACCTCGTCGACGTCCGTTCTCACACCTCGGTGCGCGGCCTGCCCTTCAAGGTCGCCGACCTCGCCGAGGTCATCGATGCAGCCCTCCAGGAGGTCTGAGCATGACCATGGATCTCGGTATCCCGACCGTCGCCTCCGGCACCGCCGGGGTTCCTGCCATCGCCGAGGGCGAGAAGCAGACCCGCAAGGACTTCGCGTCCGACCAGGAGGTGCGCTGGTGCCCCGGCTGCGGTGACTACGCGGTCCTCGCGGCCGTCCAGGGGTTCCTGCCCGAGCTCGGGCTGCGCAGGGAGAACATCACCTTCATCTCCGGCATCGGCTGCTCCTCGCGATTCCCGTACTACCTCGACACCTACGGCATGCACTCGATCCACGGGCGCGCCCCGGCGATCGCGACCGGTCTGGCGACCAGCCGGGAGGACCTGTCGGTGTGGGTCGTCACCGGTGACGGCGACGCGCTCTCGATCGGCGGCAACCACCTCATCCACGCGATGCGCCGCAACGTGAACATGACGATCCTGCTCTTCAACAACCGGATCTACGGCCTGACCAAGGGGCAGTACAGCCCGACCTCGCAGCCCGGCCTGGTGACCAAGTCCTCGCCGATGGGCAGCGTCGACGCCCCCTTCAACCCGGTCTCCCTCGCCCTGGGCGCCGAGGCGACCTTCGTCGCGCGCACCATGGACTCCGACCGCAAGCACCTCACCGAGGTGCTCAAGCAGGCCGCGGCCCACCGCGGGACGTCACTGGTGGAGATCTACCAGAACTGCCCGATCTTCAACGACGGCGCGTTCGAGCTGATCAAGGACGTCGAGCAGAAGAAGGCGCGGCTGGTCCACCTCGTCGACGGCGAGCCGGTCACCATCGGCGACGAGGGCGAGCGCGAGGTCCTCGTGCGCGGCGAGGGCGGCTCGGTCACCTTCCGCCCCGAGGGCGAGGTCTCCGCCCACGGGCTGGCCGACCAGGTCGTCGTCCACGACGTGACCCTCTCCGACCCGAGCCAGGCGTTCTCGATCAGCCGGCTGGACTCCGAGTCGATGACCCACGTGCCGATGGGCATCTTCCGCGCCGTCGACCGCCCGACCTACGACGACCAGACCCGCGCGCAGGTCGACTCCGCCGTCGACCTCGCCGGCGGTCCCGCGGATGACGCCGACCTGCAGGAGCTGCTCATGGGCAACGACACCTGGACGGTCGAGTAGTCGCAACTGCCTAGGCTCCTGCAGGCCCCTTCGCAACTGCTTAGGCTCCTGTAGTCCCCCCTTCGCAACTGCCTAGGCTCCTGCAGGCCCCTTCGCAACTGCTTAGGCTCCTGTAGTCCCCCCTTCGCAACTGCTTAGGCTCCTGCGGGTCCCCTTCGCAACTGCTTAGGCTCCTGCGAGGGGAGGGAGGGCGGTCAGTCGCCGAGGACGCGGGTGAGGTAGTCGTTCGACAGGACGCGGTCCGGGTCGAGCCGGTCGCGCACCGCGCGGAAGTCGGCCATGCGCGGGTACAGCCCGGCGAGCTCCTCGGCACCGAGGCGGTGCATCTTCCCCCAGTGCGGCCGGCCGGCGTGCGCGGCGACGACGTCCTCGAAGGCCGCGAAGTACGCCCGGTGATCGCCCCGGTGGTACTGGTGCACGGCGATGTAGGCATTCGCGCGCTCGTACCCCGTCGACAGCCAGATGTCGTCCGGGGCAGCGACCCGCACCTCGACGGGGAAGGAGACCGGCTCCCTCCGCCGCTCCACCCAGGCCGCGAGCTCGGTCAGCACGTCCGCGACGGCCTCCCTGGGCACGGCGTACTCGGACTCGACGAAGCGCACCGCGCGCGGCGTGCAGAAGACCTCGTGCGAGGGGCCGGTGTAGGAGCGCCCGGTGAGCGCCCGCGCCGCGATCGCGTTGAAGGGCAGGACCGCTCGCGGTGCCCTGACCAGCAACCGGTTCGCGGCGCCGAAGACGGTGTTGGCCAGGAACTCGTCGTCGAGACGGCGACGCCAGGGCGCGAGCGGCTCGTCCACGTCGTCCCCGACGAGGTCATTGGCCTTGGTCTGCACGCGCCGCGTGCCGGGGAACCAGTAGAGCTCGAAGTGCCGGTGGGCGTCGAAGTGCTCCTGGATCCGGGGCAGCACGGCGTCGAGGGAGTCGGGACGCTCGACGGCGCGCAGCCGGTAGGCGGGTACGCAGGCCAGCTCGATCTCGGTGATGACGCCGAGCGCACCGAGCCCCAGGCGGGCGGCACCGAAGAGCTCCGGCTCGCTCGCGTCGACCCACCGGCTCTCCCCGTCCGGGGTGACCAGCCGCAGCCCGGTGACGGCGCCGGTCAGGCCGGGCAGGGTCGCGCCGGTGCCGTGGGTGCCGGTGGACAGCGCGCCCGAGATGGTCTGGGCATCGATGTCGCCGAGGTTGGGCATGGCCAGGCCGAGCAGGTCCAGGGCCCGGTTGAGGTCGCGAAGGGGGGTCCCCGCCAGGACGCGGACGCGGCCGGTCCCCCGCTCGGCCGAGACCACCCCGACGAGGTGCTCGAGGCTCAGCTGCAGGTCGGTCGGTTGCGCGATGGCGGTGAAGGAGTGACCGCTGCCGACGGGCCGGACCCGGCGCCCCCGCTCCGCGGTGTCGCGCACCATCCCCGCGAGGTCCCCGGCCGTGCGGGGGCGCAGCACCTCGGGCGACGCCGCCACGGTCCCCGCCCAGTTCGTCCACGTCGTGCTCATCCGAAGTTCTTTCCCTCGCCGCGGTAGGTCGGCACGACGTCGACGACCTCGTCGCCGTGCACCACGAGGTACTCGTCGAACCGCTCGGCGAGCTCACCCGCCTTGGCGTGCCGGAACCACACGCGGTCACCGATGAGGAGGTCGCGGGCGGCCTTGCCGCGCAAGGGTGTCTGCACCTCGCCGGCGCCCTCGGAGCCGATGAGCTCGAGCCCCTCGGGGTGGTGCACGGACGGCACTCGACTCCTCCCCGCCGCGCCGGAGGCGATGTACCCACCGGAGAAGACGGTGACGATGCTCCTCGCGGGTCGGCGGACGACGGGAAGCGCGAAGGCGACGGCCGGCTGCGGGCTGAACGCGACATAACCGTCGAAGAGCGTCGGCCCGATCAGACCGGAGCCGGCGGCGAGCTCGGTGAGGGCGGGGTCCGCACCGGTCACCTCTAGCGAGCCGGTCCCACCGCCGTTGACGATGCGAAGGGGGCCGACCACACCCTCGACGGCCCTGCGCACCGCTCCGCGGCGTCGTCGCAGGGAGGCATCGCTGCGGGCCTTGACCAGGCGCACCGCCGCCGAGCTGTCCGGCAGGCCCGCGATCTGGGCGTCGTAGAACATCAGCCCGTCGACGACCAGCCCGGCACGGTGTGCGGCCGCGGCGACGGCGGCCGCACGCCGCGGTGAGCGGGTCGGACTGCGGCGCACGCCCAGGTGCGCCGGGCCGACCCGCAGGGAGGCGTCGACGTCGATGACGACGCGCACGGGGGCCCCGGCGGGCAGCCAGCGGCGGAGGGCATCGACGTGCTCGACGGAGTCCACCGTGATCGCGATCTCCCTGAGCGCCCGCTCGTCCCGGGCGAGCGCGGTGAGCGCGCCACGATCGGTCGTCGGGTAGGCCACGAAGAGGTCCGTCAGCCCGGTCCCGGCGAGCCACAGCGCCTCCGGCAGCGAGTAGGACATGACTCCGGCGAAGCCCTCGTGCGCCAGCGCCCGATCCAGCAGGTGGCGCACCCGGATCGACTTGCTCGCCACCCGGATCGGCCGGCCGGCGGCGCGGCGGGCGAGGTCGGCCGCGTTGGCGTCGAAGGCGGCCAGATCGACGAGGGCGAAGGGGGCGGCCCGCCCACGCGTCGCGCGCTCCCAGGCAGTGGCACGGTTCATGTCCGTCATATTACTCACGGGTCACCTGACTCCCCCCGAACCGCACGGTGCCACCACCACGGACCTCTCGCGTTCGACGAAGCGTCACCTGCCGGTCACCTCGATGCCGCCCGGTGTGGGCCTCGCTTTCCTACATTGCCAGCGTTCACCGTTCCCTCGCCCGGGCGACCGGGCTCTGTCAGGAGATGTCATGACGCCACCCCGCACCGTACGTACGACGCTGCCCCTGCTGACCACCCACCGCGATGGCAGCCGCCAGGCGGCGACGTGCCACTGGAAGTGCGGCAACGCGTGCAGCCAGCCGGTCCCCAACACCTCCACCAACGAGTACTTCGGTGACGTCGTCGGCGCCTCGCGGCGCTCCGTGCTCAAGACCGGCGGAGCCGCAGCCGCTCTCGTCGGGGTGTCCGGCGCCGTGTCCGCGGGCACGGCCCCACCGGCTGCCGCCGCCGGCGCGAGGAAGGCACCCTTCGGCTTCCAGCCGATCACGCCCGTCCCCGCGGGCACCGACGAGGTCGTCGTCCCCGACGGGTTCCAGTGGGCACCGATCATCGCCTGGGGTGACCCGGTCCTCGCCGGCGCCCCGGCATTCGACTTCGAGAACCAGACCGCTGCTGCCCAGGCGGGGCAGATGGGCTACAACAACGACTACGTGGGCGTCCTGCGCAACGGCAGCACCAACGCGGCGGTGCTCGTGACGAACAACGAGTACACGAACAACAACCTGATGTTCCACGGCTACAGCAGTCCGGACGCCATGACGGACGAGCAGGTGAAGATCACCCTCATGGCCCACGGCATGACGGTCGTCGAGCTGACCCGCCGCGACCCGAACAGCAGGTGGAGCTACACCAAGGGCGCCCCGCTGAACCGACGGATCACGGCCGAGACCCCCTTCGCCATCACCGGCGCGGCCCGCGGTCACGAGCTGATGCGCACGAGTGCCGACCCGAAGGGCGAGATCGCCCTGGGCACCATCGGCAACTGCGCCGGCGGCACCACGCCGTGGGGGACGGTCCTCTCGGGCGAGGAGAACTTCAACTCCTACTTCACCCAGCCCGATGGCGCGGCGGGCGACCTCATCGGCCGGGGCGCGGAGCGCTACGGCCTCGCCGGCGGCAGCTCCGCCCAGCACGACTGGGACCGCTTCGACCGCCGCTGGGACCTCACCCGGGAACCGAACGAGGCCCACCGGTTCGGCTGGATCGTCGAGGTCAACCCCTTCGACCCGACGTCCACGCCGCGCAAGCTGACGGCCCTCGGACGCCTCAAGCACGAGGGCGCCAACGTCACGATCAATGCCGACGGGAAGTGCGTCGCGTACATGGGGGACGACGAGCGCTTCGACTACATGTACAAGTTCGTATCGAAGGGCACCTACGTCGAGGGCGACCTCGAGAACAACATGCGGCTGCTCGAGGAGGGCGACCTCTACGTCGCGAAGTTCGTCGGCGACGGGACCGCCGACGGGGAGCACGACGGCACGGGACGGTGGCTGCCACTCGTCGTCGACGGCGAGTCGAAGGTCGAGGGCATGTCCGTCGCGGAGGTCCTGATCTTCACCCGACTGGCCGCCGACGCGGTCGGCCCGACGAAGATGGACCGTCCCGAGGACGTCGAGGTCAACCCGATCAACGGGCGCGTCTACGCCGCGCTGACGAACAACTCCCGACGCGCTCCCGGCGAGGTGGACGAGGTCAACCCCCGCGCCGAGAACAAGCACGGCCAGGTCCTCGAGCTCACCGCGCCCGGTGGCGACCACACGGCGTCCGACTTCGCCTGGAAGCTCGTCCTCGTCTGCGGCGACCCCGCCGACCCGCAGACCTACTTCAACGGCTACGACCCCTCCGAGGTCAGCTCCATCTCCTGCCCGGACAACGTCGCCTTCGACGGTTCCGGCAACCTGTGGGTCGCCACCGACGGGAACAACCTGGGCAACTGCGACGGCATGTACCTCATGCCGCTCGAGGGCGAGCACAAGGGACACCTGCAGCAGTTCCTCTCGGTCCCCGCCTACGCCGAGTGCGCCGGTCCGCTCATCGAGTGGGACGACAAGGTGATCTTCGCGGCGGTCCAGCACCCGGGCGAGGCCGACGGTGCCACCACGACGAATGTCGCCTCCACCTTCCCCTACAAGGGCAACACCCAGCCCCGACCGGCGGTCATCATGGTGTGGCCGCAGGCGAACAAGGGCCGGAAGGGCAAGGGCACGAATGGAACCAGCAGGGCCACCGGCTAGCCTCGGCGTGTGACTCGTGAACGCCACGGGCTCGGCGTCGTGGCCGCCTGGCTCGCCTATGGCATCTGGGGACTCTTCCCGCTGTACTTCCACGCCCTGCGCCCGGCGGGCGCGGACGAGATCCTTGCCCACCGGATCCTGTGGACGCTCGTCCTCTGCGTCTTCATCCTCGTGCTGCGCCGGGAGCTGGTCGACCTGCTGCGCCAGCTGCGCGGCCGGCTCGCGCTCGGTGTCGGGATCGCGGCCTACCTCATCGGCATCAACTGGTTCGTCTACGTCTATGCCGTCAGCACCGGGCGCACGAACGAGGCGGCCCTGGGCTACTTCCTCAACCCGATCGTCACCGTCGCCCTCGGTGTGCTCGTCCTGGGCGAGCGTCTCCGGCGACTGCAGTGGGTCGCCGTCGGGATCGGTGCCGTGGCCGCCCTCTACCTGGCCTTCGCCGGGGGCGGGCTGCCGTGGATCTCCCTGGTGCTCGCCGGATCCTTCGGCGGGTACGGCCTGACCAAGAAGCGACTCGGCGCCACCCTGCCCGCCCTCAGCTCCCTGTCCGCGGAGACGATCTTCCTCGCCCCACCCGCGCTGGGCCTGGTGTGGTGGCTCTCGGCGACCGGCGAGTCGACCTTCACGACCGAGGGGACGTGGCACCTGCTGCTCCTCGTCTCGGCAGGGGTGGTGACGGCCATCCCGCTGCTGCTCTTCGCCGAGGCGGCGCGGCGGATCCCGCTCGTGACGATCGGGCTGATCCAGTTCATCACCCCCGTGCTGCAGCTGATCGTCAGCGTGACGATCCTTCGGGAAGAGCTCAGCGTGGAGCGCTGGATCGGCTTCGCGATCGTCTGGGTCGCACTGTTCTTCCTCAGCGTCGACTCGCTCACCACCGCCCGTCGGCGGCGGCGGCCGTCGGTCGAGGAGGCCGAACCCCTGGAGCCGGTCGAGCCGCTGTGACGGGACGTCGGGTCAGCCGACGCGGTGGACGACGCCGTCCATGAGGGCGATGAGGGCGGTCTTGGCGTCGCCGTCCGGGAGCGGCGCCAGCGCCTCGACGGCCCCGCGCCCGACGGCGAGGGTCTCCTCGCGGGCCGCGGCCATCGCGCTGTGGTCGCGCAGCAGCTCCAGTGCCCGGTCGAGACGGTCCTGGTCCCTCAGGTCCGAGCGGAGCAGCTCCTGCAGCTCGGCATCGGCCGGGTCCGTGGAGGCGAGTGCGTTGAGCACCGGGAGGGTGCGCTTGCCCTCGCGCAGGTCGGTGCCCGGCGTCTTGCCGGTCTCCCCCGACTCGCTCGCGATGTCGATGAGGTCGTCGGCCAGCTGGAAGGCCACGCCCAGCCGCTCGCCGTACTCGGTCGCTGCCGCGACGACGTCCGGGGAGCAGCCGCCGTACATCGCCCCGTAGCGGGCGGCGGTGGCGACGAGCACCCCCGTCTTGTCCGCGAGCACCCCGCGGTAGTACTCACGCGTGTCCTGGCCCTCCGGGCAGGGACGGTCGTCGCGGATCTGCCCGGAGCACAGCCGGATGAAGGTCCGTGCCTGGATCTTCACGGCCTCGGGGCCGAGGTCGGCGATGATGTCCGACGCGGTGCCGAAGAGCAGGTCGCCGACGAGGATCGCGGTCGAGTTGTCGTACCGCGCGTTGGCGCTCGGCGCCCCCCGGCGCAGGTCGGCCTCGTCCATGACGTCGTCGTGGTACAGGCTGGCCAGGTGGGTCAGCTCGACACCCGCGGCCGCGGCGACGACCCGGTCGTCGATCCCCTCACCGAGCTCGGAGGCGAGCATCGTCAGGACGGGCCGGAAGCGCTTGCCCCCCGCCCTGGCGAGGTGCAGATTCGCCTCCGTGATGAAGTCGCTGTCGTTGCGCGCCCGGTCGACGATCAACCGCTCGACCCGTTCCAGGCCGGCCGTGAGCCGAGCGCTCAGCGCCTCGCTCACCTGCGGCAGGGCGAGGGATGGGGTCGTGCTCGGCGTCCTCGTCATCGCGTGATGAGGACGCTGGACTGCTCGGCCAGCTCGAGCAGCGGGCCGGGGAAGACGCCGAGCGCGATGGTCACGACGACACCGACGGTGATGACCACGAGCGACATCGTGGCCGGTGCGGCCACCGCGACCTCCCCCGTGGGCTCGGTGAAGTACATGAGCACGATCAGGCGGACGTAGACGAAGGCCGTGACGGCCGAGGCGAGCACACCGATGACGACCAGGACCGTCCCGGAGAGACCACCGTGCTCCAGGGCGGGCATGAACGCGGCGACCTTGGCCGTGAAGCCGGAGGTCAGCGGGATGCCGGCGAACGCGAGCATCAGGAGCGAGAAGGACGCCGAGATCCACGGGTGCCGACGACCCAGCCCTGCCCACTGGGACAGGTGGGTCGCCTCGGCACCCCTCTCGCGGACCAGGTGGACGATGGCGAAGACCGCGATGGTCGAGATGCCGTAGGCGACGACGTAGAAGAGCACGCCGGTGATGGCCGTGACGTCGAAGGCGATCAGCGCCACGAGGATGAAGCCCGCGTGCGAGATGGCGGAGTACGCGAGCAGGCGCTTGATGTCCGTCTGGGTCACCGACAGCACGGCGCCGACGACCATCGTCAGGGCGGCGATGACGACGACGCCCAGGTCCCACTCCCACCGGGTCGTCTCCAGCCCGACGTAGAACAGGCGCACGAGCGCACCGAAGGCCGCGGCCTTGGTCGCAGCCGCCATGAAGCCGGTGACGGGGCTGGGTGCGCCCTGGTAGACGTCCGGGGTCCACGAGTGGAACGGGACGGCGCCGACCTTGAAGAGCAGGCCGACGATGACCATGGCGACACCGGGCAGGAGCAGGCCCTCGAAGTTGCCGTTCGAGGTGCTCGTCGCCTCCGCGATGTCGGCCAGGTGCAGCGACCCGGCGTAGCCGTAGAGCAGCGCCGCGCCGAAGAGGAAGAAGCCGGAGGAGAAGGCACCGAGCAGGAAGTACTTCATCGCCGCCTCCTGCGAGAGCAGGCGTCGACGTCGGGCCAGACCCGACATCAGGTACAGCGGCAGCGACAGGACCTCGAGCGCGACGAACATCGTCAGCAGGTCGTTCGACGCGGGGAAGAGCAGCATGCCGGCCAGCGCGAAGAGCGTCAGCGGGAAGACCTCGGTGGTCGCCCAGCCCTTCCGGGCGGCCTGCGCCTCGAGGTTCGACCCGGGGCTGGCCGCGCCCATCGGGGTGAACGCATCGGCGGTCTCCCCACCCAGGCGGTCGGCCATGACGAGCAACCCGAGCAGACCCATGACGAGCAGCGCGCCCTGGAAGAAGCGGGTCGCCTCGTCGACGACGACGGTGCCGCCGACGGTCACCCCGACCTGGTCACCGGTCATCAGCACCAGGGCGGCGAAGGAGACCACGACCGTGGCCAGCGCCACGACGACCTGGGCCAGGTGACGCTTCGGGCGGGGCGCGAAGGCCTCCACGAGCACCCCGACGAAGGCGCCCACGAGGAGCACGATCATCGGCGAGAGTGCCCAATAGCTGATGTCGGGCACCTCGAAGGCAGTGGACAGGACGAAAGGCATCAGTGGTCACTCCCGGAGGTCGTGGCGGCGTCGGCCGGCCCGGAGGGTGCGGTCGGGGCGACGTCTGCGACACCGACGATCTCGAGGGTGCGCTCGACGGCCGGGTTGAGCGTGTCCAGCACCGGCGCGGGGAAGAACCCGAGCAGCACCAGCGAGGCCACGATCGGGGCCATGACGACCTTCTCCCGCAGGCCGAGGTCACGCACCGCGGCGGGCAGATGACGGGCAGGGCGGTGGGCGTCGAGGTCCGAACGCACGTAAGGCACGTCCGCGGTGACCGGGGTCTCGCCCCCCGTCGGGGCTCCGGTGTCGTTCCGCAGGACGTCGCCGTCGTCCGGCCCCCCGATGATCGGCGGCGGCCCGGTGAAGATCCGCTTGTACATCAGCAGGATGTAGAGGGCCGCGAGGACGACGGCCCACACGGCGAAGGCAGTCGCGACGGGGTGCCGCGCCCAGGTGCCCGCGATGACGAGGAACTCGGAGACGAAGGGCGACAGGCCCGGCAGCGACAGGCTCGCCAGACCGGCGAGCAGGAACAGCCCGCCGAGCACCGGGGTGACCCGCTGCCAGCCGCCGTAGTCGTCGATGCGCTGACTGCCGCGACGCACGATGAGCATCCCCGCGAGGAGGAAGAGCGCTGCCGTCGCGAAGCCGTGGTTGACCATGTACAGGTTGCTCCCGGCGTGGGAGGCCGAGGTGAACGCGAAGATGCCCAGCACGATGAAGCCGAAGTGGCTGATCGAGGTGAAGGCGATCAGGCGCATCATGTCCTCCTGGCCGATCGCGAGGACCGCGCCGTAGAGCACGGAGAGGACGGCCAGGACGATGACCACCGGGCTGGCCCACTGGCTCGCCTCCGGGAAGAGCTGCAGGCAGAAGCGGATCATCCCGAAGGTGCCGACCTTGTCAAGCACCCCGACGAGCAGCGTGGCGACCGCCGGCTTGGACGCGGCGGCCGCGTCCGGGAGCCAGGTGTGGACCGGCCACATCGGTGCCTTCACCGCGAAGGCGATGAAGAATGCGACGAACAGCCAGCGCCCGGTGCTCGTGCTCAGCTCCAGGCCGGTGAGGTTCTCGACGAGGAAGCCGTCCGCACCGCCGGGTCCCTGGACGTACAGGGCGATGACGCCGACGAGCATGATCAGTCCACCGGCGAGGCTGAAGAGCAGGAACTTCAGCGCCGCGCCGCGGCGGTTGTCCCCGCCGAACATCCCGATGAGGAAGTACACCGGGATGAGCATCGCCTCGAAGAAGACGTAGAAGAGGAAGACGTCAGTCGCGGCGAAGACGCCGACCATGAAGGGCAGCAGCGACAGGAGGAGGGCGAAGTACCCCTTCTCCCGGGCGCCACCCTCGGGGATGTCGTGCCAGGCCGCGAGGAGGCAGACGGGCATGAGCACGAGCGCCATGAGGATGAGCGCGATGGCGATGCCATCGACACCGAGCGCATAGCTGACCCCGAACTGCGGGATCCACTCGTACTGCTCGGCCATCTGGAACTGCTCGCTCGAACCGCGGGTGAAGCTCGTCGCCGTCGCGACGACGCCCAGCAGCAGCGTGAGCAGGGAGACCCCGAGGGCGATCGGCTTGGCCAGAGCGGAGCTGCGCGAGGGCAGCGCCGCGACCACGACCGCGCCGACGAGCGGCACGACGATCAGCAGGGAGAGCCAGGGCATGTTGTCCATCAGTTGATCACCCACAGTGCTCCGAGGAAGGCGACGACGCCCGCGAGCATCGTCAGGGCGTACGAGCGTGCGAAGCCGGTCTGGGCCCGCCGCAACCAGTTCGCGCTGCGCGCGATCCCGCGAGACAGGCCGCCGACGGCGCCTCCGTCGACGACGTCACGGTCGACCTCGAGCAGCCCACGGGTGAGGCTGATGCCCGGGCCCATGAGCAGGATCTCGTTGAGGTCGTCCTGGTAGAGGTCCTTGCGGGCCGCGCGGGTCAGGGGCGAGCCGACGGGCGCCACGACCGGCACCTCGTCGCGACCGTAGACCAGCCAGGCCCATCCGGCACCGACCACGACCACGACCATCGTCGCGATGATCAGCACCGGTACCGGCAGCACGGGCTCGTGGTGCTCCACGTGGCCGAGGGTCGGCTCCAGCCAGGTGGAGATCGGGGCGACCGTGGCCAGGACGAGACCGAGGAAGGCCGAGCCGACGGCGAGGACCATCATCGGGATGGTCATCGTCAGGGGCGACTCGTGCGGGTGGACGTCCTCGGTCCACCGCTTCTTGCCGTGGAAGGTCATGAAGAACAGGCGGGACATGTAGAAGGCGGTGATCCCGGCACCGATGAGGGCGGTCAGGCCGAAGACCCACGGCCGCCAGCCCTCGCCGATGAAGGCCGCCTCGATGATCTTGTCCTTGCTCCAGAAGCCGGAGAAGGGGGGCAGGCCGAGGATCGCCAGCCAGCCCAGCCCGAAGGTGATCCAGGTGATCTTCATGACCGAGGACAGGCCGCCGAAGCGGCGCATGTCGACCTGGTCGTTCATCCCGTGCATCACCGAGCCGGCGCCGAGGAACATCCCGGCCTTGAAGAAGCCGTGGGTGATCAGGTGGAAGATCGCGAAGGCGTAGCCGACCGGCCCGAGGCCGGCGGCGAGCATCATGTAGCCGATCTGGCTCATCGTGGACGCCGCGAGGGCCTTCTTCAGGTCGTCCTTCGCGCAGCCGACGATCGCTCCGTACAGGAGGGTGATCGCACCGACGACGACCACGGCGAGCTGCGCGTTGGGCGCGGCGTCGAAGAGGACGTGGCTGCGCACGATGAGGTAGACGCCGGCGGTGACCATCGTCGCCGCGTGGATGAGGGCCGAGACCGGGGTCGGACCGGCCATGGCGTCCCCCAGCCAGGACTGCAGCGGGAACTGCGCCGACTTGCCGCAGGCCGCGAGCAGCAGGAGCAGGCCGATGCCGGTGACCGTGGCCTCGCTCGCACCGGAGACGGCCTCGTTGACCGCACCGAAGTCGGCGGTACCGAAGGTCGCGAACATCATCGACATCGCCAGGATCAGGCCGACGTCACCGACACGGTTGACGACGAAGGCCTTGTTGGCGGCGGTGGCGTAGGCCGGGTTGTGGTTCCAGAAGCCGATCAGCAGCCACGACGCGAGTCCGACGCCCTCCCAGCCGACGAAGAGCAGCAGGTAGGAGTCGGCGAGGACGAGCAGGAGCATCGACGCCACGAAGAGGTTGAGGTAGGCGAAGAAGCGCCGCTTGTCCGGGTCGTGCTCCATGTACCCGAGCGAGTAGACGAGGATCAACGACCCGACGAAGGTCACGAGCAGGACGAAGGCCACCGACAGCGGGTCGATGAGCAGCCCGGCCGTCACGTCGATCGACCCACCGGGGACCCAGTCGTAGAGCTCGATCGTGGCGGCCCGCTCGGCGGGGTCCTTCGCCAGCAGCGCGACGAAGATCGCCGCACCGATGACGAAGGAGGCCCAGGACAGGGCGGTCGCCAGGAGGGGGCCGAAGGAGTCGGTGAGCCGGCCGCCGAGGAGCAGCAGGGCGGCACCCAGCAGCGGCAGGGCGACGAGCAGCCAGCCGAGGGCGGTGACCCCCGAGGCCGGCTCGGGCGCGGCAGCGGCGGTCACCTGGGCAGCCGTCGCAGACAGTGCGGTGAGCAAGGTGGCTCCTTACAGCTTCAGCAGGTTGGCGTCGTCGACCGAGGCCGACCGGCGGGCACGGAAGACGGCCATGATGATGGCCAGACCGACGACGACCTCGGCCGCGGCGACGACCATCACGAACATCGCGATGACCTGTCCCTCGACGGAGCCGTGCATGCGGGCAAAGGTGACGAAGGCGAGCGACGCCGCGTTGAGCATGAGCTCCACGCCCATGAAGACGATGATCGCGTTGCGCCGCAGCAGGACGGTCGCGCTGCCGATCGCGAAGAGGATGATCGCCAGGTAGATGTAGTTCAGCGGACTCACTGCTGCCTCCCTTCAGGCGTGCTCTCGGAGGCCGTGCGGCCCAGGGACTCAGTGGACCCAGCCGACTCGTCCGTGCGACTTTCGTGCTCGTCGATCTCGGTGTAGCGGGTCGGTGGCGTGACCTGCTCGCGGGCGACCAGCACCCGGTTGAGCGAGAGCTCGGAGATGCTGCCGTCGGGCAGCAGGGCCGGGGTGTCGACCGCGTTGTGGCGGGCGTAGACGCCGGGGACCGGGAGGCCGGCGAGGTGCTCGCCCTCGCGGAAGCGCTTCTCCATCCACTCCTTCTGCGTCGGCTTGGCGATGATCCGCTCGCGGTGGGCGAAGGTCATCGCGCCGAGGGCGGCGACGGTCAGCAGACCGGCCGTGACCTCGAAGAGCCACACGTACTTGCCGAAGACGAGGTAGGCGATGGCCTCGACGTTGCCCGGGTCGGTGTTGACCGCGGTCAGGTTCGGGTCGCCCGTGTAGGTGATCCGACCGACGGCGCCGACGAGCAGGGCGACCAGGCCCAGGGACAGCAGCACGGTCATGAAGCGCTGGCCCTTGAGGGTCTCGACGAGCGAGTCCGAGTGGTCGACACCGACGAGCATGACGACGAAGAGGAAGAGCATCATCACGGCGCCGGTGTAGACGAAGATGTGCACGATGCCCAGGAAGGGTGCCTCCTGCAGGAGGTAGAACGCGCCGATGACGATCATGGTCGTCACCATGCCGATGGCCGCGTGCACCGCCTTGCGGGCGAAGAGCAGCGCGAGGGCCCCCGGGACGGCGACGGCGCTGAGCAGCCAGAAGAGAACGGCCTCACCGGTGCCGGTCATCGAACGTCCTCCGCGTGGTTCCCGGGAGCCACTGCCTCGCCCGTCGGGGTGCTCCCGCTGTCGTCGACGGCGTGCTCGTCGACCCAGGCGCGCTGCTCGTCGGTCGCGGCAGCCACCTTGCCGTTGTAGTAGTCACGCTCGTTCATGCCCTCGACCATGGGGTGGGGCGCGGAGATCATGCCCTCCTGCAGCGGTGCGAGCAGCTGCTCCTTGGTGTAGATCAGGTCGGCGCGGTTGTTGTCGGCCAGCTCGTACTCGTTGGTCATCGTCAGGGCACGCGTGGGGCACGCCTCGATGCACAGGCCGCAGAAGATACAGCGCAGGTAGTTGATCTGGTAGATGTGCCCGTACCGCTCGCCGGGGCTGAAGCGCAGCCCCCGCTCGTCGTCGTTGTCGGCACCCTCGACCAGGATCGCGTCCGCCGGGCACGCCCAGGCGCACAACTCGCAGCCGACGCACTTCTCCAGACCGTCGGGGTGGCGGTTGAGCTGGTGGCGCCCGTGGAATCGTGGCTGGGTCGGCCACTTCACCTCGGGGTACTCCTGCGTGGCGACCTTCCGGAACATCGTCTGGAAGGTCACCCCGAATCCGGCAACGGGGGCGAAGAGGTCCCCGAAGAACCCGCCCTTGGTCTCGTCGTCAGCCACGGTTGTGCTCCTCCTGCTCGGCGAGCGGTGCGCTGGTCTGCCGGGTGCGCGCCGGCGTGGTCTCGATCGCGGTCCCGTCCCGCGGGGTCTCCACGAGTCGCTGGCCGGGCAGCGGCGGGACGGGGTGCCCACCGGCGAAGGGGTCGACCTCGCCGGGGAGGACGTTGGCCTCCTCGATCTCGTCGGCCTTCTTCTCCGCGCGGGTCTCCCAGATCCACATCGCCCCGAAGACGAGCGCGGCGAGGAAGCCGATGATGATCAGCGAGGAGACCGGGAAGGCCCGACCGAGGACGGAGATCGTGCTGTCACCGAAGAAGCCGGCGTCGGCACCGCGGATGAAGGCCACGACGACCACCCAGGCGACGGCCACGGGCATGAGGAACTTCCACCCCAGGCGCATGAACTGGTCGTACCGGGTCCGCAGCAGGGTGCCGCGCAGCCAGACGAAGCCCCACATGAACAGCCACATCTTCAGGGTGAACCACAGCACGCCCCACCAGCCGGTGTTGAACATGCCGTCGCCGATCGCGGCGATGCCGGGGGGCGCCTGCCACCCGCCGAGGAAGAAGGTGGTGGCCAGGCCGGCGACGGTGAACATGTTGACGTACTCACCGAGGAAGAACATGGCGAAGCGCATGCCGGAGTACTCGGTGAAGTACCCACCGACGAGCTCGCCCTCTCCCTCGGCGAGGTCGAAGGGCAGCCGGTTGGTCTCGCCGACCATGGTGATGATGTACAGCACGAAGGACACGCAGGCCGGGATGATGAACCACAGATCCGACTGCGCGGCGACGATCTCGCTCGTCGACATCGACCCGGCGTACATGAAGACGGCCACCAGGGCCAGACCCATCGCGATCTCGTAGGAGATGATCTGCGCGGTCGCGCGCAGACCACCCAGCAGCGGGTAGGTCGAGCCGGCCGACCAGCCACCGAGGACGATCCCGTAGGCGGCGATGCCGGCGACCGCGAGGACGAGGAGCGCGGCGACGGGAAGGTCGGTCAGCTGCAGCGGCGTGGTGTGGCCGAACAGCTCGACCTCACCGCCGATGGGGACGATGGCGAAGGAGATGAAGGCCGCGGAGGCGAACAGGACCGGCGCCAGGGTGAAGATCAGGGCGTCGGCCGCCTTCGGGCGCACGTCCTCCTTGAGCATCGACTTCATGCCGTCGGCCAGGGACTGGAGGAGACCGAAGGGCCCCACCCGGTTGGGACCAGGGCGCTGCTGCATCCGGCCGATCATGCGCCGCTCGAACCAGATCATCAGCAGGACGCTGATGAGCAGGTAGACGAAGAGCATCAGGGCCTTGACGAGCGAGAGCCACACCGGGGTGTCGCTGAAGTCGGCCACCACCGGCTGCTCGGCAGCCGTGGTCAGGATCGTGAGGGTGTTCACGCAGCACCGCCCTTCATCACGGAGACGATCGCTCCGGCTCGCCCGGAGAGACTGCGCACGTCGCAGCTCTCGGAGTTGGTCGGCAGCCACACGACGTGGTCGACCATCGCGCGGATGTCGGCCGGAAGGGTGATGCGCACGTCGTCGGCGGAGACCGTGACGAGGTCGCCCTCGACGATCCCCAGGGACTGGGCCGTCAGCGGGGAGAGGGCCGCACGCGGCGCCTTGGCGGTGCCGGCCAGGAAGGGCTCGCCGTCCTGCATCGTGCCCTTGTCGAGCAGCGGACGCCACGTCGCCAGGACCGCCTCGCCGGCACCGGGCTCGGGCGCGACGGTCGCGGGAACGTCGGTCAGCGGGCCGCTGGCCGTCGGGGCCGCGGTGGCCTCGATGGCGCGCCGGGCCTCTGTGACCGTACGGGTCCCCAGGAAGGCACCCATCGCGTCGGCGAGCATGTGCAGCACCCGGTGGTCCGGCACGGCGTTGGTCTCGAGGGAGACCTCGAAGGGACGAACCCGTCCTTCCCAGTCCATGAAGCTGCCCGCGCGCTCCGCGTGCGGGGCGACCGGCAGGACGACGTCGGCGTGCTCGGTGACGTTGCTCGGGCGCACCTCGAGCGAGACGACGAATGCCCGCTCGAAGGCCTGGCGGGCTCCGGCCGTGCCGATGTCGTCGGCGTCCACGCCACCGACGACGAGACCGCCGATCGACCCGGCACCGGCGGCCGCGAGGATCCCCGCGGTGTCGAGGCCGTCGCCGGTCGGGAGACAACCGGCGGCGATCGCGCCGCGCTCCCCCGCACGACGTGGGATCCACGCGAGGCGGGCACCGGTGGTCTCGGCGAGGCGGGCTGCGGCGGTCAGGGCACCGGGCACGGTCGCCAGACGCTCACCGACGAGGATGGTCGCGCCCTCCTCGCGCAGTGCGGCGTGGGCCGCGGCCAACGACTCCGGTGCGTCGTCGCCAGCCAGGGCGGCCAGCACCTCGGTCTCGGTGCCGGGGGCGGACGGGATGAGGCTGCCGCCCATCTTGGTCAGGCCGCGGGTCGCCATCGGTGCGACCGCGTGGACCTTCAGACCGTGCTTGCGGTACGCCTTGCGCAGCCGCAGGAAGACGATGGGGCTCTCCTCCTCCGGCTCGAAGCCGACGAGGAGGACCGATCCGGCCTGCTCCAGCTGCCTGTACGTCACGCCACCGGTCTGCGGGGTCGCACCCGCGACGTGGCGCAGGAGGACGTCGCGCTCCTCGGCCGAGTGCGGCCGGGCGCGCATGTCGATGTTGTCCGTCCCGAGGACCTCGCGAGCGAGGGTGGCATAGGCGTGGGCGTCCTCGATGCTCACGCGGCCGCCGGTGAGCACGCCGTGCCCCCGGGCGGCACGCAGACCGTCCGCAGCGGCCGCGAGGGCCTCCTGCCACGAGACGACGCGCAGCTCGCCCCCTTCGTCCCGGACCATCGGGAACTCGAGGCGGTCACCCAGGGAGGCCCAGGTGAAGGCCCAGCGGCCCTTGTCGCAGTTCCACTCCTCGTTGACCTCGGGGTCGTTGCCAGCCATGCGACGCAGGACGGTGCCACGACGGTGGTCGCTGCGGATGGAGCAGCCGGAGGCGCAGTGCTCGCAGATGTCCGGCGTCGAGACGAGGTCGAACGGACGCGAGCGGAAGCGGTACGCCGCACCGGTGAGGGCGCCCACCGGGCAGATCTGGACGGTGTTGCCCGAGAAGTAGGACTCGAAGGGCTTCTCCTCGTAGATCAGCACCTGCTGCAGGGCACCGCGCTCCCCCATCTCGATGAAGGGGTCACCGGCGATCTGGGAGGAGAAGCGGGTGCACCGCGTGCACAGGATGCAGCGATCACGGTCCAGCAGGACCTGGGAGGAGATGTTGATCGGCTTGGGGTAGGTGCGCTTGATGTCGTCGAAACGCGAGGTGGGGCGGCCATTGCTCATCGCCTGGTTCTGCAGGGGGCACTCGCCGCCCTTGTCGCAGACCGGGCAGTCCAGCGGGTGGTTGATCAGGAGCAGCTCCATGATCCCCTGCTGGCCCTTGTCCGCGATCGGCGAGGTGTGCTGGCTGCGCACCTGCATGCCGTCGCTGACCGTCATGGTGCAGCTCGGCTGGGGCTTGGGCATCGGCTTGACGTTGCCCTCGCGGTCCGGGGTGGCCACCTCGACGAGGCACTGGCGGCAGGCGCCGATCGGGTCCAGCAGCGGGTGGTCGCAGAAGCGCGGGATCTCGATCCCTGCCTGCTCGGCCGCGCGGATGATCAGGGTGTTGCGGGGGACGGACACCTCCATCCCGTCGATGGTGACGGTGACGAGGTCGGGCTTGGGGTCGGCCCCGGACGTCTGCTTGTCGCTCGTGGTGGTCATGTGGTCACCTGCACAGTCTCCTGGTTGGCGAAGAGCGTCGCGGCCGCTGGCGGGAAGAGCTCGCTGGCCGGCGTGTGGCAGCCGGCCTCGAACTCCTCACGGAAGTACTGCACGGCCGAGGTGATCGGGCTCGTGGCCCCGTCACCGAGCGCGCAGAACGCACGGCCGAGGATGTTGTCGCAGATGTCGACGAGCATGTCGATGTCCTGCTGGGTGCCGCGACCCTCCTCGATCCGGTGCAGGATCTGGGCGAGCCAGTAGGTGCCCTCACGGCACGGGGTGCACTTGCCGCAGGACTCGTGCATGTAGAAGTCGTTCCACCGGCTCACCGCGCGCACGACCGAGACCGTGTCGTCGAAGATCTGCAGGGCCCGGGTGCCGAGCATCGACCCGTGGGCGGCCACGGACTCGAAGTCGAGCGGCACGTCGAGGTGCTGGTCGGTGAAGATCGGCGTCGAGGACCCGCCCGGCGTCCAGAACTTCAGCGGGTGGTTCGGGTCCCGCATGCCACCGGCCAGGTCGATCAGCTCGCGCAGGGTGATCCCCAGCGGCGCCTCGTACTGGCCCGGGTGCTTCACGTGGCCGGACAGGGAGAAGATCCCGAACCCCTGGGACTTCTCGGTGCCCATGTCGGAGAACCACTCTGCGCCCTTGCCGACGATCAGCGGGACGGAGGCGATGCTTTCGACGTTGTTGACCACCGTCGGACGCGCGTACAGGCCGGCGACCGCGGGGAAGGGGGGCTTGAGGCGGGGTTGGCCGCGACGCCCCTCGAGGGAGTCCAGCAGCGCGGTCTCCTCACCGCAGATGTAGGCGCCGGCACCGGCGTGGACGACGATGTCCAGGTTGTACCCCGTGCCGAGGATGTCCTTGCCGAGGTAGCCGGCCGCGTAGGCCTCCTCGACCGCGCGCAGCAGGCGGCGGTAGACGTGGGCCACCTCGCCGCGCACGTAGATGAAGGCGGTGTCGGACCCGATGGCGAAGGAGGTGATGATCGCGCCCTCGATGAGGAAGTGCGGGGCGGCCATCATCAGCGGGATGTCCTTGCACGTGCCGGGCTCGGACTCGTCGGCGTTGACCACCAGGTAGCGCGGTCCGCCGTCGTGCGGCGGGAGGAAGCCCCACTTCATGCCGGTGGGGAACCCGGCGCCACCACGGCCGCGCAGGCCGGAGTCCTTGGTCACCTGCACCAGGTCGGTCGGGTCCATCTCCAGTGCCGAGCGCAGTGCTCGGTACCCGCCGTTGTCCTCGTAGGTGGCCATGGTCCAGGACTGCGGGTGGTCCCAGAACTTGGTCAGGATCGGGGTCAGCTGCGTCGACATCCCGGTCACTCCCCCTTCTCGTCCGTGCTGTCCGGCGGGGTCTGGTCGGAGACGTTGTCCACGTCGGCGGGGACGTGGCGACCGGCCGCCAGGCCCTCGACCTGCTCGCCCGCCTCGTCGGGCGTGGTCGTGGGCCTCGGCTCCTCGTGCTCGTCACCCGGCGCGGTCCATCCCTCGCGACGGGCCACCTCGATGCCGCGGAGGGAGGCGGGGCCGGCCCCGACCCCTTCGTCCGCACGGCCGTCGGTGAAGCCGGCGAGGAGACGAGAGGTCTCCTTGAAGCTGCACACGCGGTCCGGGCCGCGCGTGGGCTTCACCGGCTTGCCCGCACGCAGGTCGTCGACGAGCTCGACCGTCGACTCGGGGGTCTGGTTGTCGAAGAACTCCCAGTTGGTCATCACGACCGGAGCGAAGTCGCACGCCGCGTTGCACTCGACGCGCTCGAGGGTGATCTTGCCGTCCTCGGTGGTCTCGTCGTGGCCGACCCCCAGGTGCTCGCTGACGGTGTCCCAGATCTGGTCGCCGCCCATGATCGCGCACAGGGTGTTGGTGCAGACGCCGACGTTGTACTCACCGCTGGGGTGGCGCTTGTACTGCGTGTAGAACGTGGCCACGCCCGAGACCTCGGCAGCGGTCAGGTCGAGCAGCTGCGCACAGAACTCGATGCCCCGGCCGGTGACGTAGCCGTCGACGCTCTGGACGAGGTGCAGCATCGGCAGCAGCGCCGAGCGCTTCTGCGGGTAGCGCGCGATGATCTCCTGCGAGTCGGCGGTGAGCTGCTCGAGCACCTCGACGGTGTACGGCTCCTTGCTCTCCGACGAGACGTAGAGATAGCCGAACTCGGTCTGCCTGCCGAACTTGATCGACATCAGCGGTCCACCCCTCCCATGACGGGATCGATCGAGGCGACCGCGACGATGACGTCGGCGAGGAAGCCTCCTTCACACATGGCCGCGACGGCCTGCAGGTTGTTGAAGCTCGGGTCCCGGAAGTGGGCCCGGTAGGGCCGGGTCCCACCGTCGGAGACGACGTGGCAGCCCAGCTCGCCCTTGGGCGACTCGATGGCGACGTAGGCCTGGCCCGGCGGGACGCGAAAGCCCTCGGTGACCAGCTTGAAGTGGTGGATGAGCGACTCCATCGAGGTGCCCATGATCTCGCGGATGTGGTCGAGGCTGTTGCCCTGGCCGTCGCCGCCGATGGCCAGCTTGGCCGGCCACGCGATGCGCTTGTCCGCCACCATCGTCGGGCCGGGGTTGTGCTGCAGCTCGTCGGTGACCTGCTCGATGATCTTCAGGCTCTCGAGCATCTCGTCGATGCGGATGGCCCACCGGTCGTAGGCGTCGGCATTGGTCCGGGTGACGACCTCGAAGTCGTACTTCTCGTAGCCGCAGTACGGGTCCAGCTTGCGCAGGTCGTGCGGCAGCCCGGTCGAGCGCAGCACGGGTCCCGTGACGCCCAGGGCGGTGCAGCCCGTGAGGGACAGGACGCCGACGTCCTTGGTGCGACCCTTCAGGAGAGGGTTCTCGAGCAGGATCGCCGACAGCTCGGCGATGCCCTTGCGCAGCTGCGGGATGGTCTCGCGGATCTTGTCGATGGCACCGTGCGGCAGGTCCTGCGCGACGCCGCCGGGACGGATGTAGGCGTTGTTCATCCGCAGACCGGTGATGGCCTCGATGATCGACAGGATGCGCTCGCGCTCACGGAAACCGATCGTCATCACGGTCGTCGCACCCATCTCCATGCCACCGGTGCCCATGCAGATCAGGTGGCTGGAGATGCGGGTCAGCTCCATCATCAGCACGCGGATGGCGCTGGCCCGCTCGGGGATGTCGTCGGTGATCCCGAGGATCTTCTCGATGGCGAGGCAGTAGGCCGCCTCCTGGAACATCGGGGTCAGGTAGTCCATCCGGGTGCAGAAGGTCGTGCCCAGGACCCAGGTGCGGAACTCCATGTTCTTCTCGATACCCGTGTGCAGGTAGCCGATGCCGGCGCGCGCCTCGGTCACCGTCTCGCCGTCGAGCTCGAGGATGAGGCGCAGGACGCCGTGCGTCGAGGGGTGCTGCGGACCCATGTTGAGGATGATCCGCTCCTCGGGGTTCATCCCGAGCTCGCCCATCTCGCGGTCCCAGTCACCGCCCTCGAGGTGGACGACGTAGCCCTCGGCGAGGTCGTCCGCTCCGGGGGTCGAGTGGACTCCGGTGCTCGTGTCGCTGGATGCCATCAGTTGTACGACCTCCGCTCGTCGGGCGGCGGGACGGTGCCGCCCTTGTACTCCACCGGGATGCCACCCAGCGGGTAGTCCTTGCGCTGGGGGTGGCCCGCCCAGTCGTCGGGCATGAGGATGCGGGTCAGCGCGGGGTGGCCGTCGAAGACCACGCCGAACATGTCCCAGGTCTCGCGCTCGTGCCAGTCGGCACCCGGGTAGACCTCGACGATGCTCGGGATGTGCGGGTCGGCGTCCGGGGCGGTCACCTCGACGCGCAGGCGCCGGCCACCGTGGGTGATCGAGAGCAGGTGGTAGGCCACATGCAGCTCCCGACCGGTGTCGTCGAGGAAGTGCACGCCCGAGACGGACATGCACATCTCGAAACGCAGGTCCGGCTGGTCGCGCAGGGCGCGCATCACGGGCACGAGGTCCTCGCGGCCCACGTGGAGGGTCAGCTCGTCGGCGTGGACGACGACCCGCTGGACGAGGTCGGAGCCGGTCGCCTCGGCGAGGGTGTCGACGGCGGCGTCGTACCAGCCGCCGTAGGGACGCGTGGCGGCTCCGGGGAAGGCGATCGGGGCCTGCAGCCCGCCGTAGCCGGAGGTGTCCTGCCCCTGGCGTGCGCCGAACATGCCGACGCGCTGGCCCCGGATGGCCGGCGCGTGGTCCGGGTCGACCTCGCCCACCTCGGGCGACCCGCCGACGTTGGTGTACTCGACCGGGCGCTGGTCACCGGTGAGGCCCTCGGTCGAGGGGTAGTCCTCGTGGGCGCTGCCTGCCAGACCCGGGCCCTCCGGGTGGACGCCCTTGGGCCTGGGGGCGTCGACGTCCTTGCCCGGCTCGTCCGTGGGCTCGTTCTCCTCCGTCATGCCAGCAGGTTCCTTCCCAGGAGGGCCTCGTGGTCGTGGGTCGGGGCCTGCAGCTCGGTCGGGACCGCCTTGAGGGCGGCAGCCTCGGCCGCGCGGACCGCCGCCTCCCGGTTGACTCCCAACGGCGTGTTCTGGACCTGCTCGTGGAGCGTGATGATCGAGTTGAGCAGCATCTCCGGGCGCGGCGGGCACCCGGGCAGGTAGATGTCGACCGGGATGATGTGGTCGACGCCCTGGACGATCGCGTAGTTGTTGAACATGCCGCCGGAGCTGGCGCACACACCCATCGAGATGACCCACTTGGGGTTGGCCATCTGGTCGTAGACCTGACGCACGACCGGTGCCATCTTGTTGCTCACCCGCCCGGCGACGATCATCAGGTCGGCCTGGCGCGGAGTCGCAGCGAAGCGCTCCATGCCGAAGCGGGCCAGGTCGTAGTGCGGGGTGCCGACGGCCATCATCTCGATGGCGCAGCAGGCCAGACCGAATGTCGCAGGCCACATCGACGACTTGCGCATGTAGCCGGCGAGCTTCTCCACCGTCGTCAGCGCAAAGCCCGAGGGCAGCTTCTCCTCAAGTCCCATTTTTCGTCTCCGTCCTCGTCAGTCCCACTCGAACCCGCCGCGACGCCAGACGTAGGCGTCTGCGATGAAGAACGCGTTGAACAGGAAGAGCACCACGGCACCGAGGGTGAAGGCCCCGAGCTCGTCGAAGGCGACGGCGAAGGGGTAGAGGAACAGGGCCTCGATGTCGAAGATGATGAACAGCATTGCGGTCAGGTAGTACTTGACCGGGAACTTGCCACCCTCAGCGGCCTGGGGAGTCGGCTGGATGCCGCACTCGTAGGCCTGTGCCTTGGCGGCGTTGTAGCGAGCAGGTCCGACGACCAGGCTCGTGCCGACCGAGACGAGCGCGAAGCCGAGGCCGAGCGCGAAGAGGATCAGCAGCGGGATGTAAGGGTTCATCGCTGCACGGCCTCGCTTTCTCTCATGTGATGCACGCCACTGACGATCCTAGGGCAGGCGCTCGTCCTGCCTGCAGTGCCCTCAGGCATTGGGAGCCATCCTGGTCAGGAGGCGCACGAGCCGGTCATCGACACCGCCGCCCTTCTCCTCGGGCAGGTTGGCCATGAGCTTGAGCATGAACTTCATCAGCGTCTCCCGGGGCAGCCCGTACTTCGTCGCCAGGCGCATGATCTCGGGCTTGCCGATGATCTTGGCGAACTGCGCCCCGAGGCGGAAGTAGCCGCCGTGCATGTCCTTCATCCGGGTGACGTAGGACTGCAGGACCCGCTCGCGGTCGGCAGCGGTCGGGCGGGCGAGCGCCTGGAGGATCGTCTCCGCGGCGGCGTGGCCGGCCTCGAGTGCGTAGTCGATGCCCTCGCCGTTGAAGGGGTTGACCATGCCACCGGAGTCGCCGACGAGCATCAGGCCGCGGTCGTAGAGCGGCTGGCGGTTGAAGGCCATCGGCAGCGCGGCCGCGGTGATGTCCCCGCTCATCGTGTCGGCGTTGATGCCCCACTCGGGCGGCATCGTCTCGACCCAGCGGCGCATGACGTCCTTGTAGTCGGTGCGGCCGAAGGCCTCCGAGGTGTTGAGCACGCCCAGACCGACGTTGCTGCGGCCGTCGCCGAGGCCGAAGAGCCAGCCGTACCCGGGCATGAGGATCTTCTCCCCCTTCGGCGTCGTCGACCACAGCTCGAGGTGGCTCTCGAGGTACTCGTCGTCGTGGCGGGGGGTCTCGTAGTAGGCCCGCACGGCGACGGCCATCGGTCGGTCCTCGCGCTTCTCGCGCCCCATCTTCACCGACAGCCGTGAGGAGACGCCGTCCGCGGCGACGACGACCGGTGCGTAGTAGGTCTCGCGCTCACCGGTGGCGCGGCCGCGCTGGTCGACGACCTTGGCGGTGACGCCGATGATGCGGTCCTGGTCGTCGAGGATCGGCTCGGCGACGTTGCGGCCCTCGAGAAGGGTGGCGCCGCTGGCGGCAGCGTGGCGGGCGAGCACCTCGTCGAGGTCGGCCCGGGCACGCACCATGCCCTGGCCCGGGAAGGAGGCGACGTCCGGCCAGTCGAGCTGGAGGGTCATGCCGCCGCCGATGATCCGCAGGCCCTTGTTGTGTGCCCACCCGTCGGTCTCCGACATGGGCAGCCCGAGGTTGATCAGCTGGCGGACGGCACGGGGGGTCAGGCCGTCGCCGCAGATCTTGTCGCGGGGGAAGGTGGACTTCTCCAGCAGGACGACGTCCTTGCCGGCCTTCGCCAACCATGCCGCTGTCGCGGAGCCACCGGGGCCGGCCCCGACGACGATGGCGTCGGCGGTGCGGCCATCACCGGCCGCAGGCAGTGCACTGGTCACGAATGGGTTCCTCGAGGGCTTGTGAAGGATTTCACGATCGCGGGGAAGCCTACCTCTCCATGACGAGGCGAACGACACAGGTGAACCTAACCTCGCGGCGTCGCCGGGGTGCCCGATGGCGAAGGGGTGCTCCCCCGCCGGGGCGGGCAGCCCCCTTCGCACCTGTGCAGGACTTTCCCCCGGTTCGCAGCGGTATCAGACCCTTGCGAAGCGGGGGTTTACCGGGTGACCCGATATTCGGGGGGCAGGTGAGGCGACGGGGCCCTACGGCTTCGCCGCTCGGTCCCGTGCTCGCGCTCGGCCGTGCTGCGGGCCTCCCTCGTCCCTCGCTCGGATCCTCGCTACGGCTTCGTCGCTCGGTGCAGCGCGACGATGCCGCCGGTCAGGTTGCGCCACTGCACATCGGCCCACCCGGCCGCGGCGATCGTCGTGGCGAGCTCGTGCTGGGCGGGCCAGGCCTGGATCGACTCGGCGAGGTAGACGTAGGAGTCGGGGTTGGAGCTGAGCGTGCGGGCCACTGGCGGGAAGGCGGCCATGAGGTACTCCGAGTAGACCGTGCGGAAGGCCTTGTTGACCGGCTGGCTGAACTCGCAGATGAGCAGCCGGCCGCCCGGCTTGGTCACGCGCAGGAACTCCCCGAGCGCCGCACCGCTGTCGACGACGTTGCGGAAGCCGAAGGACATGGTCACCGTGTCGAAGGACTCGTCCGCGAAGGGCAGCCGCGTCGCGTCCGCCGCGGAGAAGTCCAGGTCGGGGTACTGGTGCTGGCCCTGGTGGAGCATGCCGAGCGAGAAGTCGGCCGAGACGACGTCCGCGCCCGCCTTGCGCAGCGGCACCGACGAGGTCCCCGTGCCCGCGGCGATGTCGAGGATGCGCTGGCCGGGCCGCGGCTCGAGCGACTGCAGGACGGCCCGGCGCCACAGGCGGGTCTGGCCCAAGGACATCACGTCGTTCATGAGGTCGTACTTCGCTGCGGTCTCGTCGAACATCGCGGCGACGGCCTTGGGGTCCTTCTGCAGGGTGGCGCGGCTCATGTGCACATCCTCGCACCCGCAGTCGTAGGCTGTGGCGGCCATGACATCTCCATCACCCGACGACGTCCCGGGGCCGCTCGGCCACTCCCGACCCGCCCTGGTCGTACGCACCATCTCCGTCCCCGCGGCGCAGGTCGGCGACCTGCTGGAGCTGCTGCCGGAGCCGGTGGACGCGGGCGACATCGTCTCCTGGGTGCGCAAGGGAGAGGGCCTGGTCGGGTGGGGCACGGTCGCGACCTTCCGCTCGCGCGGGTCGGACCGCTTCGCCCGGGCGCAGGAGTGGTGGCGCACGGTCACCGCCGAGGCGATCGTGCGCGACGACGTGGACGAGCCCGGCACCGGACCCATCGCCTTCGGGTCGATGGCCTACTCGTCGCACTCCGGCACCGAGTCCGTGCTCGTCGTCCCCGAGGTCGTCGTCGGGCGCCGCGGTGACCTGGCCTGGGTGACGACGACCACCACCGCCGCCGCGGTCCCGACGGCCGACGAGCCGCTCGAGTCCCAGACCGCCCCCGTGGACCCCGGGGAGGTCGCCTTCACCGACAGCGACCTGACCAAGGAGCGGTGGGCCGCCGCCGTCGAGGAGGCGGTCTCCCGGATCAACGCCGGGGACCTGGACAAGGTCGTCCTCGCGCGCTCCGTGCAGGCGACCGCGGACGAGCGCATCGATCCCCGCTGGCTGCTCACCCGCCTGGCCGAGGACTACGACACCACCTGGGTCTTCGCCGTCGACGGGCTGGTGGGCGCCACCCCCGAGATGCTCGTGCGCCTCGAGCGTGGCCTCGTGACCTCCCGCGTGCTCGCCGGCACCATCCGACGCACCGGTGACGACAGCCACGACCTGGCGCTCGCCGGGTCGCTCGCCCGCAGCAGCAAGGACCTCGAGGAGCACGAGTACGCGGTGCGCTCGGTCGCGGAGGCCCTGACCGACCACACCTCCTCGATCAACGTGCCGGAGTCCCCCTTCGTGCTGCACCTGAACAACGTGATGCACCTGGCGACGGACGTCGCGGGGGTCGTCGACGACAGCTCCACCTCGCTCGCCCTGGCCGCCTCGCTGCACCCGAGCGCGGCGGTGTGCGGCACGCCGACGGCGGACGCCGACCGGGTCATCGCCGAGCTGGAGGACATGGACCGGGGGCGGTACGCCGGGCCGGTCGGCTGGATGGACGCCTCCGGTGACGGCGAGTGGGGCATCGCGCTGCGGTGCGGCTCCTACGACGCGCCCAACTCCCTCCGCCTCTACGCCGGCTGCGGCATCGTCGCCGGCTCCCGCGCCGAGGACGAGGTCGCGGAGTCGGTGGCCAAGCTGCTGCCGATGCGCACCGCCCTCGGCGGCTGACCCGCGAAGGTAGGGGTCCTCACCCCAGGGCCGCGGTGACGGCCGCCCGGGTGCGCTCGCCCGCGGCGCGCCGGGACCCCGCGGCGATGGGGACCCGGACCACGCGGACACCCGTGGCAGGGGTCGCGATCGAGCGGGTGAGGTCCTCAGGGGTCCGGGCGGTCGTGGCGGGCACGCCGTGCGCGGCGCAGAGACCCTCGATGTCCGCGCCCGTCGGCGTGGTGAAGAGCCGGCGCATCGGCCCGGCGTGCTCGGCCGCCCCGTACTCCAGGGTGTCGAAGATGCTGCCCCCGTCGTCGTCGACGACCACGATCGTCAGGTCCGGCACCGGCTCGTCGGGGCCGATGAGCAGCCCGTTGGCGTCGTGGAGGAAGGTCAGGTCCCCGAGCAGGGCGTAGGTCGGCTCGGCGCGGGCCAGCGCCAGCCCGACCGCCGTCGAGACGCAGCCGTCGATGCCGGCCAGCCCGCGGCTGGTCACGGGGTGCACGTCGGCCCGCGGCCGTGGCACGCCCAGGTGCAGGTCCCGGGCGACGCTGCTGCTGCCGAGGAGCACCAGGCTCTCCCCCGGCACCGCGTCGTGCAGCGTCCGGGCGGTCGTGGGCCCGTCGAGGTCACCGGCACCGCCCAGGGCGTCGGCCACCCGGTCGGCGGCCCCCAGCCATGTCCGGGCGAAGGGGGTGACCCCCCGCTCCTCCGCGTCGCCGGCGAGAGCCGAGAAGGGGTGGACGGCGGCGGCCGTGTGCGTGGCATCGGCCCAGCCCGCCGCGCCGGGCTCGGCCGGCGTCACAACCTCGACGCGCACGCCGGGGCGACGGGCGAGGGCCGGGATCGTGCGCCCGAGGGTCGGTCGGCCGATGACGAGGAGACGGGTGGGCAGGTGCGCGTCGACCCACTCGGTGGCGGCGAGGAGCTGCGCACCGTGCGGGAGGACCAGGGGGTGCGTCCCCGGGCCGGGCTCGGCGATGACCGGCGCGCCGTGGCGGGCCGCCCAGTCCAGCGCGGCGGCACGGTGCTCGGCGCTCGGGAGCTCGCCGATGACGACAAGGGTCTGCGGGTCGTGCGCGAGGGGCGTGGCGGCGGCAGTCGTCACCGGGGCGGGCGCCGGCAGGGTCACCCACGGCGTCCCACCCGGGCGGCCGGCGACCGGGTTCACTGGTTCGATGTATTCGGGCGTGTCCAGAGGCGCACGAATACATCGATCCGCGGACGTGTCCGGCGCGAGGGGGTCGCGGTAGGGCAGGTCGAGGTGGACGGGCCCGGCGAGACCCGACCCGCCGAGCGCCCCGGTGGCGGCCGCCCACGCGCGCGCGGCACCGGTGCGCCAGGCCGCGGCCTGGCGGGGCGGGTCCTGCGGGGTCTCCAGCTCGAGGGCGAGCCGGACGTGCTCACCGAAGATGCCGAGCTGGTCGGTCGCCTGGTTGGCACCGACTCCGCGCAGCTCGGGTGGCCGGTCCGCGGTGAGCAGGAGGAGCGGTACCGCGCCGTGGTGCGCCTCGAGGACGGCGGGGTGGAGGTTGGCGACAGCGGTGCCGCTCGTGGTGATGATGACGGCCGGGCGCCGGCTCTCCTTGGCCAGCCCGAGGGCGAGGAAGGCCGCGCTGCGCTCGTCGACCCGCACGTGCAGCCGGGCCCGACCGGAGGCGTCGAGGTCGTGCGCGGCGTAGGCGAGGGGCGCCGAGCGGGAGCCCGGGCACAGGACGATCTCACGCACGCCGAGCCGGACGAGCTCGTCGAGGAGGACGCGGGCTCCGGTCGTCGAGGGATTCACGGGACCGATCCTGCCACTGCCGACATCCCGGCCGGGACCCGCTCGACCGCGTAGTCGATGACGACCGGGTCTCCCCCTTCGCCGTCCAGAAAGGCGTCCGCGCCCTCGCGCCACGACCGCAGCGACGGGTCGTCGCTCTCGTCGACGAGGTGGGCGGTCTGCGCGTACAGCTCGGTGGCGTGCGCGTCCGTCGCCCCGTCGTCGGGCCCGAGGACGTCGGCCACGCGACGCTCGACGGTCACCCAGCCCTCGCGGTCCGGGTTGTCCGCGCCGTCGAGCCCGGCGACGGGGTCCTCGGTGTGCTCGAGGCTGAGGACCGACACGTCGTCGGGGACGTCCAGGCCCGCGACGGGGGCGCCCGCGGTGACGACGTGGGTGACCCGGAAGCGGCTGCGGAACCGCGGGTCGGCGGCGAGCGCGGCGGCGGTGAGACCGCCCTGGCTACGGCCGCCGAGGAGCACCCGGCTGCGTCCGACGGACCCGGTGCGCCGCTGGGCGTCGGCGAGGGCGCGGGTGACGGCCTGCATCGTCAGGGTCTGCTCTCCCGCGGCGAGGAGGACATTGCTGGTGAGGTCCCAGGGGTTCTCCCCCGCCCGGGGTGCGAAGCTCTGCGTCCCCGGCACGTCGACCACCCAGGTCCACGACCCGTCGGCGCGCGGGACACCGACGACCCGGACCCGGGAGCCACCCGAGGTGGGGCCGCTGTCGTCGACGAGGTCGGCGACACTGCGGGGTGCCCGCCCGACCGTCACGGCGTGTGGGACCACGCGCACCTCGTGGTCGGACTCGTCGAGGGCGATCCCCCCGGTCGCGGCGACGACAACCTGCAGTGCCTCCTGCTGCGTGCGCGGCGGGTAGGGCACACCCAGCCGTCCGGACCGCCACCGCAGCCAGGTCCCCAGCGCGGGTGTGCCCCTGCCGAGGCCGATGACCAGACCGTCGAATCCCTCGGCCACGAACGGGACGAGTCCGGGCGCGTGCACGAGCAGCTCGTCGACCTCCTGGCCCAGGCCCAGGCCGAGACCGACGAGGGCGGCCGTGGCGGGAGCGCCGACCATCGGCAGTCGCGGGAGCAGGAGCGGGGTGAAGAGGGCGGCCGCCAGGGCCGTGGTGGGCACGGAAGCGCCGACAGCAACACCCACCGAGGTGGCTGCGACGTCGAAGAGCGCCTCGGCCGCCTGCTCCCCCGCGCGGTACAGCCCCAGTGCCGCCCGGGTCGTCTCGGCGGTGGCGAGCACCTGCGTCGAGACCCCGACGGCGTCGCGGGCACAGTCGAGGACCGCGGCCTCCGCGGCCAGGTACTCGACCGGTGCGACCACGCCCGCGAGGGCGAGAGCGGGCTCAACCGCGGTGGCGCCGACGCGCACCGCGGTCTCGGCCACGTCCCGGCCGACGACCTCCAGGACCTGCGCCCCGTCCTCGAGCTCCTCGAAGGAGACCGCCAGGCCGTGCGTGCCGCCGGTGACGGTGAGCTCGCGGCTCACGGCAGCGCCGGGTCGGGGCGGGGGACTCGCGCCGTCGCGGGGTCCCCGAGCATGGCCAGGTGCTCGGACGCAGCGGCCGCGAGCACCCGCACCGCGGCGGCCGCGCCCCGCAGGGCGGCGCCGAGGGCGGTGAGGTCGGCCGCGTGCGCCGCGACGAGCTCGCGGTGCCGGTCGGCAGCCGGGCCCCGCCACGAGCGGCTCGTACCGTGCGCGGTCCGTGCGACGAGCCCGTCGACGTCGTCGGCGAGGCGCTCCAGACGGAGGGCGAGCGCGTCGAGGTCCTCGAGCAGGAGCGGGGGGATGTCCATGCCCACAGCCCACCGGCTCGCGGGGTGGGCGGGCGCCCCCTTCGCGCCGGTTGTGGAGCAGCGGCGTCAGTCGGCTCGGGCTGTGGACGTGCGCGTCACAGGTGCGCCAGGGCGGCGGTGACGCGGTCGCGCCACCAGTCCAGCCGTGCCGCGGGAGCGGCGTGGGCGGCCACCAAGTCGGGATCGGGCACGACGTCGCGCACGGGCAGCCGGCCCTGCACCGGCAGGAGCGGGTCGGTGGTGACGTCGGCGCCGAGCAGCGCCGCGGTGCCGAGACCGCAGGCGTGGTCGAGCTCGGGCAGCGCCGCGGCGAGCGCCACCCCGGCCCGCAGGCCGACGCTGGAGTCGATCGCGGAGGAGACGACGGCGGGCAGTCCGCAGTCCGCGACGACCTCGAGGGCACGGGCGACGCCGCCGAGAGGTGCGACCTTGACCACGACGAGGTCCGCGGCGCCCAGCCGGGCGACCTCGAGCGGGTCCTCGGCCTTGCGGATCGACTCGTCCGCGGCGATCGGCACGTCGACACCGGCGCGCGCCAGCTCCTTCCGCAGACGGGCGAGGTCCCGCACATCGGCGCAGGGTTGCTCGGCGTACTCCAGGCCGAAGGGGGCGAGGGCCGCGAGCGCGTCGTGCGCCTGGGCGAGGGTCCAGCCGCCGTTGGCGTCGACGCGGATGCGACCGTGCGGACCCATGGTGTCGCGGACCGCGGCGACCCGGTCGATGTCGTCGGACCGGGTCTGGCCGGTCTCGGCGACCTTGACCTTGGCGGTGGTGCATCCGTCGTAGCGGGCGAGGACCCCGGCCACCTCGTCGGCGGGGACCGCCGGGACGGTCGCGTTGACGGGCACCGTGGTGCGCACCGGGTCCGGCCATCCGGTCCACGCGGCCTCGAGTGCCGCGGCCAGCCAGCGGGCCGACTCCTGCGGGCCGTACTCGACGAAGGGGGCGAACTCCGCCCATCCGTGGGGCCCGCGCACCAGTGCGATCTCCCGCTCGGTGATCCCGCGGAACCGCGTGCGCAGGGGCAGGGTGACGACGTGCAGCCCGTCGAGCAGCTCGTCCGGGGTGGGTGCGCTCATCGGTCGCGGCTGGAGAGCACGCAGAACTCGTTGCCCTCCGGGTCGGCGAGCACCGTCCAGGTGACATCGGGGTCCTGGCCGACGTCGACGCGGGCGGCGCCCTTGGTCAGCAGCTCCTCGATCAGCGCGTCCCGGTCCTGGTCGATGTGCGGGGCGAGGTCGATGTGCAGGCGGTTCTTCACCGTCTTGCCCTCGGGCACCGGCGCGAAGACGAAGGTCGGCGGCATCGCCTGCCACGTCTCCACCGTGTCGACGGGGTCGTCGCTCGTGCCGGGCGGCACGACGTTGACCTCGTACTCGTCCTCGAAGCCGAGCTCCCAGTCGAGGACGTCGGCCCACCAGCGGGCAAGCGTCGCGGCGTCCCGCGCGTCCACGGAGATCTGGTACCAGCGAAGTGCCATGGCCCGACGGTAACCGAGGCCGCGACCGGTCAGCCGGTGAACTTGTCCAGCCTGGCGGCGAGCAGGGGGACCCGGTGTGCATTGCCGTGGAGCTCGACGTACCGCTGTCCGTACACCGACAGCAGGGCGTCATCGAGACGGCGGACCGCACCGGGCGGGTAGCGGTACCCCATCCGCGACTCGATGGCCGCGACGTCGACGTCGCGCAGCACCTCGCGCAGCTCGGACAGCGAGGTGATGCCGAGCTCGAGCAGCAGGCTGCTGATCCACGCGTAGTGGTCGGTGCGGGACCAGCCGGCGTCGGTGAACTGGCCGGCGAGGAAGGCGGCGAGGTCGGTGGGGCTGATCCGTGGGTCGTCGTCCGCTCCCTCTGCCGGCGACGTGAGCTCCTCGCGGTGGCGGTCGCGGATGGCGGTGAACTGCTGGTCGGCCAGCTCGAGGAGCCCCGCGGCGAGGGTGAACCGGCGGTCGAAGTCGGGGCCGTGCTCCGCGCTGACGGATCCCTTGTAGCGCACGTCGTGCTCGAACTCCGCCCAGGCGTGCTGGAGCACGGTGCGGATCTGGATCGACGCCTGGGTCCCGGCGGGGATCCCCGGCTCATCGCGCTCCTCGTCGAGGGCGACGAGGAGGTGCCGGCTCGAGTAGCCGAACCGTCCGGCGTCCGCCGTCTCCTGGCCCATGTCGCGGTCCTCACGCACCTCGAGCTGGGACGAGAGCAGCTGGGCGACCGCCGCGACGTCGGAGAGCACGTAGGTGACGACACGGACACCGATCTGGTCGGTGATGTCGGTGAGCGGCTTCGGGTGAGCGAGCCGACCACCCGGCAGACGGCGGGCTGCCTTGCCCGCGAAGGACTCCACCGACTTGGTGCGTCCGGTCACCGCCAGGTAGTTGATGCCCGCGTCGTCGAGCAGCTGGGTCACGAGGGCGACATAGGCATCCGTGACCGCGCGCAGCTCCTCGCGTCCCGCGGCGTATCGCTGGACGGCCCTGCGGATCCGGGTCGACTGCTTGCTCGCCATGGGGACAGCCTGCCTCACATCACCCCCTCAGGCCGCCCGGCACGTCAGCCGGTCGCCACCTCCCCACGGGCGGCATCGGCCGTGCGAGCGAGGTCACGGTAGGTGATCAGCTCGTTGCGGAAGCGGCTCACGAGCAGGCCCGTGTCCCCGAGGACGTACACCCCCGGGGCATCCGAGGGACTGCGCCCGTGCGGCCACTGGCTCCCGCCGACGAGCAGGGCCAGGCTGCGGGAACGCGCCGAGGGCGCCGTGCCCTCGCCCAGCCCCCGCACGAAGGTCCCGTAGCTGAAGGGGGCGCCGGCCCCGGTGAGCGCATTCGCCTTGACGACGGTGTGGACGATCGTCGCCGTCACCTTGGCCGGTGGGACGTCCCGCCACAGGTGGAGCATCCCCTCGTGTGCGGCCGTCGCGAGAAGCCGGCGGTAGGCCGTCAGCAGCTGCCCGGCCAGGATCGGCGCCGGCTCCAGCAGGTCGAGGTGCTCGTCGACGGCGCACGCGAGGTCGCGGCTCCCGAGCGGCAGCAGGCCGGCCTCGAGCGGCTCCCCCAGGGGCAGCGGCTCGTCGTCCAGCGCGTCCAGGGCCTCCTTGCCGCCGACCACGCGCTCGAGCCAGTGGAGCATCTGCTCCTGCGGCTCCTCCCGGACGATGACGCGCTCGACCCGTGGGGGCGGCGCGGGCTCACGCAGGTGCGCCAGCTCGAGGGCGGCACACTCGTAGCCGCTCCCCGAGACCGGGCGGCTCACCGAGTCCACCACCTGGCCGTCGATCAGGACGACCTCGGTCACCGTGCCCAAGCCGCCCTGGGCACGACCGCCCTCCCGGGGCGGCGGGACCCCGTCGAGCCACGGGTCCCTGCCCCATTCATCCTCAGGCTCCAGCAGCCCACCATCCACTCCGTACAACCAGCGCTCGCCCATCGGTCCGTCCTCTCGTCGGTGACCGATCCCTGCGATCGGCCACCTGCCCAGCCCACCGGCTGCGGGAGGCGAGGGGGACCCCCCTTCGCTCGGCTGTGGGGGTCGACGGACCGCCGACGGGGGTTGTGGAGATCGCGCCAGCGGATGGCCATAGGCTCGGCCCCGTGAGCGCACTGGAGAACGTCAGCGAGACCTTCGACCCGCGGGCCTGGGAGGTGGTCCCCGGCTTCGAGGACCTCACCGACATCACGTACCACCGGTCCACGGAGCTCGGCTGCGTGCGGATCGCCTTCGACCGGCCAGAGATCCTCAACGCCTTCCGGCCGCACACGGTCGACGAGCTCTACCGCACGCTCGATCACGCCCGCCGCAGCCCCGACGTCGGTGTCGTCCTGCTCACCGGCAACGGCCCGACGCCGCGCGAGGGCAGCAGCGCGACGACGCAGGGCTGGTCGTTCTGCACCGGGGGTGACCAGCGCATCCGCGGCCGCTCCGGGTACCAGTACGCGAGCGACCCGACCGGCGACGACAGCGTCGCGGGCGTCGACGAGCGCCGGGTCAAGGCCGAAGGGGGCCGGCTGCACATCCTCGAGGTGCAGCGCCTCATCCGCACCATGCCGAAGGTCGTCATCGCCCTCGTCGGCGGCTGGGCCGCCGGCGGCGGGCACTCGCTGCACGTCGTCTGCGACATGACGATCGCCAGCCAGCACGCCCGCTTCAAGCAGACCGACGCCGACGTGGGCTCCTTCGACGGCGGCTACGGCAGCGCCTACCTGGCGAAGATGGTCGGGCAGAAGCGCGCTCGCGAGATCTTCTTCCTCGGCCGCGCCTACACCGGCCAGGAGGCCTACGAGTGGGGCGCGGTCAACGCGGTCGTCGAGCACGCCGAGATCGAGGTCGAGGCGCTGCAGATGGCTCGCGAGATCATGGCCAAGTCGCCGACCGCGATCCGGATGGTCAAGTTCGCCCTGAACCTCACCGACGACGGCCTCATGGGCCAGCAGGTCTTCGCCGGCGAGGCCACCCGCTTGGCGTACATGACCGACGAGGCCGTGGAGGGGCGCGACCAGTTCCTCGACAAGCGCGACCCGGACTGGTCCTCCTTCCCCTGGTACTTCTGATCCCACCCCCTTCTCACCCGTTGGGCAGCCGAGGTCCCGAGGTGTGATGCCGGCCACCGGCGCGTAGGGTGCCCGCCGTGGACGTCGCCCTCACCCTCATCGCCATCGCCCTCGCGATCCTGCTGATCATCAGGTTCAAGGTCGACCCGGTCATCTCGCTGATCGTCTCCTCGCTCTTCCTCGGCCTGTCTGCCGGGGTCGGGCTGGCGGGGACCACCGAGGCGATCACGGTCGGCTTCGGCGACATCATGACCGAGGTCGGTCTGCTCATCGGCTTCGGCGTGCTCATCGGCTCGTTGCTGCAGGCGACCGGGACCTTCCGCCGGCTGGTGGACATCATCGCCGCCCGCGTCGGGGGCCGCCTGCCCTACGCGATGGCCGCTGCGCTGTCGACGATCTTCCCGTCGATCTACGTCGACGTGCAGGTGGTCCTCGCCTCGCCGATGGCCCGGCAGGCCGCGCCGGTGATCAACAAGCGCCGCGGTCTCCCGTGGCTCGCGGGGGCCATCGCCATCGGCATCTTCTCGGGGTACGTCTTCGTCGTGCCGGGGCTGGCGGCCGTCGCCGTCGCCGGGCTGCTCGACCTGCCCCTGGGCACGTACCTCATCTACGGAGCCCCGATCGGGCTGATCACCGCGCTGGTGGTGGCCTTCCTCTTCAAGCTGTTGCTGGCCACCGGCTTCTGGAACGAGCGCACCGACATCGACGAGGACGAGGTCGAGCACCCCGACCACCCGCACCACGCCGCGTGGGAGGCCATCGGCACCGAGGACGAGCACCGGGCGGCGCACGACGCGCACGACCCCGACATCGAGGACCCCGACGCGATCCCGGCCAAGGCACTCCAGATGCCGCTGATCCTGCGCCTCAGCCCGGTGCTCATCCCGCTCGTCCTCATCGCGACGGGCGCCTTCGCCGAGCTCTTCGGCAGCGACAGCGCGGTCATCGCCTTCGTCGGCAATGCCAACATCGCGCTCTTCATCGGCCTGCTCGTCGCCTTCGTCATCGGCCGCCGGACCCTGGGCAGCGACGGGACGGGCAACGCGCTCTCCCACGGCTTCCGCACCACCGGCGAGATCCTGCTCATCACCGGGATCGGTGGCTCGCTGGGCGCCGTGATCAGCGAGACGGGCCTCGACAAGACCCTCGCGGGGCTCTTCTCCGCGGACGCCGGCGCGCCGATCCTCGTCACCGTCCTGCTGTCGTGGTTCATCGCCGCGCTGCTGCACTTCGCCATCGGCTCCGTGTCGGTCGGCGCGATCACCGCGGCCGGCATCATCGCTCCGGTCGTCGCCTCCACCGGGGTCGACCCCGTCGTCATCGCGCTGGCGATCGCCTCGGGCGCGATGTTCGCCCTGCACGTCAACAGCAACTTCTTCTGGATGTTCAAGAGCCTCCTCGGCCTGTCCACCCAGGGCGCGCTGAAGACACTGACCCTCGCGACCTCCCTCGGCGCGGTCGTCTCGCTGCCGCTGGTGCTCGTGGCCAGCATCTTCGCCTGAACCCGGTCACCATCAGGTGGTCGGTTGGTGCGCTTCCCGTCGGTCCTCACCGCACGAGATGACCACCTGATGGCGGGCGAAGGGGGCTGCGGCGCCGCCAGTAGCCCACGAGCGCCACGGTGAGCACCACCGGCCAGGCGAAGAGCGGGGCGTAGGCCAGACCCAGCATGGTCGCCTCGAGCGGCTCCATCCCCGCCGCCGGCGTCCATCCCTCGCGCATCCCCAGCCACACGCTGCCGTACGAGGTGACCAGCATCCCCATGACGACGTACAGCAGCACGGCCCCGGCTCCCCCCAGGGCCATCGGCAGCAGCCGATGGAGGGTCCTGCCGCCGAGGCCCGGGACGAAGGGAGGTACCCGTTCGCCCCACGGCTGGGCCAGACCGAGGCAGAGCAGGGCCCCGGCCAGCTGCAGGGCATCGAGGCCGAGGACGTAGGCGATCCGGGAGCCCTCGGCGCGGTACCAGTCCGCGTCGGCGAAGCCGGTGTCCACCCCGGCGAGCATCGCCAGGCGCCACAGGATCGAGGGCAGGACGCACAGCAGGCAGCCGAGCGCAGCTGCCCGCGCCCACCCCTGCGGCGGCACGCCCACACGGCCGACGGAAGCACAACGTGTCATCCCCATGCGGACGACGCTAGGGAGGCCGACGCGCGCTGACGATGGGGTTGGCCCGACAGGTTTGTGGAGGGGCTCCCCCCGGCGCCCTGTGCATCCGCCAAGATGGACGGGTGCCGATCACCCCGCTCCCCCTGCCCGCAGGCCCCGCCATGCTCGGCGCCCTCCCCACCCTGGAGCGCGCGCTGACCGGTACCGCCCCCATCCACCCGCACTCCCCGGACGAGTCGCCGAGCGTCCCGGACGGGCCGGTCCCCGACGACCTCGCGGTCGCCGTCGCGACCTCCGGCTCGACCGGCACCCCCAAGCTCTCCCTCCTCACCGCCGCGAACCTCATCGCGAGCGCCGAGGCGACCGCCGAGCGGCTGGGTGGCCACGGGCAGTGGCTGCTCGCCCTGCCCCCGCACCACATCGCGGGGCTGCAGGTGCTGCTGCGCAGCATCACGGCAGGGACGACGCCGGTGGTCCTCGAGGCGTCGGGGGCCACCCCCCTTCGAGGCTCGGGCCGGGGGGCTCTCGCACCTCAGGACAGCGCCTTAGCCCTCGTCGAGGCCACGGCGCGGATGCACGGGGAGCGCCGCTACACCTCCCTCGTGCCCACCCAGCTGGCCCGGCTCGTCGAGGACCCGCTCGGGCTGGAGGCGCTGCGTCGCTTCGACGCGATCCTCGTGGGCGGGGCCGTGACTCCCGCACCGCTGCTCGACCGGGCCCGCTCCGAGGGTGTGCGCCTCGTGACCACCTACGGCATGTCCGAGACCGCCGGCGGCTGCGTCTACAACGGCACGCCACTGCGCGACGTCACCGTGCGCACCGGGGACGACGGCGCCCTCGAGATCGGCGGGCCGGTCGTCGCGCACGGCTACCTCGGGCTCGAGACGGACGCCTTCGTCGTCCGGGACGGGCAGACATGGTTCCGCACCAGCGACCTCGGCTCCGTCGACGGCGAAGGGAGGGTCACCGTCCTGGGTCGGTCGGACGACCTGATCAACACCGGCGGGATGAAGGTCACCCCCCGCACCGTCGAGGAGGCGGTCGTCGCGCACGTCCCGGCTGTCACCGGCGCCGTGGTCGTCGGCCTGCCGGACCCCGAGTGGGGCCAGATCGTCGGGCTCGCCGCGGTCACCTCGCCCGGGGGACCGCCGCCCGGTCCGGTGCCCGCGGACGGGCTCGGCGAGATCCGCGAGATGCTGCGGCCGCACCTGCCCGCCCACGCGCTCCCCCGGCGGGTCCTCGTCGTGACGGAGATGCCCCTGCGCGGCCCCGGAAAGCCCGACCGCACCGCCGTGGCGCGCCTGCTCGAGGCCTGATCGCTCGTAGGATCGACCATCGTGGCCTCACTCTCCGACTGGATCGCCGGCGCCCGACCGCGAACCCTCCCCGCAGCCATCGCACCCGTCGTCGTCGGCACCGCCGCCGCGGCGGCGCACCTCAACATCGAGGAGGAGGAGACCGGTGCCGTCCTCGGCTTCGCGCTGCTGGCCCTGCTGGTCTCCTGCTGCCTGCAGATCGGCGTCAACTACGCCAACGACTACAGCGACGGCATCCGCGGCACGGACGAGGAGCGCGTCGGCCCCGTCCGTCTCGTCGGGCAGGGGCTGGCCGCACCGGCCGATGTGAAGGCGATGGCCTTCGCCTTCCTGGGGCTCGGCGGGTTCTTCGGCTTCGCGCTCGTCGCCCTGAGTGCGGCGTGGATCCTTCTGCCGATCGGCGCGCTCGCGATCCTCGCGGCCTGGCGATACACCGGCGGCGACAACCCGTACGGCTACCGCGGGCTGGGTGAGGTGTACGTCTTCATCTTCTTCGGCCTCGTCGCCACGCTCGGCACGCTCTACACCCAGATCGGCACGATCACCCCCATCGGCGTGCTCGGCGCCATCGGTGTCGGATCACTGGCCAGCGCGATCCTCGTGGCCAACAACCTGCGCGACATCCCCACCGACAGCGAGACCGGCAAGACCACGCTCGCGGTCCGCCTCGGCGACGCGGGCACCCGCCGGCTCTACCTCGCGCTCTTCCTCGTGGCCGCCGTGTGCACGCTGCTCATGGCCATCTGGCAGGTCTGGGCCCCGGTCGCCCTCCTCGGGCTGCTCGTCGCTCGGCCGGGGATCAAGGCCGTCAAGGACGGGGCCACCGGCCGGGCACTGATCCCCGCGCTGGGCCTGACCGGCATCGCCGAGCTGGCCTGGGCCGTCCTGCTGGTCGTCCCGCTCGCCGTCTGAGTCGGAGGGGCCTCAGCGGTAGGTCTCTTCCTCGTCCTCCACGGAGGACTCGGCCGCGCGTTCGGTCGCCGTGCGGTCCTGGGCGCGGTCCTCGACGGCCTCGTCGGTGTCGGTCCGGGCGGCGCGCTTCTCCGCCTTGGCGGCACGCCGCTCCTCGATCTGCTGGATCATCTCCGCCCGGAAGGGCTTGAGCACGAACGCCGAGATGACCATCGACGCGATGGCGGCGAGGACGGCCAGCCAGGGCAGCTCGCTGGAGTCCCGCAGGCCGAGCAGCCAGAACAACGCGAGGCACCCGAAGAAGATGAGGAACCGGAGCAGGGTGTAGCGGATCATGTCGCCCTCACTGCGCGTAGCTGTGCATGCCGATGAAGTAGAAGTTCACGACGGTGTAGTTGATGATGATGCACGCGAATCCCGCAACGGCGATCCAGTTCGCCGTGCGGCGTGAGGTGTTCTTCGTCGCCCGAGCGTGCAGGTAGGCGGCGTAGACCGTCCAGATGACGAAGGTCCACACCTCCTTGGGGTCCCACGTCCAGTACGCGCCCCAGGCCTCGCGCGCCCAGATCGCTCCGGCGATGAGCGTGAAGGACCACAGCGGGAAGCCGATGATGTGCAGGGAGTAGGAGAACCTCTCCAGCGACTGGGGCGGGGGCAGCTTGCGCCAGAAGCGCTCGCCGCCGACCTCGCGGTCGCTGAGCAGGTAGAGCCCGCTGACGATGGCGCCGACGGCGAAGACACCGACCGACAGGGTCGCGACGGTCACGTGGATGGGCAGCCAGTACGACTGCAGCGAGGGCACGACCTCGTCGGCCTCGACGTACCAGGCGGTCGAGGCGACCATGAGCAGCAGCGTGACGAAGCCGGTGACGAAGACCCCGAGCCAGCGCAGGTCACGACGGGTCGAGGCCACGCTGAACGTCGCCAGGGCGAAGAACCCCCCGGCGACACTGAACTCGAAGAGGTTGCCCAGGGGGAAGCGCTCGACGGCGACGCCGCGCAGCGCGGCCGAGAGCAGGAGGAGGCCGGCGGCTAGCCACGTGAGGGACCCGGCGATGCCGGCGGCCTTGCGCGCCCTCATGGGCGTCTCCACCGGGGCAGCGGCGTCCGCGCCGGCGACGGCCGCGTCGTCGGCCGGGCCGCCCACGGTCGCCGGGATCCTGGCGTCCGCGTCGGCGCGCTCCCGCACCGGCACGGCCTGCGCGAGGTAGAGGGCGTAGCCGAGCATCGCCACGGTGACCAGCAGCGCGGCGGAGGCCAGTGCGTAGTTGGCGTACTGGGCCAGCATCTCGTTCGTCATGATGTCCTCGATTCTCCCACGAGCCGGTCGCGCACCTCGGCGACCACCTCGGACAGGCCTTCGTCGTCGTCACGGCTCATGCCGCCCACCTCGACCCGCACCCGGCCGTCGGTCTCGACGAGCCGCACGAAGACCCGCCGCCGCTTCACCAGCAGGGTCACGATGAGGCCGGCGAGCGCCAGCAGCGCCGAGACGAGGGTCAGCCCCTGGCCGGGGTCGCTGCGCACGGAGAATCCGGCGTAGCGCTCGATGCCGTCGAAGGTGATCGTGCCCCGGTCGCCGGGCAGCGTCTTGGTCTCCCCGGGCGTGAGCCACAGCCGCAGCTGGTCACTGCCGTCGCTCGTCTCCACCTTGTCCATCGACTCGGTGTCGAGGGTGAAGACGGACTGCGCCTGGCCGTCGGGGTAGAGCTGACCGGTGTAGAGGCTCAGCGCGAGCGCCGGCGCCCGGGTGTCGGGGAAGACCGAGATCGGCCCCTGCTGCGGGTCGATCGTCGCGGTCGGCAGGAAGAGCCCGACGAAGCCGAACTGCTCGGGCTCGGTGGCCGCCCCGACCTTGATCGCACCCGTGGAGCGGTAGTTGCCGTCCTGCGCGAGGAAGGGGGTCGCCCCCTCGTAGAGGACCTGCCCCTCGTCGTCCTTGACGGTGACGACGGGTGCGTAGCCGTTGCCGAGGAGGAAGACGGTCGAGTCCTCCATCTCCAGCGGGTTGTTGACCTTGACGACGTCGGTCGACTCCTTCCCCTCCGCGTCGGTGACCGAGACGTTCGCCTCGAAGTCCCGCGGCTGGCCGAAGGTGCGGGCCGCCGGGTCGCGGTCGTTGAAGTCGGCGGTCATCTCGTCGACCGTGATGGCGAAGGGGGCGAGCGAGGACTCGTCGACGAGCGGGCCCGGCGCCCAGGTGTCGTACCGCGTGACGGTGCTGACGAAGGACTCACCGGAGGGCACGATGACGTCGGCCTTCCAGCCCCACAGGTAACCGACCGCGACGCCGACGATCAGCGCGACCAGACTCGTGTGGAAGATGAGGTTGCCGGTCTCCTTGAGGTAGCCGGTCTCCGCGGAGACGCTGACGTCGTCGTGGCTGGCGACGCGGTACCGGCGCGCACGCAGCACCGTGGTCGCGGCCTCGCGGACCTCCTCGAGGGTCCCGTCCACCTCGCCCTCGGCGTGGGCCTCCAGGCGGGACAGGCGCCGCGGCGCGCGCGGGGGGCTGCCGCGCAGGGCACGCAGGTGGACGGCGGTGCGCGGGACGATGCAGCCGATGAGCGAGATGAACAGCAGCAGGTAGATCGCCGAGAACCACGGCGAGGAGTAGACCTCGAAGGCCCCGAGGCTGTCGAGGATCGGGCCGGTCGTCTCGTGCCGACGGATCCAGTCCGCGGTCCGCCCGGGATCGAAGCTGCGTTGCGGGAAGACCGAGCCGGGCACGGCGCCGATCGCCAGGAGCAGCAGCAGGAAGAGCGCGGTGCGCATGCTCGTCAGCTGTCGCCAGCCCCACCGTGCCCAACCGACGACACCGAGCCTGGGCTGGGTGACCCCCGACGGGGCGGAGGAGGGGCGACTGTCGCGCTCGGCCATCAGATGAGGACCTCCACGTCGCTGATGAGTCGGATCTGCAGCCACTGGTTGATCGCGTCCCAGCCGCCGGTGAGCAGGAGCACGCCGATGATGATGAGCAGGACGGCGCCGAGCACCTGGATCGTCCGCTGGCGCCGACGCAGCCACGCCGACACCGGGGCCCATCGCTCGTAGGCGGCGGCGATCAGCACGAAGGGGGCCCCCAGCCCGAGGCAGTAGGCGACGGCGAGGACGACCGCGCGGGTGGTCGACGCATCACCGGTGAGGTTGAGCGCGAGGACCGCCGCGAGCGTGGGCCCCATGCACGGTGCCCACCCGAGGCCGAACACGGCGCCGAGGACCGGCGCCCCGGCCAGCCCGGTGGCCGGCTTGACCGGCAGGCGGAAGGTCCGCTGCGAGCCCGCGCCCAGGAAGACCAGGGCCATGAGGATGACGAGGACCCCACCGATGCGCATGAGCAGCTCCCGCTGCTCGATGAAGATCCGCCCGGCGGTCGCGACGAAGAGCGACGCGAGCAAGAAGACGGCGGTGAAGCCGAGGATGAACAGCAGCGTGCCCAGGACCATCCGGCCGCGGCTGCGCTTCTCCAGGGCGATGTCGGACAGGCCGGTGACGTAGCCGAGGTAGCCCGGCACGAGCGGGAGCACGCAGGGGGTCGCGAAGGAGACGAGGCCCGCGAGGGCGGCGACGAGCACCGCGAGCGGCAGGGCACCGCCGGTGACCTGGTCGCTCAGCGAGGCGGGGACGGAGGCGAGGGCGAGGAGTGCGGTGCTCATGCGGATTCGGCGAGGGTGTCCTCGACCAGACCCATGAGGGTCGACTCGGTCGTCGCCCCGAGCACGACCGCGGCGATGCGTCCCTCTCGGTCGAGGACGGCGGTCGAGGGCTGGGCGGTCATGGTGCCCTGCATGTCGAGGGAGGTGCTGCCGGTCTCGTCGTAGATCGAGGGCCAGGTGAAGCCCCACGTCTCGGCCTGGGCCCGGCCGGTCGCCACCGAGGACTCACGGTAGTTGATGCCGACGAGCTCGACGTCCTGCCCCTTCAGCTCCTTGTTCAGTGCGACGAGGTGCGGGGCCTCCTTGGCGCACGGCCCGCACCAGCTGGCCCAGACGTTGACGACGACGACCGAGCCGCGGTGGTCGGCGCTGTCCCACGTCGTCCCGTCGAGGGTCTCGCCGGAGAGCTCGACGGGTTCCTTCCGCTCGTCCGGGTCGATCATCGTCACGCTGCCGTCACCGGAGCGGTAGCCGGCGTTCTGGGCCGCGTCCGCGGTGTCGGACGAGGACGAGCAGCCGGCGATCGTCAGGAGGGCGAGGCTGCTCGCGGCGACGACGACGGAACGACGGGTGGGGCGGTGGTCAGTCATCGAGGGGTCAGGCTCCCGGGATCTTCGCGGCCCGGGCGTAGAGGTGGGCCGCGGGCTCGGTGTAGGACACGTCGACGACCTCGTCACCGACGAAGGTCACGGAGGTGAGCGAGGCGAGGTTGCACTGGCGCCGGCGCGGGTCGTGCCACAGGCGACGGCTCTCCAGGGCGCTGCGGATCGTCCAGATCGGCAGCTGGTGGCTGACGATGAGCGCCTCGCGGCCGCGGGCGTGGTCCCGGGCGTCCTCGATGGCGGCCATCATCCGCTTGCTGATCGCGTGGTACGACTCGCCCCACGTGGGCACGGTGGGGTCGCGCACCCACCACCAGCGGCGCGGGTCGAGCAGGAGACGCTTGCGGAAGCGACGCCCCTCGAACTTGTTGCCGGCCTCGATGACCCGGGGGTCGACGACCGCCGTCAGGCCGTGCCGCTCCAGGGTCGGGGCAGCGGTCTCGGCGGTGCGCTCCAGCGGACTGTGCACGACGAGCGAGAGGTCGCGGTCGGCGAGGTGCTCGGCGACGGCCTCGGCCATCTCCCGACCGAGGTCGGACAGGTGGTAGTCCGGCAGGCGGCCGTAGAGGATCTTGTCCGGGTTGTCGACCTCACCGTGGCGCATCAGCCGCACCACGGTGCGCTCCTGGGCGCCCGGCTCCGCCCTGTCGGCGTGCTCGGCACGGGCCTGGCGTGCACCCGCCGCCGCCCTCGCGGCAGCGCGCTCCGCGGTGTCGCCGGTCTCAATGGTGTCGGGGTCGAGGGGCAGGTCGGTGCCGGAGTCAGGCATCGGCTCGGTCATGGCGCGGATTGTCTCAGGTCAGTCTGAGCGGGACCTGTCAGGTCGGTTCGCAGAGGCCCTGTGGGACAGGACGGCGTCGTAGAGCGCCTTCTTGCCGTGACCGGTCGAGGTCGCGACGGCGGCGCAGACGTCCTTCAGACGGGTGCCGCGGTCGTGCCGGGCGAGGACCTCGGCCACTGCGTCCTCGAGGGAGACGATGGTCTCCTCGGCACCGCCGACCACGATGGTGATCTCACCCCTGACGCCCTCGGCGGCCCACTCCGCCAGCTCGGCCAGCCCGCCGCGGCGGACCTCCTCGTAGGTCTTGGTCAGCTCGCGGCAGACCGCGGCCTGACGGTCGGCGCCGAGGCGGTCGGCCATGACCTCCAGGGTGGCCGCGATCCGGTGGGGCGCCTCGAAGAAGACCATCGTGCGCCGCTCGTGGAGGAGCTCCTCCAGCACCCGGCGCTTCTCCCCCGGCTTGCGCGGCAAGAAGCCCTCGAAGCAGAACCGGTCCACCGGCAGCCCGGACAGGGCCACGGCCACGAGCACCGCGCTCGGGCCGGGTGCGCAGGTCACGTGCTGCTCGGCGTCGATGCACGCCCGCACGAAGCGGTACCCCGGGTCTGAGACCGAGGGCATCCCGGCGTCCGTGACGAGGACGACGCGCTCCCCCTTCGTCACCGACTCGAGCAGCTCCGCCGTGCGGGAGGCCTCGTTGTGCTCGTGGTAGCTGACCACCCGCTCGGGCAGCTCCACCCCGAGCTCGCCGGCGAGGCGGCGCAGCCGGCGGGTGTCCTCCGCCGCGACGACGTCGGCGCCGGCCAGCTCCTCCCGGAATCGGGTGCTGGCGTCACGGGGATCACCGATGGGCGTGGCGGCAAGGACGAGTGGCATGCCCACATCCTCCCAAGCAACCGCCGCGGTGCTGCGCAGGCTCACCTACGATGACGGCCATGGATCGCCGTGAGCAGCTGCGTTCCCGGCTGCTCGGGTTCCGCCCCAGCGACGTGCTGTGGGGCTGGCTGGGTCCGCTGCTGTTCGCCCTCATCGGCGGACTCGTGCGCTTCTGGTCCCTGGGGCGCCCCCACCAGCTGATCTTCGACGAGACCTACTACGTCAAGCAGGGCGTCTCGATGCTCGACCACGGCGTCGAGATGAAGTGGAAGGGCGAGGGCGAGAAGGTCGACCCGACCTTCACCGAGGGCAGCACCGATGTCTTCATCACCACCCAGGGCGACATGGTCGTCCACCCACCCGTGGGCAAGTGGATCATCGCCTTCGGCGAGTGGGTCCTCGGACCGACGTCGAGCTTCGGCTGGCGCTTCTCCGTGGCGCTGCTCGGGACGATCTCGATCCTCATGGTCGGCCGGATCGCCCGACGGCTCTTCCGCTCCAGCTGGCTCGGGACGATCGCCGCCTTCCTCATGGCCTTCGAGGGACACCACTTCGTCCACTCGCGCACGGGCCTGCTCGACCTGATCCTCATGTTCTTCGCGCTGGCCGCCTTCGGCGCACTGCTCATCGACCGCGACTGGTCACGACGACGGCTGGCGGAGAAGGTCGCCGCGCTCCCCGCCGGCGTGCGCATGCGCACCGGACCGTGGCTGCTGTGGCGGCCGTGGCGCCTCGTGGCCGCGGTGAGCCTGGGTCTGGCCTGCGGCACCAAGTGGTCGGGGCTGTACTTCTTCGCGATCTTCGGCCTGATGACCGTCTGGTGGGACATCGGGGCGCGAAGGGCGGTGGGCACCCGACGCTGGTTCGGCGCCGGGATCCTCAAGGACGGGGTCCCCGCCGGGATCTCGATGAGCCTGGTCGTCCTCGGCACCTACCTCGCGTCGTGGGCGTCGTGGTTCACCAGCACGCACGGGTACAACCGGTCGTGGGCCGCGGACAACCCCGGCGAGGGCGTGCAGTGGCTGCCCCCCTCCCTTCGCTCGCTGTGGGACTACCACGTGCAGGCCTACGGCTTCCACGACACCCTGACCTCCGAGCACACCTACCAGTCGAACCCGTGGTCGTGGATGGTCCAGTCCCGGCCGACGTCCTTCTTCTACGAGTCGAAGGAGATGGGGGTCGAGGGATGTGCCGTCGACAAGTGTTCCAAGGCGATCACCAGCCTGGGCTCGGTCTCGATCTGGTGGTTGGCGACCATCGCGCTCTTCTTCCTGCTCTACCACTGGGGCATGAAGCGGGACTGGCGCGCCGGGGCGATCCTCGCCGGGTTCGTCGGTGGGTGGCTGCCGTGGTTCTTCCTCCAGCACCGCACGATCTTCACCTTCTACGTCATCTCCTTCCAGCCGTGGGTGATCCTCGCGGTCGTCTTCCTCCTCGGGCTGGCGCTGGGGCCCCGAGGCGCGCCCGAGCGGCGACGGCGGGTCGGCCACCTCGTCATCGGCGCCTACTGCCTGCTCGTGCTCGCCAACTTCGCCTTCTTCTGGCCGGTGTGGACCGCCCAGGTCATCCCCTACGACCACTGGCAGTGGCGCATGTGGTTCCCCAGCTGGGTCTGAACGCTCGGGGGCTCACGGTCGCTGGGCGACCTGCGCCCCCAAGCACCCCCGAACGACCACCCTCGGAACGACCACGCCCGGTCGCTTGTCGGCGCTCCCTCGTAGGGTCGGGACCATGCACTACCCCTTGCTGGACGGCGTCCCCGGCCCCCCGACGATCACCCCGGGTGACCTGCGGACCGGTCGTCGCTGCGAGTTCGGCCTGCTGGTCGAGGCCGACGTCCGACTGGGACGCCGGGACGTGGTGCCCAGCGCGCCCGACGCGGTGCGGGACCGCTTCGGCGCCGCCGGCCGGGAGTGGGAGGCCGAGGTCACCCGACGTCTCACCCTCGAGCACCACGACGGGGTCCGTGACGCCCGCGGGCTCGACCACGAGGCGACCCTGCGGCTGCTCGCCGACCCGAGCGTGCGCCTGGTGCACCAGGCCCCGGTCCGCACCGGCCGCTTCACCGGCCGCGCCGACCACCTGCTGCGCGGCGACGACGGTCGGTGGATCGTCGCCGAGACCAAGTTGGCCCGTTCCGCCCACGCCCACGCGCTCGCCCAGGTGGCCGCCTACGCCGAGGCGTTGCAGGAGGCGGGGGCGCAGGTCGCCCCCTTCGTCCGGCTCTACCTCGGGGACGGGTCGGTCGTCGACACCCCGCTGGAGGACGTCACCGAGGACCTCGCCGCCGTCCGGTCACGGGTCCTCGAGGTGCTCGAGACCCATCTCGGTGAGGACGCACCGGTGGCGTGGGGCGATCCCCGGTGGCGGGCCTGTCTGCGCTGCGACGCCTGCCGGGCCGAGCTCAGCGCGTCCGGCGACGTCGGGATCGTCGCCGGCGTCTCGTCGTACCGGCGGCGCCTGCTCCTCCACGCCGGCGTGACCACCGCCGCAGCGCTGGCGCAGCGCACCGACCCGGTCGAGGGGCTCGAGCCGGAGGACCTCGCCGCGATGAGTGCCCAGGCCCGGCTGCAGCTGGTCGAGCCGACCCGGGACCAGCCCCTCGCCTTCGAGGTGCACACCCCGGCGGTCCTGCCGGAGCCGAGCCCGGGAGATGTCTTCTTCGACTTCGAGGGCGACCCGATGTGGCGCGACGGCCCCGACGACGACCCGGGCCTGGAGTACCTCTTCGGGTGCCTGACCACGGAGGACGGCGAGCGCTTCACGCCGTTCTGGGCGCACGACCGCGCAGAGGAGCGACAGGCGCTCGTCGACTTCGTCGACTGGGTCGGTGAGCGGCGGCGGCGCTGGCCCGCCATGCACGTCTACCACTACGCCGGCTACGAGCAGACGGCCCTGACCCGGCTCACCGCCCGGCACGACGTGTACCGCGACGAGGTCGCCGCCCTGATCGACGACGGCGTGCTCATCGACCTCTACGCGGTGGTGAAGTCCTCTGTGCGCGTGGGCAGCCCGTCCTACTCCATCAAGCGTCTCGAGCCGCTCTACATGGGCGCCGACCTGCGCGACCCGGACGGCGTCACCGGCGGCGGCGAGTCGATCCTCGAGTACCAGCGGTACCGCGACGCCGTCGCCGAGGGCGACGCGGCACTGGCCGCCGAGCGCCTGAGCGACCTCGGCCAGTACAACGAGTACGACTGCCTGTCCACGCTGCGGCTGCGTGACTGGCTCCTCGACAACGCGACGTGAGCCGCACCACCCGTCCCGGGCCTCTACCCTGATGCCCGTGGACTCGTCCGACCTCGCGCCCAGGGACCGTGGGCAGGCACACCGCCGCCGGGTGGGCGTCGCGATCGGGTTGCTCGTCATCGTCGGGGTGCTGCTGGTCACCCTGCGCCCCGACCGGGACTCCGGCGCCGCACCCGTCGCCACGTCGACGACCTCCTCCCCCTCGGCTGATGCCGCCCCGCCGCGGACCCCGTCGACGTCGTCGTCCTCCTCCACGTCCGCGAGCCCCAGCTCGTCGAGCCCGACGCTTCCGGACTACCGGACCACCGGGACCTTCGAGACAGCGCAGGGGTCAGACCGCGTGCGTGGCACGTCCGGCCGGCTGATGACCTACCAGGTCGAGGTCGAGAAGGGATCGGGTGTGGGCGCCAAGGAGTTCGCCACCGCCATCGACGCCACCCTGCGCAACCCCCGCGGCTGGACCGGTGACGGCAGGTGGCGGTTCCAACGGGTGTCGGGGGGCGAGCCCGACCTGATCATCCGGCTCGCGACCCCGGACAGCGTGGACGAGCAGTGCGCCGCCGCGGGAGCCAACACCCAGGGCTACACGTCCTGCCGTGCGGGGCGGTACATCCTGGTCAACCTCGACCGCTGGTACATCGGCGTCCCGCACATCGAGGACCTCGAGCTCTACCGTCACTACCTGATCAACCACGAAGTCGGCCACGGGCTGGGCAAGGGCCACGAGGCCTGCCCGGGCAAGGGCCGGACCGCGCCCGTCATGCTGCAGCAGACCCTCGGCCTCGACGGGTGCGAGGCCAACGCGTGGCCGCGTGACACGAAGGGCGAGCTGGTCACCGGTCCCCCGACGGACTGAGGTCGCGACCACCGGACCTGCGGGGAGGGCCGGCCCCTCCCCTTCGCTGCCTATGATCGACGTGGAGGTGGACGTGAGCCGTACCCAGCTGCCCGTCGTCCGGGCGCACTCCGAGGACCTGTGCGTGGCCCGGGTCCCGATCTTCCAGGGCCTCAGCCACGAGCAGCAACGGGGCGTGGCGCAGCTCGCTCGACCACGCCGCCTGGCGAAGGGGGAGCAGGTCTACGCCACGGGTGAGGCGGCCTCCCTACTGCTGGTCGTGCACACCGGCACGGTGAAGATCTCCCGCGTCAGCGTCGACGGCTTCGAGCACGTGATCCGGGTGCTGCAGCCCGGCGACTTCGTGGGTGAGTCGGCATTCCTCACCGGCCGCAACCCCGACCACTTCGCCACGGCCCTCGAGGCGGCCAGCATGTGCACCTTCCGGCACGAGGACCTGGAGCAGCTCGTGCGGACCCATCCCTCGATCGTCCTGCGGATGCTGGAGGCCGTCAGCCGGCGACTGGGCGACGCGGAGTCCCGGCTGAACGCCCTGCTCTCCGGCGACGTCAGCTCCCGACTGGCCGACTACCTGCTGTCGTTGCCCGGCTCCCCGACCGATGGGGGCACGGCGGTGCAGCTGCCCCTGGCGAAGAAGGACATCGCCTCGCTCCTCGACACCACCCCGGAGTCGTTGAGCCGCCAGCTGCGCCGGCTGCGTGAGTCCGGGGTGGTCACCGGCCGCGGCGCCCGCGGCCTGGTGATCCACGACGTCGACGCGCTGCTCGAGCGGGCCGCGCAGGCCTGAGCACGGGAGAGGCCACGACCGTGACTTCCCACGGCCGCGGCCCCTCCCCTTCGCACCGCGGACTGCCTCAGCGGGTCGGTGGCTGGTCCTCGCCACTCGCCTCAGCGGCGTCGGCCTCGGCCTTCGTGGCGAAGGCGGCGTCCGGCGCGTGCTCCGGCGGCGAGTAGATGGTGTAGAGGACCAGGGGCTCGGTCCCGGTGTTCCGGAAGTTGTGCAGCGCCCCGGCCGGGACGGCGCACTGGTCACCCGCCTCGACCGGGTGACTGGCGTCGGCCAGGTCCGCCGTCCCGGTGCCGCTGACGAACGTCAGGATCTGGTCGCCGTGCTCGTGGACCTCGGCGCCGATCTCCTCACCCGGCGGGATCGTCATGATGACGATCTGTGCGTGCTCTCCGGTCCACAGCACCTGCCGGTAGTGGGGACTGCTCTTCGCGAGGTCCGCGATCGTGAAGTGCTCGATGTTCTCACCGAGTGCGTAGCTCTGGTTGGTCATGTCGTTTCCTTCCTGTCGTGCAGATGGATGGTGGGTGGCTGCGAGTCGCGGCAGTGCTGAGGGGCTGGGGATCAGGGCACGATGACGACCTTCCCGCGGGCGTGCCCGACCTCCACCGCCGCCAGTGCCTCCCGAGCGCGGGCGAGCCCGAAGGTCGCGCGGATCTCGGGGGTGACCACCCCGTAGCCGATGACCGAGGCGATCTTCTCCAGCGACTCCGGGTCGCTCACCCGCCCCGCGCCACCGATCTGCGCCGCGGTGTCCGCGTCCGCGGCGGAGAGGACCCGCTCGGGCGAGACGGCCGCCGGCGCCAGGTCCCACAGCGCCTCGCCACCCACCAGGTCGATCAGCAGGTCCGCCCCCTCCGGGACCAGCTCCTGCACCGCCGCGAGCGCCCCTTGCCCGGCGGGCACGAAGGTGGCGCCGGAGGACTCGACGAGCTCGCGCTCGGACTCGAAGGCGACGCCGATGACCCGGAACCCGTGCACCCGCCCGATCTGCGTGACCAGGTGGCCGACACCGCCGCCGGCCCCCAGCACCAGCAGGCTCTGCCCGGCCTCCAGCTCGACCTGGTGGGTGAGGTCGTAGGCCGTCGTCCCGGCCACGGGGACGGTTGCCGCCACCTCGAAGCCGATGTCCTCGGGCTTGGTGACGGTCGAGGCGGCCGCGAGCAGCGCGTGGTCGGCGAAGCCTCCTTCACCACGGGCCAGGAGACCGAGGACCTCGTCCCCGACCGCGAAGCCCGCCACGTCGGGGCCCACCGCAGTGACGATGCCGGCGGCCTCCCGCCCCATCGGGGCCGGAAGGTCGCGCTCCCGCCCCAGACGGCCCTCCCGGATCTTCACGTCGACCGGGTTCACCCCGGCCGCGCGGACCTCGATGAGCAGCTGACCCGGCCCCGGCTCGGGAGCCGGACGCTCGCGCATCGCCTCGACCTCGGGACCGCCGTACTCGGTGAACAGGTACTGCCTGGACATGGCCTTTCTCCTTCTCATTGATCGCTCGTGTGCTGCTTGCGGGGGCAGGTCGGCGCGCCCTGCGTGGTGCGCCGGGCGCGCCGACCGTGTCGGCCCGGTCACCCAGCGGTGACCACTCGCGCCTCCCGACTCCCGGCCGCGTCGCCCACCGTGGTCGCGGGAGGCTGTGCGGCCCGCTCGCGGCGGGGGCGCAGCAGCCGCATCGCGTTGGCGATGACCACCAGGACCGAGATCTCGTGGACGAGCATCCCGATGGCCATGGTCACGCCGCCGAAGAGGACGCCGGCCAGCAGCGTGGCGACGGTGACGAGGGCGACCACGATGTTCTGCCGCATGTTGTTCACCGTGCGCCGGGCCAACGAGACCGCCTCGGGCAGCTTGAGCAGGTTGTCCTTCATCAGCGCGATGTCCGCCGTCTCGATCGCCACGCCGGTCCCGGCCGCGCCCATCGCCACTCCGATGTCGGCGGTGGCCAGTGCCGGCGCGTCGTTGACGCCGTCACCGACCATGGCCACCGTGTAGCCCTGCCGCTGCAGGTCCGCCACGGCCTGCAGCTTGTCCTCCGGCAGCAGCCCGGCCCGGACCTCGTCGACCCCGACCTCCATGGCCACGGCGCGGGCGACGGGCTCGACGTCGCCGGTCATCATGACGACCTTCCTCACCCCGGCCTCGTGGAGCCGACGGACCATCTCGGGTGCGTCGTGACGGATCCGGTCGGCGACGGCGACGACGCCGATCGCCTGCCCGTCGCGGGTGACCACCATCGGGGTACGACCTGCCTCGGCCAGCCCGGACACCGTCCGAGCCGCAGCAGCGTCGTCGGTGACGCCCTCCATCCGGGCCAGGGCCACGTTGCCGACCCCGATGCGCTGGCCGTCGACGGTGGCCACGATGCCCTTGCCGGCGACCGGCTCGGTGTGCTCCGGCAGCGTGTGCACCGGCATGCCGGCCTCGACGGCAGCAGCGATGATGGGGCGGGCCAGCGGGTGCTCGGACCCGGCCTCGGCACGCGCGGCCAGCAGCAGCACGTCGTCGCGGGTGGTGCCCGGGTTCAGCGTGACCACGTCGGTCAGCTGGGGGCGGCCCTCGGTGAGGGTGCCGGTCTTGTCCACGGCGACCGCGTCGACACGCGCCGAGGTCTCGAGGAACTCGCCGCCCTTGATGAGGATGCCGTCCTTGGCGCCGCGGCCGATACCGGCGACGATCGAGACGGGGATGGAGATGACCAGTGCGCCGGGGCAGGCGATGACGAGCAGCGTGAGGGCGAGCACGATGTCCTGCGTCACCAGTCCGATGACGACGGCGAGCACGATGATCGCCGGGGTGTACCAGGCGGAGAAGCGGTCCATGAAGGCCTGCGTCCTCGCCTTGGCGTCCTGGGCCTCCTCCACCCGGTGGATGATCCGGGCCAGTGTGGTGTCGGCACCCACCCCGGTCGCCTCGACCTGGAGGAGGCCGCCGGTGGAGATCGTGCCGGCGTAGACCTCGTCGCCCTCGACCTTCTCCACCGGGATGGACTCCCCGGTGATGGAGGCCTCGTCGAGGGCGCCGGTGCCGCCGACGACGCGGCCGTCGACGGGCACCTTGGAGCCGTTCTTGACCAGGACGGTCTCCCCCTTCGCCACATCGGCGGCAGGCACCTCGACCTGCTGGCCACCGCGGATGACGACGGCGACCTCGGGGGCCACGGCGACCAGCTCGGCCAGGGCCGAGCGGGTCCGGTTCAGCGTCGCCGACTCGAGGGCGTGACCGACCGCGAAGAGGAAGGTCACCGCCGCGGCCTCCCAGTAGTTGCCCACCAGGATCGCGCCGATCGCGGCGACCGAGACGAGGAGATCGATACCGATCACCTTCGCGGTCGCTGCGTGGTAGGCCTTGATGACCACGGGGGCGCCGGCCACGACCGCGGCGGCGATCATGAGCACGTCACCTCCGAGAGCGGTCCCCGCCAGTCGGTCCAGGGCGAAGGAGGCGAGGATCGCCAGTCCTGACACGATCGGGATCGTCCATCGGGCCTGCAACCGGGTGCGTAGTGCGTCCATGGTGCGTCGTTCCTCTCCGTGCGAGTCGGTCGTGGGTCAGAAGGCGGCGGGGCGGGCCGTGTAGCCGGCCTTGGCCACTGCGGCGACGAGGTCGTCGGTGGTCGCGACCGAGGGGTCGTGGACGACCACGACGCGAGCGGTGGCGAAGTGCACCTTCACCGACTCGACGCCGTCGAGCCGCCCGACCTGCTTCTCGATCTTGGCCACGCAGGAGGGGCACGAGAAGCCCTCTGCCCTCAGAGTGGTGGTCGTGGTGTTGCTGGTGGTGGTCACGGTGTGTCCTTCCCTCGGTGACCGGTCCCTCGTGGGGCTGTCATCCATGAAGTTACGGACGTTCCCGTCCCCGCTCCTTGACCCGGATCAAGTCGGCTACTCCCGGATTGGACGGGGGGTCGCGACGTGCGTCACAGTTCGTCCATGAGCACAGGTGACAGGGTCACGAGCACTCCGCACACCACCGCCGCCGTCCGGTCCTCCACGCCATGGGTGATGCTGGCGATGGCCACGATCGGCTTCGCGGTGAACTTCTGGGCGTGGGCCCTGATCAGCCCGCTCGGTCCCCTCTTCCGCAACACCGGTCGGCTCGGCGAGCTGAGTGAGCTGGACGTCTCGATGCTCGTCGCGGTTCCCGTCGTCGTCGGGTCCCTCGGCCGGATCGTCGTCGGGTCCATGACCGACCGCTACGGCGGCCGGCTGATGTTCCCGGTGGTCTCCGCGCTGACGATCCTCCCGGTGCTGTTCATCGGCTTCTTCGCCCTGGACTCCTACGCGCTCCTGCTGGTCTCCGGCTTCTTCCTGGGGATCGGCGGCACCGTCTTCGCGGTGGGCGTCCCCTTCGTCAACGCGTGGTTCCAGCCGTCGCAGCGCGGGCTGGCGATCGGCATCTTCGGAGCCGGCATGGGTGGTACCGCGATCAGCGCCCTGACCACCGTGTCGCTGTTCGAGAGGGGGGCCGCCCTCCCCTTCGTCATCACCGCCGCGCTCCTCGCGGTGTACACCGTGGCCGCGTGGCTGATCATGCGCGACGCCCCGGGCCGGGTCGCGCCGACGACGAGCATGATGCAGCGCCTCAGGGCCAACATCACCCTCCCCGTGACCTGGCAGGCCGGCATCCTCTACTCGGTCGCCTTCGGGGGGTACGTCGCCTTCTCGGTCTACCTGCCGGCGTACCTCATCACCGAGCACGGCCTGGAGGCCGCGGACGCGTCGATGCGGATGGCCGGGTTCGTCGTCATCGCGGTGATCATGCGCCCCGTCGGAGGGGCGATGGCCGACAAGATCGGCTCGATCCCGGTGCTCGGAGTCGTCTTCGCCGTCACGGCGGTCTGCGCCGCCATCGCCGCGGGCAACCCGCCGCTGCATGCCGGCGGCACCGTCGCCTTCCTCGCGATGGCCGCCGCCCTCGGCGCCGGCAGCGGTGCCGTCTTCGCGCTCATCGCCCAGGTGACCGACCCCAGCCGGGTCGGTGGCGTCACCGGCATCGTCGGCGCCGCCGGCGGCCTCGGCGGCTTCATCCCGCCGCTGGTCATGGGGTTCGTCTACGGCCGCTTCGAGTCCTACGCGATCGGCCTGTGGCTGCTCGCGATCACGGCGGCGCTCACGCTCGCGCTGACCTTCGGTCCGGTGCGTCGGCTCGCGGTGGCGGTGGGGCAGGCGCGCTGACCTGCCGAGGCCATTCCGTCCGGGCCCGAGGGATGACACCGTAGGGGCCATGACCTGTCGTGGACGTGCCGCCGTGGCCGTCGGTGCCCTGACCACGGCCCTGCTGGCCGGCTGCACGTCCGGTGGGGCACCCCCTTCGTCCTCCTCCACGAGCTCCTCGTCCGCGTCCTCATCGTCCGCGACCTCCCCGTCCACGGCCGCCACGGGGGGCGGAGCGGAGACGACGACCGTCGCGGAGGGGCTCGACGTGCCGTGGTCGGTCGCCTTCCACGACGGGACGGCACTGGTGAGCGAGCGCGACTCCGGCGACGTCCTCGAGCTGGACGACTCCGGCGCCTCCCGCGTGGTCGGCACCGTCCAGGCGGCGCAGGCCCGGGGCGAAGGGGGCCTGCTGGGCATCGCCGTCCGCGACGACGTCCTGTACGCGTACCTGACCACGGACTCGGACAACCGGATCGTCCGCCATGTCCTGACCGAGGAGACCGGCGAGCTCGGTCTCGGTGAGCCCGAGGTCGTGCTCGACGGGATCCCGGCGGCGAGTGTCCACAACGGCGGTCGGATCGCGTTCGGCCCCGACGGGATGCTCTACGCGACCACGGGTGACGCCGGGGATGGTGGGGCTGCCCAGGACCTCGACTCACTGTCCGGGAAGATCCTGCGGATGACGCCCGAGGGGGCCGTGCCGGACGACAACCCCTTCGACGGTTCACTCGTCCACAGCTACGGGCACCGCAACCCGCAGGGCATCGCGTGGGACGAGGAGGGGACGATGTACGCGAGCGAGTTCGGGCAGAACACCTGGGACGAGCTCAACGTCATCGAGGCCGGGGCCAACTACGGCTGGCCCGACGTCGAGGGCATCGGTGACGACGAGGACTACGTGGACCCCGTCCAGCAGTGGGAGCCGGCCGAGGCCAGCCCGAGCGGGATCGCGATCGCGGACGGAGCGATCCACATCGCCAACCTGCGCGGGGAACGCCTGCGGCGGGTACCCCTGTCCGACCTGGGCTCGTCCACCGAGCACCTCGTGGACGAGTACGGCCGGCTGCGGGACGTCGTCACCACACCCGAGGGCGAGTTGTGGGTACTGACGAACAACACCGACGGACGGGGCGACCCCGGGCCCGACGACGACCGGATCCTCGAGCGGGACCCGGGCTCCTGACACCGGAGTGACACACGGAGTCGACGCCGACCTCTAGCCTGTGGTCATGACCGACCAGCCCGTCCACAGCTGGCTCACCGACATGGACGGCGTGCTCGTGCAGGAGCAGCACGCCATCGAGGGTGCGTCGCAGTTCCTCTCCGAGCTGGAGCGGCTCGACCGGCCCTACCTCGTGCTGACGAACAACTCGATCTACTCGCGCCGCGATCTGCGGGCCCGTCTGCTCACCTCGGGTCTGGCCGTGCCCGAGGAAAGGATCTGGACCTCGGCGCTGGCCACCGCCCAGTTCCTCTCCGAGCAGGCCACGCGCGACGCGGGCAGCGGCACCGCCTTCGTCATCGGCGAGTTCGGTCTCACCGGTGCGCTGCACGAGGCCGGATTCATCATGAGCGACCGCGACCCCGACTTCGTCGTGCTCGGTGAGACCCGCACCTACTCCTTCACCTCGATCACGCAGGCCATCCGCCTCGTCCTGGGTGGCGCCAGGTTCATCGCGACCAACCCGGACACCACCGGCCCGTCGCCGGACGGGCCGATGCCCGCGACCGGGTCCGTGGCCGCGTTGATCACCGCCGCCACCGGCGTGCAGCCGTACTACATCGGCAAGCCGAACCCGCTGATGATGCGCTCTGCCCTCAACGCCATCGAGGCACACTCCGAGACCACGGTGATGGTCGGCGACCGGATGGACACCGACATCATCGCGGGCATCGAGGCCGGCATGCGATCGACCCTCGTGCTCTCCGGGGTGACGCAGCGCGACGAGGTGACCCGCCACCCCTTCCGCCCGACGTGGGTCGTGGACTCGATCGCCGACGTCGTGCCCATGGTCGAGGAGCTCGCCGCGCGATGATCCTCCCGGTCCCGGTCTCGCTGCTGGACCGCTCCCGGACGCGGGCCGGCGAGCCGGGTGGTGCGGCACTGCGGGACACGGTCGAGCGGGCGGTGCGTGCGGAGGAACTCGGCTTCCACCGGTTCTGGGTGGCGGAGCACCACGCCGTGCCGGGCATCGCCAGCGGCAGCCCACCGCTGCTGATGGCCGCCGTCGCCGCCCGCACCGACCGCATCCGGGTCGGCTCGGGTGGCGTGATGCTGCCCAATCACCGCCCCCTCGTGGTGGCCGAGCAGGCCCGGATGCTCACGGCCCTCCACCCGGGTCGGGTCGACCTCGGTCTCGGGCGGTCGCTCGGATTCACCGCGCCGGTCCGCGAGGCCCTCGGTGTGCACGCGTACTCGCCGGAGCAGTTCGCCGAGGACCTGGCCGCCCTCGTGGACTTCCTCGGCGACACCGGACCGGTCACCGCGATGCCGAAGGGGGCGCCGTCACCGGCGCTCTTCGTCCTCGCCACCGGCTCCGGTCTGGCGGTCGCTGCGCAGCGCGGCCTGCCCGTGGTCGTCGGAGGGCCCGTGGTGTGGGGCGACACCGCGGCCCTGCAGGACTATCGCGACCGGTTCGTGCCCAGCCCTGCCTGCCCGGAGCCGTACGTCGTCGTCAGCGCCGACGTGATGATCGCCGAGACGTCGGCGCAGGCACGGGAGCTCGCCCTGCCGGAGGCCTGGGCCATGGTGGAGTCCCGCGCGACCGGCGTCTTCCCGCCGTTGCGGTCGCAGCCGGCGATGACGCTCAGCGACCGGCAACAGGCCAAGGTGGAGGAGCACCTGGGTCGCGCCGTCCACGGGACACCGGCCGAGGTCGGCGACGAGCTCGCTGCACTAGTCGACCGGACCGCCGCCGACGAGCTGCTGGCCTGGGTGTCGACATACGACCGCGAGGCACAGGAGCGCAGCGACGCCGCGTTGGCCGAGATGGCCGCGGTCAGCCGGCCGTCGGCAGATCACCACCCAGTGCGGCCAGGAAGGCCTCCGGGTCGGACGGGGTGAGGGTGGCGTTGGGGTGCGGGAGCAGGCCGATCGGATCGATCGCCGTGACCGGGTCGTGGAACTCCAGGCACACGGCCCGCTCCCCGTTCGTCGCGAACGTGACGCCACGATCCGCCAGGGACAGGTGCGCCGGTCCGGCCGTCTTGATGAAGGCGAAACCACCGGTGATGGTGGCGTCGGCGATGTTGTCCAGTGACGTGCGCAGCCGCCACGGCCCGAAGTGCACAAACAGCAGGTCGTCGTCGATCGCCGCCCAGGCCGTCCGGGGGGTCACGCCGAAGGGGGCACCGGCCACCCGGTAGGCGCGGGTGAAGGCGAAATCGAAGCGTGTCATGGGCGAGGCTCCTCGATCCGCGCGTGGGCGTCCGTCGTCGTCGGGACGAGCGACGAGGGCTTGGTCTCGTTGGTACGGCGGGCGACGCGATCACCCATGGCCGTCAGGGTGTCGACGAGCCGTCGGGCCCGGGGCGCAGCTCGGTCCGCGCGTGCATCCCCTCGCGGACGTCGCCGTGGCTCCCGGTCGGCAGGGCGCGATTGACCAGTCCCATGAGGCGCGTGGTCGTCGCCGGGGCCAGGCCCGCGACACGCCTCCCGATGTGCGCCATCGGGGTCAGGGTGACCATCGGGTCGCCGGCGAGGACTCCCTTCACCATCCGTCGCGCCGCCTTCTCGGCGTCCATCGCGACGAGCGGTAGGGACGCCCCGGGACCGAACCAGGCGAACTCCGACCCTGCGTCACCGGCGAACTGGGCGTGCAGGTGGGAGCCGGTCCGCATCAGGCCCGGGACGATGGTCGTCGAGGTCACGCCGGTGCCCGCCAGTTCCGCAGAGAGTCCTTGCGAGAAGCCGACGGCCCCGAATTTGGCGCTGCTGTAGGGCAGCAGGTGCGGCACGCTGACCACCCCTCCGATCGAGGTGACCGTCCCGATCCGACCGAAACCGCGCTCCCTCATTCCCGGCAGGACGGCCAGGGCGAGGTTGATCGGACCGCGGAGCATGATGTCGATGGCTTCGTCGAACCTGTCTGCGGTCATCGCATCCACCGGCCCGACCTGGATGATGCCGGCGACGTGGATGGCGACGTCGAGGGGCCCGGTCTCCCCCTCGACGCGGGCGACGAGGTCGGTGACCGCCGTGCGGTCCGTGACGTCACAGACGTACGACCGCACCGTGGCACCTTCGCCTGCGAGCCGGGCCTCCGCCTGCTCCAGCTCGACCGCATCCCGCGCGCAGATGGCGACGTCCAGTCCGCGGCGGGCGAGGTCGCGGGCGATGAGCAGGCCGAGCCCGCGTGATGCTCCGGCGACGAGGGCTGTCCCTGAGCGGCTCACCGCGGGGCTCCGCGGGCCTCGCGTACTGCAGGTGCTTCGCTCATGGCTGGACTCCTGTCACGACGTGTCCTGTGGCAGGGACCTACCCCGTGACCAGCGGCTCTAACGCCCGCGCTACCTCTCAGGACGGCGTCGCCTCGCGCGCCCTTCGGTCCGAGGCGACGTCGTCGACGATGACGGCGATGTGCCGCATGCTCGACAGGAGCGAGCCGTAGAGCGGCCAGGACTCCTTCGGCAGGTCGGCGTCGTCGGACATCTCCCTCGCCAGGGCGGTCAGCCGTCCGTGGATCGGCTCCACGTCCGCGTCCGGGTCCGCGATGGCCCGGCCCGCGTCGCGGACGATGTGGGTCCAGCGCTCGCGGAATCGCTCGTCCCAAGCGCCCTCGGCGTAGGCGGCCTCGTGCAGTGTGCGGGCGAGGTGGCGCAGGTGCGAGATCCCCTCGTCCACTCGAGGCAGGATCTCCTCGTAGCCGACGTCGCGGCCGACCGCGCGCCCGGGCCCTCCCCGTCCCAGCCGTTGCCGGGGATTGGCGAGCCTGCTCTCGCGGGCGAACTTCACCGACTGCCACGCGGTGTCGAGCTCGTGGGTCATTGACTCGGTCTCGCGGCGCCAGGCGTCCGCCTTGTCGGTTTCCCATGACGACGCGAACTCGTCGGCCACGTCGACCAGCAGGTCGCCCATCCGACGGTTGATGCTGTCGACATAGCGTGCAGCCTGCTGGTCGCGCAGTGGGGGGATGACCACCAGGTTGACCGCGACGCCGATCCCGACACCGACGCCCACCTCGATGAGCCGGTCGAGCAGCAGCGGCTGTTGTTCGGTGAAACCGCTGCCCAGGATGAAGACCGCCGTGGTCGCGATCGCCACGCCCTCGTCGCGGATCCACGAGACCCGGGCCCCGGCCAGCCCGACGAACAATGCCAGGGCGAAGGTCCACACGTTCACACCGAGGTAGGCGCCGATCAAGAAGGACAGTCCGACCCCGACAGTCGAGGCCACCGTGGTCTGGATCCCGCGTGACAGTGACCGGTGCACCGTGGCATGGACGGTCAGCAGCGCGGTCCACGGAGCCAGGAAGGGCAGCGCCGAGTCGAGGAGCTTGACGGAGATCCACCACGCGAGTGTGGCGGCCGCCATGCTCTTGAGGATCTGCAGCAGGTCGGTGAGGAACTCGGGACGTCGCACGACCTCTCGCACTCGAAGCATGACTGCGATTCTGCACGATTCGCCGACGTGCCGTGACCGCGGAAGGCACATCCGCGAGCACCACCCCTCCCGCAATCGGGTTGCCCTTTCCGATACCGAGGAGCACGGTGGATTCGAGTGCGCCGATGACGTCGCACCACCGAACTCGTCGAGGAGCAGGCATGGTCACCCACCCAGCAGCACCCACGATCGTGCGATGGACCCAGCGACTCGAGGACGCCGCGGGTCTCGACGGCCCGGTGAAGGCACTGGAGCCACACATCCGGACTGCCTTCGGGTCCGGGACGCGCGGAGCGATCCTGCGCGGCGACTGGCTCGGTCACGCACTCCACCCCGTGCTCACCGACGTCGTCGTCGGGACCTGGATCTCCTCGAGCGTGCTCGACCTCGCCGGCCGCGGCCAGTGGTCGGCCCAGGCCCGGACGCTCGTCGGCACCGGCATCATCGCCTTCGGACCGACCGCGTGGACCGGGTGGGCCCAGTGGTCCGACGCGGGACTCCGCGAGAAGCGGGTGGGGCTCGTCCACGCCGTCGTCAACGCGGCCGCGCTCAGCGCCTATGTCGGATCGTGGACGGCCCGACGTCGCGGTCGTGACCGGGCCGGAGCCCGGTGGGCGCTCCTTGGCGCGGCCGTTTCAGGAGTCGGGGGCTACCTGGGTGGTCACCTGGTCACGACGAGACCCGTCGCCACCCACCATCCCGCCTTCGACGGTCGGGCAGGCTGACGAGGCCGAGCCCGCGACGGCAGGGTCGTGGAGCACCGGACGGTGCAGGAGCGGTTGGGCATGCTCCAGCCGTTGGGACTCATGTCAATGCCACGGGCTGCCCAGGCCGGCGGGTAGGTCTCGATCACTGGGTGGGGACGGGCACCGGTGTGGCCCATCTACGAGGGTGCGTGCGAGCGGAGGTGCTCCGTGAAGAACTCCGCGATGCGCTGACGTGCGTCCTGCGTCGACACCTCGTCGTACCGCTTGCCAGAGACACGGGCGAGGAAGCGGAGGAACAGCGTCTGGTCCTCGGGTGCATGGTCGTTCATTAACCCGTGGCCCGTTCCCGGATAGATCTTCACATCGTGTGGCACGTCGAACTCGGTCAGCAGCCTGTCCAGCCGTTGACCGGCCCGCGCACCCAACGGGGACGTGTCGGCACCGCCGAAGCTCCCGACGACCGGGCAGGCTCGCGGCAGCCAGTCCATGGCGTCCGACGGGCAACCGCCGTAGTTCACCGCGGACGCGTCAAACCCGTGGCCCTCGGCCAGGGCGATGGCGTACCCGCCACCCATGCAGAAGCCGACCACGCGGACGACCCCCGTGCAGCCGTCGTGCTCTCGTAGCCACTGCCGTGCTGCCTCGATGTCGTCGAACGTACGACCACGGCGCGGACCGAGGTCACGCATGATCGTGCGCAGGCAGCGCAGTCGGCTGCCCCAGTAGTACAGGTCAGGTGCGATCGCCAGGAAGCCTTCTCCTGCCAGCCAATCGGCGTGGCTGCGCAGGTCCTGACTCATCCCGGTGAAGTCGTGGATGACGACGACACCCGGCCACGGAGGCGCCGTCGTGGGCACCGCCGTGTACGCCGGCATCAGTCCGTTCCCGGTCGCGATCTCGATCTGCGGTCTCGTCTCCATGGCTCAGTGTCGGGGGTGGCGCCGGCCGCTGACCAGAGGGCGGGGTCGCAGGACACATTCGGGCCGAGAGAAACCTTGGCCGTCCCTCACGCAACGACGGTGTTCACCCGCGCAGCCGCTCGGCGAGAAACGCCAGGACCCGGTCCAGGGCAACCCGGGTCGGATGCCCCGGCTCGTCGACGAGGGAGACCGTGAGCACCGCGTGGGCTGATGGCGCGAGGCCGGCCGCGTTGCCGGGCGAGGAGTCGATCTCGATCCCCTCGAAGGATGTGCCGAGCCTCGCTCGCAGGGTCTCGAATCTCTCCGGAGGGCAGCCGCGGTCGTTGGTGAACCGGAGCCCGAGCACGCGGAGTCCCTCATTCGCTCGATCCGTGATGGTGGAGAGATCCTGGGCATCGAGGCCCAGGGCGGCGCGCCCACGCTTCCCGATGGGCGCGGGCAAGACCGGCTGGCTCATGACCGACGCGAGGACTGACGGTTCCACCGCTGTCGCCAGCGCGAAGCCTCCGGAGAAGCACATCCCGACCACACCGATCCCGGGGCCGCCACACTCACGGTGGGCCGACGCTGCGAGCGCCCGCAGCCACCCGACAACCGGGCTGGTGCGGTCGGCCAGCTTCGTGAACTCGCGTGCCACGCAGACCTGCAGGATCGATCGCAGGACCTCGCGGCCGGTCGCTGGGGCTGCAGGGCGTCCGAACAGGGACGGCAAGTACACGGTGTACCCGGCGGCAATGAGCCGACGGGCGAAGTCGATGACGCCGGGGTGCAGGCCGGGGATCTCGTGGAGCACGAGAACCGCCGGGCCCGATCCACCGCGGAAGACCTCATACGTACGCCGGTCGTGTGCGAAGTCGAACGCGTGGAACTCCGGGCCGATCTGCTCGCTGGGACTCATGCCGGCTGCTCCCGTCCGTGGTTCGCCCAGCATGGTCGCGGCCACGGCCAGCCGCAATGGTGATCGGAGGCCACCGGGGCGAAACACCGGGGGCAGATCGGGAGGTGAGGTCGGAATGACAAAGAGAAACCCCGGCCACAGAACCAGCGTTTCGCTGCTGTGCCGGGGGTCTCCGGTGGTGGAGCTGAGGGGATTCGAACCCCTGACCTTCTCATTGCGAAGGCAATCCGGGGTTGTCCGGCCCCGAGAATCTGTCACGGTGGCCTGCTCTCCATTGCGCCTAGTGGCTGCTGCCATGCACTCGGGGGGCATCCGGGGGGCACGAAGAGCCGCCGACCCGATAGCGGAGCAGCCCCGGCCGGAGCGGACTCGGATCAAGCGGCGAATCGACTCGGGAAGGCATGGGCCGCAGGCGCGGAGCGCGTCCCGGATGGAGCGACTACCGGCCGCTTGAGCCGAGACCGTGGAGGACGGATCGTGTAGCGGCGGGACGACGGATCAAAGGGTGAGGGCGTCTCGGTACCGAACCGGGGCGCCTTCGTCTGTCTGGCCGGTCATGAGTGGGCGGCCGCGAGAACGGCCGCCAGGCCGCATGCGCAGCGGACGCCCGCGAAGCGGGCGGCCAGCGGCGACGGAGTCGCCGCCTTGAGTCAGTGAAGAAAGTCCTCACGTGACGACGTGCGTCAGGGCTACATCGCCAGCAGGTGATGGCCGTCGGCGCCGATGGCGGTATCACGAGTCGGGCAGGTCTGGCAGCTTCTCCCCGGCCACGACCGCGGATGCGACCTCGTGGAGCTTGGTGTTGGAGGTCGTGGACAAGCGGGTCAGCAGAGTGAAGGCGGTGTCGGCCGGCATATCGAAACGCTCCATGACGATGCCTATGGCTTGGCCGATGATGCTGCGAGTGTCCAGTCCGGCCACCAGCGAATCGATGCCCCGCGCAGATGCGATCGCGATGGCGATGTGGCTGGCCAAGGCCGCACCTTCCGCGCGGCTGGCATCGGTGAAGGCGTCCTTCGCGCCCGCGTAGAGGTTGAGGGCGCCCATTTCCTCCTCGTCGGTGAAGAGGAGAAAGGACAGCGCGCTGTGGGCCCCGGCGCGCTCGACCACCTGTGGCCCCCACGTCGGCCATCGTCGGTCGTAACCCAAGCTGGGGCTGTAGACCGTGTGGTGCTCTCGGATGGTGTCGAGGCACGGGCCCTCGCCGTACTTGTACTGCAGCCGGTCGGCCTCGGCGGCCATCGTCCCGGTCGAGGCGGACGTCTCGACCGTGCGGCGCCGCACGATGGACAGCGCGGCGGCGTCTGCGCCCTCGACGTGCGTCAACGCGAGGCGCACCGCGGCCTCCATCGTGGCCAGTGCGTCGCGCTGTCCCTGCATGTCACGGGCGGCGTCGGCCATCCGCGTCGCGAACGAAGAGTCGTTATCCGCAAGCTGAGAGCCACGCGAGGCAACTCCGGGTCGCTCCGTCGCGGGAGGCCAGCCATCGTCCGTGCCGACATCACCACACATCTCAACCTCCGCTGGTGGGTCGCGGACGACCATATCTGACCGGAGTTCCAGCCCATACGCCCGAGTGGGAGACAGCGGGGCTCGGCGGCGTCAGGTGACCTGGGTGCTGAAGGTCCCCGTTGCCTCGTCAATCGCGGTGGGCGTCCTGCCGTTGCCGACGTTCATGGTCTCGCTTGCTGTAGGTGGCTTCGCGAACTTCCTCCTCGCTGTTGAAGTTGGAGCCCAGTCCACCAAACAGCATGCCTAGCGTGGCGGCCATCCACGACAGCTTGGCGTAGTCGAGGAGAGACACCGGGTGCATGAGTTCGGCGCGGAGATGAGCGACGTCGATCACGATCAGACTGAGCCCGAATAGGACCATCGCAATGATGAGATGCATGAGTGCCACGCTGGTGCTCACCATCAAGACCGTGGTCGTGTTGTCCAACGCTCCCTGCCACGGGGATTCGATGTACCGGTGTTTGCTCCACAAGCCGTTGCGGAAGATGAGCCAGCCAGTCAGGAGCGCAGTGACGATGGCGCCGATCAGGAGCAGCCGGGCCGGGTGCAGGGGATCGGCCAACGTCCAGATGGAACTGTAGTAAACGCCGAAAGCGCCCGCGGCCACCGCAGCGGTGATGCTGCCCGAAAGTGCTGGCAGCATCGTTCCGGGTCGATTGCTACGCACCATTCCCGACAGCAGCCGTACGCGGCTCGACCACCCGGGCAGCACGACATATGCGGTGTCGTCGCGTCCTTGCCCGGGATCCCGGCGTGCCCTGGTGAAGCCGGCCGTGGACTTGATGGATTCCACCAATGGTGGCTGAGCGGGACCTTCCTTGGCCGAGTCGATCAGGGCCACCAGCAGCCTTCTGAATCTCGGATGCAGGCGAAAGGCACCCATCGCCGGCATCGATACCAAGGCGGCTTGGTTGGTGTCACTGACCTCGCACAACAAGAGTTCGTTGTTGTGGTACCGCGGAAGGTCGGTCAGGTACACGATGTAGTCCCACCCGTACCGGCTTCTCAGCTCTGGGGCCTTGTCCATCAGAGTGACGTGGCCATCTGGGGTCAGTGGCAACGTTTCCTTGCTGATGTTCACGTCCCAGTCGGCATCTTCGAGGCGTTCTGCCAACTCGTGCCTCAGATCGTCCGCGCTCGCCTCGGCGGCGCGTTCCGGCACGCCTGGGTCCGCCATCAGCCCGACAACCTTCTTGTCTGCTCTCATACGTCCCATCTTGGTGGACGTGTGTTGCACCGGGGCAGCGGCAAGCCTGCCATCGTCAGCGCGAAGTCACGGTTAGGTCACGGGTCGGCAAGTAGTGGAGCAGCCAGTGTAGGCGCGGCAGCGTGGGTGCTGCGGATCAACACAGACGCACACACCAACGGGAAGCATCCCCGGGGGTCGGCTCCCCACTTGGGCCTTATGGCTCGCACCCACTGATGGCCGCGACAGAGACTCCTTAACTGGATCCGCACCCGCACCCGCTTTCGGGTGTGCCCGGCGTTGAGCGGCTCTGGAACGTCGGTGACCACGTATCGCCGCTCACCCCACAGTCTGGGTGTGCCGCGCGGATCCCAGAGCCGCACTCACCGGTCCGCGGGGCACACCCTCTTTGGTTGGGAGGGGACAGTGGCCACCACGGACACTCACGCCCCTGCCGCAGGTGAGGACCGCTTCCCCGGCTTCGGTGAGGACGCGCCGCTGGACATCCCCGATCTCAACCACCCCGAGAACGCGAAGCTGATCGCCCAGCGGATGCGCGACGGGAGCATGGATGACTTCTCCCAGGCACTGGGCGCCACCCGCAACTGTGCCCACCCGGTCCGGTTGGCCGGGTCGTCGGTCACCGTCGACACCACGAACGGTGAGATCGTCTCGTCCTTCGACGCGAGTGACCTGCCGTTCGGGGTGCTGCACCGCCCGTGCGGCAACCGTCGCGCCTCGGTGTGCCCGTCCTGCTCACGCACCTACGCCCGCGACACCTACGCCCTCATCCATGCCGGGGTCGCCGGCGGCAAGAGCGTCCCCGAGCAGGTGCGGGACAACCCGCTGCTGTTCGTCACCCTCACCGCCCCCTCGTTCGGGCCCGTCCATGGCCACCGCAGCGGGAAGGCGTGTCGGCCCCGGCGAAGCGACGACCGCACCCGCTGCCCGCACGGTCGACCGTGGTGGTGCACCCGGGTCCACGACCAGGATGACGAGGTCACCGGCGCGCCGTTGTGCTTCCAGTGCCACGACACGGCCTCGGCGGTGATGTGGCAGTGGCACGCCCCCGAGCTGTGGCGACGCTTCACCATCGCCCTGCACCGCGCCATCGCCCACCACCTCACCATCCCGAGCTCGCGCCTGGGCGAGCACGCGTCGATCCAGTACGCCAAGGTCGCCGAACACCAGGCACGCGGCCTGATCCACTTCCACGCCCTCATCCGCCTCGACGGACCCGCCGCCGGCGGCAGCGGTTCGCCCGCTCCCCCATCGCTGGACGGCGACGCCCTCACAGCCCTCGTCCGACAGGTCGTCCCGACCGTCACGACCATTGCCGAACCCGTCGACCACGAGGACACCCCACGAGTGCTGGCCTTCGGGACCCAGGTCGACGTGCGCACCGTCCGCGCCGGCTCGCGCACCGACGACCCGACCGGCCCGCTGACCCCCGACCAGGTCGCCGGCTACCTGGCCAAGTACTCCACCAAGGACTCCTCCGGCCTGCACGGCCACGGTCAACGTCGCCCTCACATCCTCGCCCTGCGCCGGCAATGCGCGGAGATGGCCGCCCGGGCCGCGACCTTCCACGACCAGGACCACGACTACCAACGCATGGGCAAGTGGGTGCACTGCCTGGGCTTCCGCGGCCACTTCGGCACCAAGTCCCGGCGCTACTCCCTCACCCTCGGCGCGCTGCGTCGTGCCCGCTCGCGGTGGCAGGCACTGGCTGCCGAGTCCCGCCGCACCGGCCAGCCCCTCGACACCCGCGACCTCGAGGCCCGGTTGCTCGCCGACGACGCAGAGGAGACCACCCAGGTCGTCGGTACCTGGACCTACGTCGGCGCCGGTTGGCGCGACCACCTCGAGCAAGCCCTCGCCCTGGCCGTCGCAGCCCGCAGCCGCGAATACGAGCTGTGGAAAGCCGAACGCCGCAAGGACCGAGATGCGCTAGACACGAGGGGACGATGATGGAGCACCAGATGCAGGACCAACCGACACCGGCGCTCGAGCGGTTGCTGACCACCGCGGAGGTCGCAGAGGCGCTGCAGATCTCGCCGTCGACACTGTGCCGATGGCGACAGGTGGGTCACGGGCCGCGGGTGACGTGGCTGACCCCCTTCAGCCCGCGCTACCAGCGGGAGGACGTGGCCGCCTGGGTGAAGCGGAGCGCGGCGTGAGCGTGCAGAAGCTGCCGAACGGTCGGTTCCGCGCGAAGCTGAAGAGCGGTCGGGTCGATGTGGCGAGCAAGGTCTTCGACACCCAGCGGGAGGCCAAGGAATGGCTCGCCCGCGAGCGTGCGGCGCTGGCAGGTGGGGTCGATCCCCGGGCCGGTCGGCAACGCGTCCGCGTCCTCGTCGTCCAGTGGCTTCAGGTGCGGTCCACGACCGTCGCGGCCAAGACCTACCGGACCGACCAGGACCTGCTGCGCCTGATGCCGACGAGCATGCTGGCACTCCACGTGTCCGCCGTCTCCGGACGGGAGGTCGCGCGCTCCTTCGAGGCGCTCCTCGCCGACGGTCTCGCGGAGAGCTCCGTGCGGCGGTTCCGGGCGAGCCTGTCCTCCTTCTTCACCTGGTGCGTGCGGGAGAAGATCGTCGTGGCCAACCCGGTCACGGGGGTGCGTGTCCCCAAGCAGTCCGGCGAGGTCGAGGAGATGGACCCGTTCAGCGAGGAGGCGCTGGAGGCGGCCCACGCGGAGTGGTCCGCGCTCTCGCCGCACCTGGCCGACCTGATGCTAGTGCTGGCGTGGACCGGGTTGCGCTGGGCCGAGGCCCGGGCGATGCGGGTCGAGGACGTCATGCAGGTGCCCACGCCAGGACTGCTGGTGCGCCGATCCCAGCCCGAGGGGCACTCGATCAAGGGCACCAAGGGCCGACGATCCCGACGGGTCCCGTTGGCCAACCGGATCCTACCGATCGTCCAGCACCTGAGCGAGGGCAAGCACCAGCGGGACCTGCTCTTCACGACCGAGCGCGGCGCCCAGCTGCACCGCTCGGCGGTGCTCCGCAGCCTGAAGTGGCCGACGACCGGCCAAGGCCGTCGGGTGCACGACCTGCGGCACACGGCGGCCTGCCTCTGGCTGAGCCGCGGCGTGGACCCGGGCACGGTCCAGGCATGGATGGGACACGAGTCGATCGCGACCACGAACCGGTACCTGCACTTCCTCGGCACAGGTGCCGATCGGGCCGGCCTGGAAAGGCTCAACACACCGTCGGGGGGCACCCGGGGGGCAGATCGGGAGGTGAGGTCGGAATGACAAAGAGAAACCCCGGCCGCAGAACCAGCGTTTTCGCTGCTGTGCCGGGGATCCCGAGTGGTGGAGCTGAGGGGATTCGAACCCCTGACCTTCTCATTGCGAACGAGACGCGCTACCAACTGCGCCACAGCCCCAAGAACGTCCGCAACCATAGCACCGGCCCTGCCCCCCACCGCAATTCCGCGGACTAGAGTCGACCCAGCCGACCCCGAGGAGCCGCATGTCCGCCAAGCGTCGCCTGAGAGGACTCAGGCTGCCCAAGGCCTCTCGGTGGGTGCCGAGCCTGCCCGCGCGCCGCGAGGACCCACCGATCGTCATCCGGACGGCGCCCGAGTCCGACGACGACGTCACCGCGGTGCCGGCGACCGTGCGGGCCCTCTCGGAGTGGGCGTGGCGCTCCCTGATCATCGCCGTCGCACTCGTCGCGGTCCTCAAGCTCGCCACGATCCTGGCCCAGGTCGTCATCCCCGTCGTCGTCGCGCTGCTGCTCGCCGCCCTCCTCGAGCCGCTCTTCTGCCGGCTGCGGATCATCCTCCCCAAGGGCGTGGCCGCACTCATCACCGTGCTCGGCACCCTGGCCGGCATCGTCGCGCTCTTCAGCTACGTCGGCAACCAGTTCGCGACCCAGGTCGGCGACATCGTCGACCAGGTGTCCAAGGGGTTGTCCCAGTCACGGACGTGGGTCGAGAGCACGTTCGGCCTCAGCGAGGCGCAGCTGACGGGGTGGTTCGCCGAGCAGTGGGCCACGATCTCCGAGGGCGACCGCCTGTCGAACCTGGCCGCCCAGGCCGGATCCGTGCTGGGTCAGGGACTCACCGGTTTTCTGCTGGCGATGTTCACCCTGTTCTTCTTCCTCTACGACGGGCCCGGGATCTGGGCCTGGGCCGTGCGGCTCTTCCCCCGCGCCGCCCGGGCCAAGGTCCTCTCCTCGGGGGCGATCGCGTGGCACCAGCTGAAGGCATTCACGCGAGCGACGATCCTGGTCGCGGGTGTCGACGCCCTCGGGATCGGCCTCGGTGCGCTCGCCCTCGGAGTTCCCCTGGCCTCGGGCATCGCCCTGCTCGTCTTCATCGGCGCCTTCGTGCCGATCGTCGGAGCGATGGTCTCCGGGTTCATCGCCGTGCTGCTCGCCTTCGTCGCCAAGGGGCCGGTCACCGCCCTGCTCATGCTCGGCGTCGTCGTCGCCGTCCAGCAGATCGAGCAGCAGCTGCTCCAGCCCCTGCTGCTCGGCCGCGCCGTCCGGGTCCACCCGCTCGCGGTGATCCTCGGTATCGCGACCGGCATCATCCTCGGCGGCGTCATCGGCGCGCTGATCGCCGTGCCCCTGGTCGCCGTCCTCAACGCCGTCGGGCACAACCTGCTCGACCCCGACCCCGGGGACGTGGACGACCCGGAGCAGCTGACCACGGACAGCGAGGACGCCGAGATCGCCGACGACCTCATGCAGGCCGAGGAGCGTGCCGAGATCAGGCCCGGGGAGAGCCCCTACTCGACCTGACGGTGCTCCCGATGCCAGTGGACGAAGGGGTGGTGTCGCCCGGCTCAGGCCCAGCCGGCGATGGCCGGCAGGTCCTCGTCCTCGACCTCGATGACCTGCGGGACGTCACCAGCCGGTGCGGGCGCCGGTGACGCCGGCACGGGTGCGGGCTCGGGACGCTCGGCCTTGGCCTTCATCGTGTACATCGGGCGCGGCACGGGCGTGGGCTGCCAGGTCCCCGGCTCGGGCTCGGCGACGGTGGCCACCGGCTCGACGACGACCTCCTGGTCCGGAGCCTGGTCCTGGGCGACGTCGTAGACACGGGTGCTGCGCGCGGCGGGCGCCGCTAAGGGCGGTGCGGTGCGCGCAGGGGCTGCGGGGCGGTTCGGCGCCACCGGACGCTCGGCGGGCGGGGCCACCGGACGCTCGGCACGCGGCGCGGTGTCCCGACGAGGCTCCACGCGGACGCGGCGAGCGGCGGCGCGCTCGGCGACGACGGACCGGCGCAGCCAGACGAAGGCGACGACGGCCCCGGCCAGCGGTACCCCGATCGTCCACCAGGGCAGCGGACCGAGGACCGCGGCGACCGCGGCGACCGGCACCAGCGTGATCATCGCCAGCAGCGTCAGGCCACGCAGTCGACGCGGCGCCCCGCCGACCTGCTCAGCACGAGCGGGCGTGGCCTCGGCGTGCTTGACGGTGACCTCCGGGCGGGCGGCCCGGGTCGGGGCGACGGAGTAGGAGCGCGGCGTCGGCTCGGCGGCCCCGCGACCCATGCGGTGGTCGTCCAGGACACGCATGGCGGCGGAGAAGCGATCGACCGAGCGGACCGTGGAGAGGTGGTCGCGGCGCTTGATCCAGTACTGGAGCAGATAGACAGCCCAGATCGCCACGACGAGGACGAAGATCAAGCTGCTTGGCTGCACGGGGACAACGCTAGGCAGGAAGTCACGCAGCGTGGCGCAAGTTACTCGGTGTGTCGCGTTTGTGACTGCTGATATTCATGTGACAGACGTGCCGTCAGCCCTCCCCGGCCGACTTCCTCGGCCACGACGGCGAAGGAGCGGTGGTCCCGCCAGCTGCCGCCGATGTGCAGGTACGAGCGTCTGGTGCCCTCGTCACGCATCCCGAGCTTGGCCGCGACCGCCAGGCTGGCGGTGTTGTCGGGGATGATCTCGAGCTGGATGCGGTGCAGCGCACGGCCCCTCGGGTCCATCAGGTGGTCACCGAGCATCGCGACAGCGGTGGGCGCGATCCAGCGTCCGGCGACCTCCCGCCCGACCCAGTACCCGAGGCTGCCCGAGCGCAGTGCGCCCTCGACGATGCCGCTGGCGGAGACCATCCCGACGATCTCGCCCCCGACGACGATCACCAGGCTCAGTCCCGTCCCCGCCCTGGCCTCCCGCGCCAGAGCGCGCACGTAGCCGGAGAAGTCGCGTCCCAGGTCCCGGCGCGGCCGTCCGCCCGGCGGGGCCGTCGGGTCCCACGGGGACAACCAGGTGGCGTTGCGGGAACGCAGGTCGAGGAAGGCGCGGCGGTCCCCCCTTCGCAGCGGACGCAGGACCACTGGCTCCCCCTGCGGGGTGGCCCCGGTGAGGAGGAGCTCCCGACGTCGGGTCACCGCGCGGGCAGCTCGGTGCGGCCGGTCAGGCGCGCACCGGCCTCGATCTGCGCCGGCTCGGCGGCGACGACCTCCACGTCACCGACGGCCGTGACGTCCGCGCCGAAGGTGACCTCCCCCTCGACGGCGAGCGAGGTGCACTCCCGCAGGGACGGCGGGCCGTGGGGGAACCGCTCGTCGAAGTCGGAGATGAGCTTGTAGTGGTCGTCGAGGGAGATCCGCGGCTCGGCATGATCGATCCGGGAGACGACCCGGGACTGCTCGTCGAGCTCGAAGACGTCGGAGCGCAGCAGGAGCAGCTCGTTGGTGGTCTTCACCGGCCGGAAGCGCGTGCGCGGCACCCGCAGCGCGACGCTGCCCTCGAAGGCCTCGACGGCGGTGCCCATTGCCGACTCGATCTGGATGACCTCCGGGCTGTCCTTGCGCCGGGGGTCGACGGTCTTGCGGTTGACGATGATCGGCAGCCCGAGCACCCCGTCGCGCTCGCGCATCAGCTCGTCGAGCTCGTCCAGCCCCACCCACAGGTTGTTGGTGTTGAACCACTGGTGGCGGCTGGTGTCCTGGAACAGCTCCTGCTCCTCGTCGGCCACCATCGCCGACTCACGCAGGATGATCCGGCCGTCGGACTTGCGCACGGCGACGTGCCCGCCCTTGCGGTCGTTGAGGGTCCGCTCGGCGACCTCGGCGGCGAAGGGGATGCCCTCCGCGAGCAGCCACGCGGCGATGTCGGGGTCGCAGGTGGCGCCGAGGTTGTCGGCGTTGGAGATGAAGGCGTACCGGTACCCCGCCTCGCGCATCTGCTGGAGGAGACCGGAGGCGGCGAGCGAGACGTAGACGTCCCCGTGGCCCGGCGGGCACCACTCGAGCGAGGGGTCCTCCGGCCAGGAGACCGGCGCCAGGGTCTCGGCGTCGAGCTTGGGCTCCATGCTCTGCAGGAAGTCCAGCGGCAGGTTCTGCTGCGCCAGCTGCGGGTACCGCTCGAGGATGCCCAGCGAGTCCGTGCGGGTGCGGGGCGTGTTCATCAGCACCAGCGGCGGGCGGGAGCCGTAGCGCTCCTCGAGACCGACGAGCTGGCGGGCGATCACGTCCAGGAAGGTCAGTCCGTCGCGGGCCACGAGCGCGGACTTCGCACCGCTCATCCCCATGCTCGTGCCGAGCCCGCCGTTGAGCTTGACCACGGCGACCTTGGCGAGCGCCGCGCGTCGCTCCTCGTCGTCGACCTCGATGGCGGCCAGCTCGGGCACGTCGACGAGCGGCTCGATCGTCTCCTCGGGGATCGTCCCCTGCGCGCCGTCCGCGAGCTGCTGCCAGTAGTCCTCGAAGACGGCGATCGCCCGCGGATCGATCCCGCGCTCGGTCATCGTACGGACAGCCTCGTCACGACCCTCGACTCCCATGGCGCCACCTTACGATGCCGTCATGGACCGCGCCGAGGAGACGAAGGTGGAGACCCGCCGCCGCCTGCGGGCGCACCGGCGCCAGCTGGTCGCCTTCCGTGATCTCGGCGCCGACGCCGAGGCGATCGCGGCGGCGATCAGCGGGGCCACCCCCTTCGAGTCCGGCACCGTCCTGTCGTACGAATCGCTGCCCCACGAGCCGCCGACGGCGCAGCTCAACGCGGACCTGCGGGCCGCCGGCCACCGGGTCCTCGTACCGATCACGCTGCCGGACTGGCGGCTGGAGTGGTGCGACCTCGCTGACCCAGGGCGAACCCCGCTGGGGGTCGACGCCCCTGCGACGGCCGACATGGCGGTCGTCCCGGCGCTGGCCGTCGACACCAGCGGCACGCGCCTGGGACAGGGCGGCGGCTGCTACGACCGGGTCCTGCCGATGCTGCCGACCGGCGCCCCGGTCCTCGTCCTGCTCCACCCGGGCGAGCACACCAGCGAGCCGCTCCCACGCGATCCGCACGACGTCCCGGTGACCACGGTCGTCACCGCCGCCGGCATCACCGACGCGACCGCCCCCCTTCCGCTCGGCTAGTCCTCCTCCGGCACGAGCGTGAGCGTGTCCTCCGTCGCCTCGACGACGGCCTCCCGACTGGACGGCCACGGGAAGGTGCGCCCCTCGAGCCAGGCGTCGACCTGGTCGTCGTAGTGGCTGCTGAAGGGGTGGCCGGAGTTCCCGGTCTGGTTCACCCACCGCGAGCGGTCGAGGTCGCCGAGGTCGACGACCATCCGCATCGACGGCGCGGCCGTGACGGCGAAGCCCTCGGAGGCGTCCCAGGCCATCGCGTTGACCGTCGAGGAGCTGCCGCCGACGGGGTGGGGTCCGGAGTTGACCAGCGAGCGGATCACGCCGGGGACGCCCTCGCCGCCGAGGACCTGGTGGGCGAAGGTGACGCCGTGCAGCTGGCCCCACTCCCAGCCCTCCGGGTCCTTGCCCATCCTGCTGGTCAGCTCCAGCCGGGCGTCGACGAGCGCCTGCCGCAGCACCTCGTCGCGGTTCTCGATGATGCCGGGGGTCGTGCGGTTGTCCCACCACTGGCTCGACGGGTTCTCCAGCAGGCCCTCGACGGCCAACCAGTGCTGCGAGCTCCCGGCCGCCTGAAGCTCGGCGGGCAGGTCGTCGTTGAAGGTGATCTCGACGACCTGGCGCCACACCGAGTTGAAGTACGCGGCGGCCGCCGAGCTGTGGCCGCCACCGGCCAGCTGGCTGCGGTCCCACGTGCGCAGCAGGTCCTGCCCGTCACGGGTGAAGTCGTCGACCTCGACCTCCAGCAGGGCGGGGACCAGCGCGTCGGCGAGCCCGTTGTGGGTATCGAGCTGGATGCGGGCCATCTTCTTCGGGGAGACCTTCTCCTCGCTCGTGAGCAGGTCGTCGATGCGTTGTGAGCGGTAGCCCATGTCCCACTCCGTGGTGAGGAAGGGGGTGCGGCTCGGCGTGACCTGCTGGTTGGCGGTGACGATGTAGCCGTCGTCGGGGTTGAGCACCCACGGCATGTCCTTGAAGGGGACGTACCCGTCCCAGTCGTAGTCGGAGTCCCAGCCCGGTGCCGGCGACCAGCCGGGCGGGTCGTCCCCGACGCCCTTGCGGATGGGGATCCGACCCGGCGCCTGGTAGCCGATGTTGCCCTCGGTGTCGGCGTAGACGAGGTTCTGGCTCGGGACGGCGAAGTCCTTCGCCGCGGCCCGGAACTCCTCGAAGTTCGTCGCGGAGTTCAGCCCCAGGATCGCGTCGCCGGTCGCGCTCGGGGTCAGCGCCGTCCAGGCGAGGGAGACCGCGTAGCTGGTCGTGGCGCGACCCTCGACGTCGACGTCCTGGCCCGCGGCCGCGGCGGCGGGGACGACGTCGGACAGGATCGGCCCGTGGCCCGTGGAGCGGACGGTGATCTCCACGTCCTTCCCGCCGGCGACCTCGATCGTCTCGGTGCGGGTCTCCAGCGGCGTGAGCTCGCCGTCGCGCAGGTACTCCCCGTCGGTGACCTGCTCGAGGTAGAAGTCGGTGACATCGGGGCCCAGGTTGGTGAACCCCCAGGCGATGGACTGGTTGTGGCCGATGACAACCCCCGGCACCCCGGCGAAGGTGTACCCGGAGACGTCGATCGGGCAGGCGTCCCCGACATCCCGGCAGTGCAGGCCCATCTGGTACCAGATGCCCGGCATGCTCACGCCCAGGTGCGGGTCGTTGGCGAGCAGCGGTTCGCCGGTCGTGGAGCGGTCCCCGTCGACCACCCACGAGTTGGAGCCGATCCCCTGCCCCTTCCCCAGCAGGGCGGGGATCGCGTCGATCGCCGCCGCGGTGTCGGCCACGGCCGAGCGGGCCTGCGGCGTCGAGGCCGGCCCGTCCGACGTGGGCGAGGAGGAGAACGAAGGGGGTCGCGCCCCCTTCGCCGTCCACTCACTCCCGGACAGGATCGGCGCGTGGCGGTCGGTCGGGTACTTCGGGTAGAGCTGCTCGATCATCGGCGTGGCGACCTTGCCGTCGAGTGCCGCGCGGGTCAGCTCACCGTCGTAGTTGCCGCGCAGGTCCCAGGCCATGGCCTTCAGCCAGGCGAGCGAGTCGACCGGGGTCCAGTCCTCGACGCGGTACTCCGGGAGGGAGAGCGCCAGGACCGAGTACTCCATGCCCATGGCGGAGGTCGAGCCCTGGTCGTCCAGCCAGGCGTTGACCCCGTCGGCGAACGAGTCGAGGGCCTGACGGGTCTCCGGTGCGAGCAGGGGCAGCTCCTGCTCGGCGACCCGGCGCCAGCCCATGGTGCGGATGACCTTGTCGGTCTCGACGCCCGGCTCGCCGACGAGCTCGGCCAGCCGTCCGGCGGTCACGTGGCGGCGCATGTCCATCTCGAAGAAGCGGTCCTGCGCCTGCACGTACCCCTGCGCGCGCATGAGGTCGCCCATCGTGTCGGCGTAGATGTGCGGGACCCCCCGCTCGTCGCGCCGCACCTCGACCTCGCCGTCGAGGCCCGGGACCTCGATGGTCCCCGTCGTCTGCGGGAGCGGACGTCGGCCCTGACCGACGACGACGACCGCCAGGACGACGGCGACGACGACCACGAGGCCGACGAGCGCGAGCAGGGCGCGGCGGAGTCTCCGGACGGTGGTCGTGGTCACGGTGTGAGCCTAGGCCAGCGACCGGCATATACTCAGCGACGAAATGCCTACTTATGCCTATGCCTGCACCGAGTGCGGCCACCAGTTCGATGTCGTGCAGTCCTTCAGCGAGGACTCGCTGACGACCTGCCCCGAGTGCTCTGGCCGTCTGCGCAAGCAGTTCAACGCGGTCGGGGTCGTCTTCAAGGGCGGCGGGTTCTACAAGAACGATTCGCGCTCGGACGCCGGCTCGTCCCGCTCGTCCGGGACCTCGAGCGAGACGAACGGTTCGTCGGGCGACTCCTCGAGCTCGTCGTCGAGCGACTCGTCCGGCTCCGGGTCCTCCTCGTCGAGCTCCTCGTCCTCGGGCAGCGGTTCGTCCACAAGCTCGACCACCTCGAGCGCCGCCTCCACCACGAGCTGACGCGCGCGTCCGGGTCGGCCGCCGCGCTCCTAGCGTCGGCGGCATGGCCACCTCACGTCTCGCCGCCCACCTGCCGTCCCTCTTCGGGCCGTCCCGGCGTGCCGCCTGGCGGCTGTCGCTCGTGCGCCGCGGCCTCGCTGCCGGCGCGATCCTGCTCGCCCTGCACCTGACCCTCGGCTCGGCCAGATCCCCTGCGGCGTCTCCGCAGGCGCGCACTGCGAGCGGCCCGGTGGTGACCCTGCCGCTGGCCGCCCCCGCCGGCCGGCTCGACCCCGGCGATGCGGTGGCGGTCTACCTTCCCGGGCAGGCCCGGCCCGTGGTCACCGGAGCGACCGTCATGGCCACGCCGACCTCCTCGGGTGCGGTGCCGACGGTGGGGGTCTCCGTGGCGGCCACGGACGTCGGGGAGCTGGTGCAGCAGATGACGCCGGAGGCCGGTGGCCGCTCGGGCTTCGTCGTCGTCCGGGACGGGTGAGTGCGAGGACACGGCCGTTGCGGACGCGACCGGGGCGATCCTGAGTCAGAATGATCGCAGTGCTGATCATGTGATCAGCGTTCACACCCACACATCACGGAGGTACCCATACATGAAGGGCTTCAAGGAGTTCCTGCTCCGCGGCAATCTCGTCGAGATCGCGACCGGTCTGATCATCGCCACGGCGTTCGCCAGCGTCGTCGCGGCATTCACCAACTTCCTGCTCGAGATCATCGGCAAGCTCACGGGCGGTGCCGACTTCAACTTCGACGAGATGGAGATCCTCGGCTTCCAGACCTTCGGGCCCTTCCTCACCGCGCTCGTCGCCTTCATCATCATGGCCGCGGCCGTGTACTTCGGTGTCATCAAGCCCTACACCGCCATGCGTGACCGGTACTTCATGAAGGAGGAGGAGGAAGCCGTCGAGGAGCAGGTCCTCCTGCTCCGCGAGATCCGCGACTCGCTCAACGCCGACAAGGCCTGACCCGGCCCGTACAGCCGCGAAGGGGGTCGGTCACCAGTTCGGTGACCGACCCCCTTCGCGCTGCCCGGGCCGGGCAAACCCAAGCCCACTCCTTCGCAGGAGCCTAGGCTCCTGCAACATCCGGGCCCCACCCCCTTCGCAAGAGCCTAGGCTCCTGCGAATCAGCGGACGACGGAGCTGAGCAGCAGGCTGGTCTCGCTGTTGACGATGCCGGGGATGCCACGTATCCGACGCAGCAGGTCGTCGAAGGCGGCCAAGTCGCCGCAGGACATCTCGGCGACGAGGTCCCAGCCCCCGTTGGTCGTGTGCAGCGCCTGGATCTCGGGAAAACCTCGCAACTCACGGATCACGCGGTCCGTCGTGCGGCCCTCGACCTCGATGGAGCAGACGGCGCGCACCTCGGAGGCCTCGGCGGGGTCGCGCACGCGCACCGTGAAGCCGACGATGACGCCGTGGGCGGTGAGCTTGTCGATGCGTGCGGTCACCGTCGCCCGGGAGACCCCGAGCTGCTCGGCCAGGGCCGAGATGGGTGCACGGCCGTCCGTGCGCAGGGCAGCGATGAGGCGCTTGTCGAGGTCCGTCGGGCGGTACATGCGCATCATGCTAATTCGACCCGCACAGGATGCGCACGTGTTGCACACAATTCGAACATTTCTGGTCTATCGCGTGCAGAACGAGAACTCTAGCCTGATCTGAACGGGCGGGAGACCCCTGCCGAGCGACGAAGGAGAGACCATGACGCAGTTCCTCGATGTGCCCAACATGAGCCGTTGGATCCAGCGCGACGGCGCGGAGAACGTCCTCGGGACCATGACGAGGTACGTCGAGGACGACTTCACGCGGTGGACCAGCTTCGACAAGACGCCGCGCATCGCCAGCCACACCCCCTTCGGCGTCATCGAGCTCATGCCGACCTCCGACAACGTCACCTACTCCTTCAAGTACGTCAACGGCCACCCGCTCAACCCCAGCCGCGGCTTCCAGACCGTCACGGCCTTCGGCATGCTGGCCGACGTCGACAACGGCTACCCGGTCTTCCTCTCGGAGATGACCCTGCTGACCGCGTTGCGCACCGCCGCGACGTCGGCGCTCACCGGTCGGGTCCTCGCCCGTCCCGACTCGCGGGTCATGGCCCTCATCGGCACCGGGTCGCAGGCGGAGTTCCAGTCGCTGGCCTTCCGCGCGGCCATGGGGATCGAGGACCTGCAGATCTTCGACACCGACCCCGCCGCGATGGCCAAGTTGCGCCGCAACCTCGAGCCGCTCGGCTTCCGGATCACCGAGGCCGCCTCGACCGCCGAGGCCGTTCGTGGCGCCGACATCGTCACCACCTGCACGGCCGACAAGCAGATGGCGACCATCCTGACCGACGACATGGTCGAGCCGGGCGTGCACATCAACGCCATCGGTGGCGACTGCCCCGGCAAGACCGAGCTCGAGGCACAGATCCTCACTCGCTCCCGGGTCTTCGTCGAGTACCCGCCGCAGACCCGCATCGAGGGCGAGATCCAGCAGATGGACCCCGACTTCCCGGTCGTGGAGTTCTGGCAGGTGCTCACCGGCCAGGCCGAGGGCCGCACCTCGGCGCAGGAGATCACCGTCTTCGACTCGGTCGGCTTCGCCATCGCCGACTTCGCCGCACTGCGCTGCGCCCGCGACGCGACCGCCGACCTGCAGACGACGATCGACCTCGTCGCCGACCCGCAGGACCCCAAGGACCTCTTCTCCCTGGTCAACTCGCTCAAGCCGGTGGGATGAGCAGCGCCACCGAGATCCGCAGGACCCCCGTACCCACACAGACGGCGAGCGTCCAGGCCCCGGCCCGGGTCGTCCTCGTGCGGCCCCGCCACTTCACGCCGAACCCGATGACTGCCGGGGACAACGCCTTCCAGTCCCTCCTCGCCGAGGGCCCCCGGGTGGTCGCCGCACGGGCCCACGACGAGGTCACCGCACTGGCGAGGGCCCTCTCCGGTGCCGGCGTCGGGGTCTCGGTCTTCGACGACCGCACGACACACACGCCCGACAGCGTCTTCCCGAACAACTGGTTCTCCACCCACCCGGACGGGTCCGTGGCGCTGTACCCGATGTACGCCACGAACCGGCGCACCGAGCGTCGCGCCGACATCATCGAGGACCTCAAGCGCACCTTCGTCGTGCGACGGGTCATCGACTACTCCGCCGCCGAGTACGACGAGCAGTTCCTCGAGGGGACGGGCGCCATGGTTCTCGATCACGACGCCCGGCTGGCCTACGCGTGCCGGTCCAACCGGCTCTCGCCCGAGCTGCTCGCAGACTTCTGCGCCGACCACGACTACGACCCGGTGCTCTTCGACGCCGTCGACGAGCGGGGCGTGCCGGTCTACCACACCAACGTGCTGATGTCGGTGGGCACACGGCTCGCCCTCATCGGGTCCGGGATGATCCCGGACCGCGAGCAGCGCGAGACCGTGCTGCGCCGTCTGCACGAGTCCGGCAAGACCGTCGTGGAGCTCAGCCCGGAGCAGGTCCACCGCTTCGCCGGCAACTGCATCGAGCTGACCGGTCGTCGGCGTCACCTGGGTGACCCCGACCGGGTCCTGGCGATGTCCACCACGGCGGCCGACTCCCTTCGCCCGGACCAGCTGGCGGCCATCCGGCGCTCCTGCCGGGTGCTGACCGTGCCGATCCCGACGATCGAGAGTGCCGGCGGCTCGGTGCGCTGCATGATCGCGGGCAACCACCTGCGCCCCCGCGTGCGCTGAGTCCTACTCGTAGTGCGGCGGCCGCTGCTCCTGCAGCCAGCGGTCGTGAGCGTCCTCGTCCGCCGGGACCTCGCCCCAGCCGCGGTCGGTGTCGTCGCTCGTCTGGTCCGTCCGGCGGCGGCGCGCACGCCGCACCGCCCGCGGGGGCTGCTCCCGCTCGGGCGGCGTCTCCTCGTCACCCATGCTGCTCGTCCTCCTCGATCGCCTCTCGCACGGCACGCTGCACCTGCGCCTCCTGGCGCGCGGGGTCGGCGAAGATGTCCACCGTCCACAGCCGCAGGTGGTGCCAGCCCAGGTCGATGAGCCGCTCGACGAGGATCCGGTCGCGCTGCCGGGTGGAGGCCAGTCCCGCGTAGCCGGGCCCGTCCACGTCGACGGCGACGAGCATCCGTGAGGGGTCGCGCGGGTCGGCAATGGCGATGTCGATGCGGTGATCGCCCTCCCCGACGTCGGTGTGGACGACGAGGCCGCTGGCACGCAGCCGCTCGACGAATCCGGCGAGCAGGGGGCTGAGCTCCTCGGCGGCGGACCCGGTCGCGGCTTCCCCCTCCTCGATGCTCGTGAGGAGGGTGCGCAGCGCGCGGTGGCCGGCCTGGTCGGGCTTGTCCCTGAAGTCGTCCGGGGAGAACGTCGTCACCCAGGTGGCGGCACGGCGGGCACGGGTCGCGGCGAGCAGCACGAGCTGCTCCCCCAGCGGGCCGCTGAGTGCCCCGAGGCGGTTGATGACCGCCCCCTGCGGGGTGCGGCCGAAGCCCACGGAGACGATGGTGCGATCGCGCTGCTCCCGCTGCCACCGGTCGGCAGGCTTGGCGATGAGCGGCTCGTGGAGTGCCGCGGCCGCCGCCGCCAGTGACCGGTCCGAGGCGAGGAGCTCGGAGATCGCGTGGGTGATCTCCTCGGCGTGGCGCCGGCCGAAGGTGACGATGCCGAGCGAGTGGCGCTGGTGCTGCTGCAGGTGGGCGCGCACGAGCGCGAGCACCGCCTCGACCTCCGAGGGCGTGGTCTCGACCAGCCCGGTCCGCTCGTCGAGGATCCCCCTGCCCTCCACGTGGACCACGCGCACGTCCTCGCGCTCGCGCGGCGTCGGCGGGTGCACGACCTCACCGGCGGCGGAGTCGCCCAGAAGGGGGGTCACCCGCGGGCGCGGGTAGGCGCTGTCGCGCAGGGCCTGCGTCGGCAGGACCTCGGCGGCGAGGTCGGCGAGCGACTGCTTCGGCGCGGGCGGTGCGGAGACTCCCCGTCGGCGCTCCACACCCGGGGCGGGAGCTGGCCGCGGTCGCCGATGACGAGCAGCTGGCTGCCGCGGGCGATGCCGGAGAGGGCGCGGGCGAGGGTGGTCCGGGAGGCGTCGTCGACGATGACGAGGTCGAAGCGCTCGCGCAGCGGCAGCACCTGCCCGACGACGAAGGGGGTCATGGCCCAGGCGGGCGCGACGGCCCGCAGCAGTCCGCCCCAGCGATCGGCGACGGCATGCCACGGGGGCGGGGCAGCCGGCCGGCCTCGGCCTCGGCCACCTGCCGGGCGACGGACCGCATACCGCGCCCGACCCGGTGGAAGTGCTCGCGCTGGCGCGCGACGATGCGAGCGGCGTTGGCGCCCAGGCTCGCCCGGTCGGCCTCGACGAAGGTCCGCAGGGCCTCGTCGAGGTGGCGGCCGGTGACCGTGCCGTACCGATCGTCGCGGCTCGCCTCTGCGAGCACGGAGGCCCACCAGACGAAGCGCACCTCGTCGCCGACGGCGGCAGGCTCGACGCGGCGGGCCGCGAAGTCGTCCACGAGCTCGCCCAGCCCCCGGGCCCGCAGGTCGTCGAGGTCGTCGATGACGTCGGGCACGGCCCGAGCGCCGGCGGCGTCCTTGGCAAGGTCGTCGAGGCGCCGGTCCAGCTCGTCCCACGGGGTGTCGAGCAGACGACCGCCGGACGGGGTGTCGCCGAGCACCGCACCCACGTGGGTCAGGTCCGCGTACACGCGCTCGTAGGCACCGTGTGCCCGGTCGATGTCCGTCGGGATCCGTGGCCGGCCGCCTCCACCGGTCAGGCGTGACCAGCTGCGCCGCTGGGTGGCCGCGAGTGCCAACGCAGCGTGCAGGTCGGTGGGTGGGCGCCCCGGGCGCAGGAGCCTGCCCGCCTGGCGGCGCAGGCGGTATCGCTCGAAGACACCCAGGGACTCGCCGTGCGCCGGTGTCCCGGCGGGGGCGGTCGCAGCGAGCAGGTCGTCCAGCGGGGTGTCGAAGACCTCGGGGCGGAAGACCTCGAGCGTGTCGCGGATCTCCTCGATGCCGCTGAGGAAGCGGCCGTAGTCGGCCGGGCAGGCCGCGCGGGGCTCGGCGATGTCCGCGAAGACCTCACGCAGGGTGCTGCGCAGGCGGGCGAGACTCCCTTCGCTCCCCCGCAGCCGCTCGACGGCGGCCAGGACGTCGTCGACGTCGTCCTGGGTGTGCAGGCGGGCGCCGGCCCACGGCTGCTCCTGCCGGCCCGCGCGCCAGGCGCGGCGGGAGGCGACACCGGTCATCTGGGTGACGAGGGCGTCGCGGGCGGCGGGGTCGATGGCCTCGAGGACGGGTCCGGTCAAACGGACCCGGGAGCGGGGCGCCGGACGGCGGGTGCCCAGGGTGACCATGGCGTCGTGCGCGTCGGCGATGGAGACGCCCCACGGCTCGCGCTTGGTGTGGGTCGCCTCGGTGTGGCCCTCGAGCAACCGGGCGGCCTCGGCGGCGCGGCGCCCCGGCGCAGCGAAGTGTCCCTCGCCCTCCGGCGGGCGGGCCGGCCAGCGGGCGGTGATCACGGCCGGGTCGACCTCGGCGGCGGGGTCACTCACGTGGAGCAGCAGGTCGGACAGGCCGGAGAGCTCCAGCTCGGCGTGGACGCCCCGGATCGGGGCGACCTTCTCGCTCAGGAGGAGGACGTTGCGGCCTCGGGCGGTGGCCGCTGCGATCGTCGCGGCCACGAGCCGGGCGGCACCGGTGCCGGGGGGCGCGTCGACGAAGAGGCTCTCCCCCGCCGCGACCCGGTCGAGGACGGCCTGCTGATCGGCGGTCACGTCGCTGACGGCGGTGTCCGCCGTGCTCACCGGCTCGCGCTGCGCGGTGATCGGCCGTCCCGTGAGCAGCGCGCGAAGGGGGTCGGTCCGGGGCAGGCGACCCGAGTCGGCGAGTGCGGAGACGTCGGCGAGCGCCTCGGCCTTGCCGTAGGGGAAGGAGCCGATGACGATGCGCGGGGTGATGTGCAGCCCCGGCAGGTCGGCGCAGCGCGCCTCCAGCGCCTCGTAGACGGGCGTGGGGTTGAAGCCGGGGCCGTCCCCCCGGCCGAGGGCCACGAGCTCGTCCCCGTCCAAGTCGAGGTGCAGCGCGCCCCGCAGGTAGGTCACCAGAGCAGGGTTCAGCTCGACGCGGTCGGCGAGGTCGAGGGCGAAGTCGGGGCCCGGTCGCAGGCGACGCAGGGCGGCCCGGCGCAGCAGGATGGGCGCTATCGGACGCTCCTCCTGGCCGGGGATGTCCCAGGAGGCCGTGCCCATGGCGAGGAAGCAGGTGCGCACACCGTGCTCCTCCTCGATCGCGTCGACGTGCTCGCTGAGGGTGCCGGCGGCCCGCTGGGCGCGCAGCAGGGCGCCCGGCTCGCGCACGAGATCGGACAGGCGGGCGTCCCGCCCGGACAGCAACATGGCCACACCGCCGGGGTGGGCGCTGCTCAGGTCCACCACGTGCGGGTCCCGGGCGGGCCAGATCAGGGTGTTGGGCCCGCCGAGCTCCGAAAGTTCCCGGCGCAACGGGGTCAGGGCTGCCGGGACCGGGGCGGGGGTCGTCGGCTGCTCGGTCACGGGGCAACGCTAACAACGACGGCGATGATTCATCGGCAGGACCGGACCGGTGAGACGGGCCTGTGCCGCAGGGGAACTGCCCGGTCGGGTGACCACGCTCGCCCGCTCCGACCCCCTCGGCGGTGCGTCGCAGCGCGCGCGAGGCAGTTACCCTGTCCGAGGCGCTTCGGCGTCGTGCCTCCGTAGCTCAGGGGAAGAGCACTTCTCTCCTAAAGAAGGTGTCGCTGGTTCGAATCCAGCCGGGGGCGCTCGTGGCCCTGCGACCGCGTCGACGAGGACAATGGTCTGACGACGATACGAAGGAGGCGTGAGCACGATGTTCACGAAGAAGGGCGACGCAGCGGTTCTCGACAAGCTCCGTGGGGCTCCGGCGCCCTACGACGAGCTCGGCGAGCGACTGCACACCATCATCCGGGAGAGCGCGCCGTCGTTGGAGCCGATCGTGCGGTGGGGACTGCCGTTCTACGTCAAGGACGGCCAGGACGTCTGCTACATCAAGCCGGACAAGGAGTACCTCGCGTTCGGCTTCGGCGAGGTCGTCAACCCCGCGCACGAGGACGGCGCGCACATGCACCCGGTCGCGTGGACCATCACCTCACTCGACGACGCGACCGAGGCGCGCATCCGCGCGCTCGTCCAGAAGGCGGCTTCCTGAGGCGCCCGACGGCCTGACCGCAGGGGGGGAGCCAGAGAGCGAGGGGCCAGCCGGTAAACTACGATCCCGTCCCCGGACCACCTCGAGAGGCCCTCGTGACCCTGCTGCTGCTCGCGCACTTCGCGGCGGCAGCGGTGGCGCCCGGATTGGCCAAGGTCATGGACCGACGGTCCTTCCTGGTGCTGGCGCTCGTCCCGGGCGCGGCCTTCGCGTGGCTCGTCGCCCAGACCGCAGTCGTCTCCGACGGTGGCGTCATCACGGAGAACGTCACGTGGGTGCCCTCGCTCGGCATGAACTTCGCCTTCCAGCTCGGGACGCTGCAGTGGCTGCTCGGCCTGATCGTCAGCGGTGTCGGTGCCCTCGCCCTGGTCTACTGCGCCTGGTACTTCCGACGGGACGACCCCAGCCTCTGGCGCTTCACGAGCGTCTTCACCGCCTTCGCCGGCGCGATGTTCGGACTCGTGCTCGCCGACAACCTGCTGGCGCTGTACGTCTTCTGGGAACTGACGACGATCTTCAGCTACACCCTCATCGGCCACAACCCGGTGCGCTCCGCCAACCGGCGCTCGGCCACGCAGGCGCTGCTCGTGACCACCTTCGGCGGGCTGGCCATGCTCGTCGGCACGATCATCCTCGGTGAGACCTCCAGCTACTCGATCAGCGAGATGCTCGCCGATCCGCCGGCGGCCGGCACCCTGACGACCGTCGCGGTCGTGCTCGTCCTCGTCGGCGCGCTGACGAAGTCCGCACAGATCCCCTTCCACTTCTGGCTGCCCGGTGCGATGGCCGCACCGACCCCGGTCAGCGCGTACCTGCACGCGGCCTCGATGGTCAAAGCAGGCATCTACCTGATCCTCCTGCTCGCGCCGATCCTCGCCACCACCCCCGGCTGGCGCATGCTGACCATCGGGCTGGGCATCGGCACGATGATCATCGGAGCCTGGCGCGCCCTGCAGCAGGACGACATCAAGCTCCTGCTCGCCTACGGCACCGTCAGCCAGCTGGGCATGATGACCGCGCTGTCGGGTGTCGGCAGCAAGGCGGCCGCCCTGGCTGCGCTCGCGCTCGTCCTCTCGCACGCCCTGTTCAAGTCCACCCTCTTCTTCACCGTCGGCATCATCGACAAGGGGACCGGCACCCGTGACCTGACCGAGCTGCACGGACTCGGTCGTCGCCTACCGGTCCTGGCCACCACCGCCACCATCTCGGCGGCATCGATGGCCGGACTGCCCCCCTTCATCGGCTTCGTCGCCAAGGAATCCTCCCTGGCCGCCGCCGTCGAGTCCGTCGCCGCCCCCCTCGGCACGTGGGGTGGGCTCTTCCTGGTCATCGGGCTCGGTATCGGCAGCACCATGACCGTCGCGTACTCGGCCCGCTTCATCTGGGGTGCCTTCGTCACGAAGTCGACGACGGGCGCCGCCCCCAGCCCCACCCCCTTCGCCGCCTCGAACGCACTGCTCATCGCCCCGGTCGTCCTCGCCACCCTCACCGTCGTCGAGGGCTTCATGGGCGGTTGGCTCACCGAGGCCTTCACCCCCCACGTCTCGACGCTGCCCGGGAGCACCCCGGAGGAGCTGGCGCTGTGGCACGGCTTGACCCCCGCCCTCGGGTTGTCCACCCTGGCCATCGGCGCCGGTGCGCTCCTCTTCGTCTGGCGGGCCCCCTTCGCCCGCTTCCAGTCCGCCCTCCCCCGCGTCGTCGACGCCGAGCGGGTCTACCAGCGGTTCATGCGGGCCCTCGACCGCTTCGCCGTCGAGATCACCGCCCTCTCGCAGGGCGGGTCGCTGCCGACCTACCTCGGCACGATCTTCGGCGTCGTCATCTTCCTGCCCGGCATCGTCGCCGCCTCCACCCTGTCCGGCTCGTCGGTGCGGCCCTGGGACAGCCTGACCCAGGCCGTCGTCGCGTTCTTCATCATCGCCGCCACCATCCTCGCCGTCCGATCGCGCAACCGCCTGCAGTCGGTGATGTTCGTCGGCCTCACCGGGTACGGGCTCGCGCTGCTCTTCCAGGTGCACGGCGCGCCCGACCTGGCGCTGACGCAGATCCTCGTCGAGACCTTCTCGCTCGTGCTCTTCGTCCTCGTCCTGCGCAAGCTGCCCACGGACTTCCGGCGTCGCCCCCGCAGCACCCGCCGTCCCTGGCTGCGGTACTGGCGCATGCTCCTCGCGGGCGCCCTCGGGGCGTCGGTGAGCATCCTGACCGTCGTCGCCGCCAACGCACGGGTCGAGGCGCCGATCTCCAAGGCGTTTCCCGGGGAGGCGTACGACTTCGGCCACGGCCGCAACGTCGTCAACGTGACCCTCGTCGACATCCGCGCCTGGGACACCCTCGGCGAGATCACCGTCCTCGTCGCGGCCGCCACCGGCATCGCCAGCCTCGTCTTCCTCCGCTCCCACGAGATCGAGCGCACCTGGACCCGTCGCGGCGACTACGAGAAGACGGTCGCCTCGACCCTCTCCCGCGAGCGCCGTTCGGTCATCCTCGAGACCGCCACCCGGCTGGTCTTCCACGTGATGATTGCGCTGTCGCTCTACCTGCTCTTCGCCGGGCACAACCAGGCCGGCGGCGGCTTCGCCGGTGGCCTCACCCTCGGGCTCGCCCTGCTCGCCCGGTACCTCGCCGGAGGACGCTACGAGCTCGACCACGCCGCCCCCGTCGGCGCCGGTGCCGTGCTCGGCGCCGGCCTGGCGGTCTCCGCGATGGCGGCGCTGCTCCCCCTCGCCTTCGGCGGGACCGTCCTGCAGTCGTACGTCGTCGACGTGACCGTGCCGGTCTGGGGTGACGTCAAGTTCGTCACCGCCCTGGTCTTCGACATCGGCGTCTACCTGATCGTCACCGGCCTCGCGCTCGACGTCGTGCGCTCCCTCGGCGCAGGCGTGGACCGCCACACCGAGGAGGACCGGATCGCCGCATGAACGCCATCGAACCCAGCCTCACGCTCGTCATCGTCGCCGGATTCCTCGTCGCCGCCGGGGCGTACCTGCTCCTCGAGCGCGCGCTGACCCAGGTCCTGCTCGGCATCGTGCTCGCCAGCAACGGCGTCGCCACCCTGTACCTCGTGGCCTCCGGGCCGGCGAAGGGAGCGCCCTTCGTCGGTGCACGCCCGCCGGAGGAGATGAGCGACCCCCTCCCCCAGGCGATGGTCCTCACCGCGATCGTCATCGCCCTGGCCTCGGTCGCCTTCGTGCTGTCGCTGGCCTACCGGCAGTGGCGCATCACCGGTAGCGACGACGTGCCCGACGACGCCGAGGACGAGCTGATCAAGCGGCTCGCCGAGCGTGACCAGACCTCCAGCACCTACGACCCGGACACCCAGTCCACGACCGAGGCCGAAGAGGAGGACGCCACCGCATGAGCATGGTCAACGTCCTCCCCCTCCCGGTGCTGCTCCCGCTGCTCGGCGCCGCCCTGACCCTCGTGGCCCGCCGCTCCCAGCGCGCCCAAGTCGCCATCAGCCTGCTCGTCCTCACCGCCAGCCTCGGTGTCGCGGTCCTGCTGATGTGGCACACGCACTCCGAGGGTGCGATGGCCCTGTGGCTCGGCGCGTGGCGGGAGCCCCTGGGCATCACCCTGGTCGCCGACCGGCTCTCGGCGCTGATGCTGCTCGTCAGCAGCTTCGTCATCCTGACCGTGCTCGTCTTCGCCATCGGCCAGGGGGTCGCCGACGGAGACGAGGACTCACCACTGGCGATCTACTTCCCCACCTACCTCGTCCTCTCGGCCGGCGTGTCCAACGCCTTCCTCGCCGGCGACCTGTTCAACCTCTTCGTCAGCTTCGAGATGCTGCTCTTCGCGTCCTTCGTGCTGCTCACCCTCGGGGGCAGCGGCACGCGGATCCGCGCGGGGACCACCTACGTCATCGTCTCGATGGTCTCCTCCTTCCTCTTCCTCGTCGCCATCGCCGGCGTGTACGCGGCCGCCGGCACGGTCAACCTCGCCCAGCTGTCCGTCCGCCTGCCGGAGATCGACTCGACCGTCGCGCTGGCCCTGCAGCTGCTGCTGCTCACCGTCTTCGGGATCAAGGCCGCGATCTTCCCGATGTCGGCGTGGCTGCCGGACAGCTACCCCTCCGCGTCCGCGCCGGTGAGCGCGGTCTTCGCCGGGCTGCTCACCAAAGTCGGCGTCTACGCGATCATCCGGACCCAGTTCCTGCTCTTCCCGGACTCGTCGCTCACCATCCTGGTCATGGGCGCCGGGCTGGTGACCATGATCGTCGGCATCCTCGGGGCCGTGGCCCAGCCGGGCATCAAGCGCATGCTCTCCTTCACCCTCGTCAGCCACATCGGGTACATGCTCTTCGGCGTGGGGCTGGCGACCGAGGCGGGACTGTCGGCCGCGGTCTACTACATCGCCCACCACATCACCGTGCAGACCGCGCTCTTCCTCATCGCCGGCCTGATCGAGCGAGCGGGCGGCTCGACGATCATCGACCGGCTCGGTGGGCTCGCCGCCGGGGCACCCGTGCTGGCCTTCCTCTTCTTCGTCCCGGCGATGAACCTCGCCGGCATCCCGCCCTTCTCCGGCTTCGTCGGCAAGGTCGCGCTCATCCAGGGCGGCGTCGACGTCGGCGGGGTGACGGCGTGGCTGCTCGTCGGCGGCTCGGTCGTCACCTCGCTGCTGACCCTCTACGCCATCGCCAAGACGTGGAGCTACGCCTTCTGGCGCCCGCGGACCGAGGGCGCTGAGCACCACACGCTCGAGATGCCCGCCCTCACCCCCTCGTGGGGCCGGCTCAGCGACGCCATCGGCGCCACGGTGGCCGCGCAGCGCCCCCAGACACCGATCACTCCGCCGACCAAGCCCGTCGCGGTGCGTCGCGACATGCCGCCGGCGATGCTCGGCGGGGCCACGGCCGTCGTCGTCTTCAGCATCGGGCTGTCCGTCTTCGCCGGGCCGCTCTTCCGATACACGGACGCGGCCGCCGAGCAGATGATCTCCCGTGACTCCTACGTCCAGGTCGTGCTGCCGAAGGAGGAGGGACGATGAGCCCCCGCCGGATCGGTCAACGCATCTCCTCCCGCGCCCGTGGCGGGTTCCAGCCACGCGCCATCATCGCGCTCGCCGTCATCTGGGTCCTGCTGTGGGACCGGATCACCATCGGCAACGCCGTCAACGGTCTGATCATCGGTGCGGTGATCACCCAGATCTTCCCGCTGCCGTCGATCCAGTACTTCGGTCGGATCCACCCCTGGCCCCTGGTCGTGCTCACGACCCGCTTCTTCGTCGACCTCGTCAGCGCGGCGATCGAGGTCAGCATCGCCACGCTCGACCGGCATCCGCCCAAGGGCGGGTCGATCGTCGAGGTGCAGCTGCGGGTGCGCAACGAGCTGTACATGACGATCATCTCCGCGCTCGTCTCGCTGGTCCCCGGGTCGATCGTCGTCGAGGCCCGCCGAACGGCCAACGTCCTCTACGTCCACGGCTTCCACGTCACCACCCCCGAGGGGCTCGAGGAGCTGCGCGAGGACGTCCTCGCGGTCGAGACCCGCGTCGTGCGCGCCCTCGGATCCCCGGAGGAGCTCGCGGCCGTCAATGACGAGACCACCGCGAAGGAGGACGCATGAACATCATCCTCGGCCTCGCCATGGGGCTGCTCCTCGCCGCATCCGGCCTGACCCTGACCCGCGTGGCCCTCGGCCCGACCAACCTCGACCGGGCCCTGTGCCTCGACGTCATCATCGTCATCGTCACCGGCATCCTCGCCACCCAGATCGTGCGCAGCGGGGACGCGGCAGCCTTGCCGATCCTCGTCGTCTTCAGCCTCACCGGCTTCGTCGGCTCGGTGTCCGTGGCCCGCTTCATGGGCCGGAAGGAGGACGTGGAATGACCTGGGCCACTCTCTTCGACATCGCCGGGGCGATCTCGCTGCTGCTCGGCGCGCTGCTCGCGTTCATCGGCGCCGTCGGCCTGGTCCGCCTGCCCGACCTCTTCGCGCGGATGCACTCCGCGACGAAGCCGCAGACCCTCGGCCTGCTGCTGATCCTGCTGGGACTGGCCCTGACGGTGCGCACCTGGGCCGCCGTGGCCACGCTGCTCATCGTCATCGGCGCCCAGGGCCTGACCGCCCCCGTCGCCGCGCACATGCTCGGCCGCTCGGGTTACCGCAGCGGCGTCACCGAGGACGACCTCCTGCACATCGACGAGCTCGGCGACGCCTACCGCCGCATGCAGCGATAGGGCTGCCCACCACGTCAGGTGGACGAAGGGAAGGGGTCGCCCGGCTCAGGCCGACGTCCGCACCGTGCACCCGGTGGCGGGAACGGATCCGGTCGTGCGGACGTCGCGCCAAGGGCGATCGCTTTCCTTCGTCCGCGCTGGCGTCCGGTCGCCCCGGGACATGACGAAGGGGGCGAAGGGAGAGTCTTCCCTTCGCCCCCTTCGCTGAGGTCGATCAGACGCGGCCGTAGCCGGAGACGCCGCTGAAGACCGGTCGGATGCTGACGGACTTGCCGCTGCGCGGGGAGTCGATCATCATCCCGTCACCGACGTAGATGCCCATGTGGTACGCGGGCGCGCCGAAGAAGACGAGGTCGCCCGGCTGCGGGTCGGACACCGGGGTGGCCATCTGGCGCTGCGCCTCGGTCGTGCGCGGGAGGGAGATGCCCGCCTTGGCGAAGACGTACTGGGTGAAGCCGGAGCAGTCGAAGCCGGAGGGGGTGGTGCCGCCGTAGACGTAGGGCGTGCCGATGTACTGCTTGGCGATGCCGATGACGCCACCGGAGGACGGCGCCGGGGCGGGGGCCGGGGCGCTCGGCTCGGACGAACCCTGCGAGGGGGCCTGACGCTCCTGCGAGCGGCTCGGGGCCGACTCCTGGCGCTCCTCGGCCTGCTCCTGGGCCTCCTGCTCCTGGGCGGCCTGCTCGGCAGCGGCCTCCTGCTCACGCTCCGCGGCCTCGCGCTCGGCGCGCTCGCGCAGCTCCGCCTCGGTGGGGCCAGTGGGCTTGGCGACGGGCTCGACGGCGACCTTGCCGAAGGACTCGGTGGCCTTCTCGGAGGCCTTCGCCGCGGGAGCGGTCACGGCCGCGGTCTGCTCGAGCGCCGTGACGGCCCGGTCGGAGGCGTTGGCCTGCACGGCGCTGACGGCCTGCGGCGCGGGCACGGTGTCGACGGGGCTCGCCTGCGCGGGGATGGCGATCGCGGCCACGAGGCCACCGGATGCGGCGATGACGGCCGATCCCTTGGCCAGTGGCGTGCCGGCCTCGGTGATGATCTGGCCGAGCTCGGTGGCCGGGTTGTAGCGACCGGGGGCGCGGTGGCGCCCGACGTTGTGGGACACAGTTGTCTACCTCTCCCGCCTACGAGGTCAGCTGTCGGGTTCGGGCCAGAGGTGCGGCCCGGTCCCGTGGCGGCAGGTCACCGTGGTGACCCGTCTCCGCGGGACTTCACCCCGAGGGGCATCTGCGATGCCCCGATGTGGGTCCCCCGCTCCTGCCAAGCGGTGTTCGTCAAAGCCCGTCAGTCGCGGTGGCAGGACTCGGCGCCGCTCGACGGATCCGCCCAGGGGAGGCGGACGCCCCGACCGTACATGGAGATCACGGGGATGTCACGCCACGGTCACGGAAGGTACCGGACGCGGTCAGGAGTCACCGCGCGACGGCCTCGACGAAGACGTGGTCGGCGACCTCGCGGGGCAGGGCCACTGCATCGGCGACGTCCGCGCCGTCGCGCTGGACGAGGATCCGGTCCTCGTCGTCGAGCGAGACCTGGACGACCACCCCGGGACGCAACTGCGCCTCGGTGAGCAGGGTCAGGGCGTCGGTGTCGACCTGGGCCGGCTCGCCGATGCGGCGTACCCGGACGTCCCCCACGGGGCCCGACTCCACGGCCACGCTCAGGCTCGTCATGCCCTCCAGGTAGTCGTCGACCTCGTCCTCACCGCTGAGCAGCTCGTCCAGACCCGGGATCGGGGTCCCGTAGGGCGACTCGCGGTGGTCGGGCAGGATCCCGAGGATCTTGCGCTCCACCCGCTCGCTCATCACGTGCTCCCACCGGCAGGCCTCCTCGTGGACGTGCTCCCACTCCAGGCCGATGACGTCGACGAGCAGGCGCTCGGCGAGGCGGTGCTTGCGCATCACGCGCGTCGCCAGCTGCTGGCCCTCGGCGGAGAGCACGAGCTGGCGGTTGGCCCCCAGGCTGACGAGGCCGTCCCGCTCCATCCGGGCGATCGTCTGCGAGACGGTCGGCCCCGAGTGGCCCAGACGCTCCGCGATGCGGGCACGCATCGGGGGGATGCCCTCCTCCTCGAGCTCGAAGATCGTGCGGAGGTACATCTCCGTGGTGTCGATGAGATCCTTCACAGGCTCCATCATGCCTTGTCCGTCCAGCGTCCGGGCCCGTCCGCGGGGCCGCCCACCCGCTCCCGATCGGCCCGGGAGACGAACACCCTCGCCCACCCCAGACCGGCGAGACCGACGACCCCGAGCGAGACGGCCGCGGCGGGCAGCGAGACCAGCGCGGTGACGGCGCTCAGCCCGAGCGACCCGCTCGCGTTCCCGGCCTCCCCCATGAGCCGCCACGCCCCGAGGAACTGGGCCCGGTCCTGCCGCGGGGCGGCGTCCGCCCCGAGGGTCATGACGATCCCCGCACCGAGGCCGTTGCCGATGGCCATGACGAGCGCGACGGCGAGCAGCGCCCCCTTCGTGTCCGCGAGGGGCAGCACGAGGAAGGAACCGGAGACGATGACCAGCAGCCCGGTGACGACCCAGACCCGGCCCAGACGATCCATCGCCCACCCACCCGGGTAGACGAGGAAGAGCTCCGCAATGCCGGCCACGACGAAGATCTGCGAGGAGTCCACGCCGTCGAGCCCGATGTGGATCGCCCACAACGGGAGGACGACGAGCCGGGCGGCGCGCAGGGCGGAGATGACGAGGACGGCGATCCCCTGGGTCAGCAGCAGTCGCACGTGCCGGCGCACGACGCGAAGCACCGCGGAGTGCGGCTCCGCGGCGCGGGCGCGCTCGTGCTCCCCCGTGAGGTCGGGGCTGGCCACGACCGTGACCAGCGAGGCCGCGGCGAGCACCGCCGCGACCGCGTACGCACCCTGCAGCCCCATCGGCCCGATCGCGAGCGCGCCGAGGGCGGGTCCGAGGAGCAGACCCGTGCGCATGGACCCGCCGAGCAGCGACATCCCCCGCGCGAGCCGCTCGCCCGGCAACACGTCGATCATGAAGCCCTGCCGGGCAAGGAAGAAGGCGCTCGACGCGAACCCGCTCGCGAGCAGGGCGAGCGCCATCAACCACAGGCTCGGCGCCCAGCCGGCGACCACCAGTGCGACGACGTCGATCATCCCGGCGCGCACCAACGTCGCCCGCTCCCCGATCCGCGCGACGAGCGAGCCCGCCGGCAGCACCCCGAGGAGCTGGCCGACCCCGGTGAGCGCGACGACGAAGGCGGCCGTCCCCAGGTCGGCGCCGAGCTCGTCCGCACGCAGCGCGGCGACCGGCATGACGGCACCCATCGCTCCGGCGGACAGCAGGGTGGGGCCGAAGGCCGGGATGGCGATCCGCCGCCAGGCGAACTCGTCGGTCACGGGCCCGTGTCCCCCTTCGTGGTCTGGTCGATAGGTTGGCGTGGTGCACACCACAGCCACGCCGACGATCGTCCCCGACCGCCGAGCCGGCCCGCCCGGGTGCGGCAACGGCGGCTGGGTCAGCGGGATGCTCAGCGAGCGTCTCGAGGACCTCGTCCCGACCGATGGGGGCCCGACCACGGTGACGGTACGCCTCAGCGCCCCCACCCCGCTGAACCGCCCGCTGCGGTGGGAGGTCGACGGCACCGTCGACGAGCCCGACGAGCTGGCCGTCCACCTCCTCCACGGGGAGACCCTCCTCGGGACCGCCCGGCGCACCGGGGAGCCGACAGCGGAGATCCCGTCGCCGGTCACGCTCGAGGCTGCACGGACCGCCGCCGCGACCTTCGACCCGGCCGGACACCCCTTCCCCGGCTGCTACGTGTGCGGCCCGGACGCGCCCGAGGGGCTGCACGTGTACGCGAGCCCGGTGGCCTCGCGACCGGGCCTGCTCGCCTCCCCGGTCACCCTGAGCGAGGAGGGCCTGCCGCCGGTCCTCGCCGCCCTGGACTGCCCGGGGGCCTTCGCCTCGGGGATCGACGAGGACCCGCTGCTGCTCGGTACCTTCGTCGTGTCGGTCCACGCCGACGTCCCCCGCGACCGGGAGCTCGTGGTCACCGCCTGGTCCACCGGTCGCGAGGGCCGCAAACGCTGGTCGGGCACGGCTTTGCACGACGGCGACCGGCTGCTCGCGAGCGCCGCCGCGACGTGGATCGCCGTCCCGCGCGACCTCATCCCCGGAACCGCACCCGCAGCCTGATCCCCCTTCGTCACCGAGGAGTCCCCATGTCCCGACCGCTCGCCCTCGTCACCGGCGCCAGCTCCGGCATCGGCGCCGCCACCGCACGAGCCCTCGCCGCGGCCGGCCACGAGGTCGTCTGCGCGGCCCGTCGCACCGACCGGATCAGCGACCTGGCCACCGAGATCGACGGTCGCGCCGTCACCTGCGATGTCACCGATGCCGACGACGTGGCCGCCCTCGTCGAGGAGATCGGGGGCCGCCTCGACGTCCTCGTCAACAACGCCGGCGGCGCGTACGGCCTCGACCCGGTCGCCTCGGCCGACATCGAGGACTGGCGCACGATGTACGAGGTCAACGTGATCGGCACCCTGCGCGTGGTCCAGGCGCTGCTGCCCGCGCTCGTCGCCGGCGAGGGGATCATCGTCAACGTCGGCTCGACCGCCGGGCGGATCTCCTACGAGGGCGGCGCGGGGTACACCGCCGCCAAGCACGGCCTGGCCACGATGACCGAGACGATGCGCCTGGAGCTGGTCGACCAGCCGGTGCGCATCACCGAGATCGCACCGGGCATGGTCCACACGGAAGGCTTCTCGCTGACCCGGTTCAAGGGTGACGCCGAGCGCGCCGAGAAGGTCTACGAAGGCGTCGCCGAGCCCCTCGTCGCGGAGGACGTCGCCGATGCCATCACCTGGATGGCCACCCGCCCGCCGCACGTCAACGTCGACCTGCTCGTGATCAAGCCCCGCGCGCAGGCAGCCCAGCACAAGGTCCACCGGGAGTCCTGATGACCACACGACCGAGCCCCTCCACCCCCGAGTCCGTCTTCACCTATGCCGCGCCGAAGCTGAAGTTCGGCCCCGGCTCCGTCGCCGAGATCGGCCACGACGTCGCCGCCCTCGGCGCGCGCACCGTCCTCGTCGTCACCGACCCACAGCTGGTCGCGACCGGCCACCCGGAGCGGGTGGCGCAGGCGCTGCGATCGGTCGGGCTCGTCGCGGAGGTCCACGACTCGGCCGCGGTCGAGCCGAGCGACGCGTCGCTGGCCACGGCCGTCGAGCGGGCGAAGGGGGCGCCCCGCCCCGACGTCGTCGTCGCCGTGGGTGGCGGGTCGGCCATCGACACGGCCAAGGCGGTCTCGCTGCTGCTGAGCAACCCCGGCGAGCTCATGGACTACGTCAACGCACCGGTCGGGGGCGGTCGGGCGCCGGAGCACCCGGTGCTGCCGGTCGTCGCGGTCCCGACGACCACCGGCACGGGCAGCGAGTCGACGACGATCTGCGTCCTCGACGTGCTCGCGGCCAAGGTCAAGACGGGCATCAGCCACGAGCGGCTGCGGCCGGTGCTCGCGGTCGTGGACCCGGAGCTGACCGCGACCCAGCCGCCCGGCGTCACCGCCTCGGCCGGGATGGACATCCTGTGCCACGCCCTCGAGTCGTGGACGGCCCGCCCCTACACCAGCTACGAGCACAAGAGCGCCGAGCAGCGGGTGCCGTACTGCGGCGCGAACCCGATCGCGGACATGTACGCGGAGCGGGCGATGCGGCTGCTCGCCGGCGCCTTCCGGTCGGCCGTCGCGGGCGAGGAGTCGGCGCGGACCGACATGGCCCTGGCGGCGACCTTCGCTGGGATGGGCTTCGGCAACGCGGGCGTGCACGTGCCGCACGCCAACGCCTACCCCGTCGCCGGCCGCGTCCACGACATCGGCTCGGACTTCCGGCCCGCGGGCTACGCCGCGAGCGAGGCCATGGTCCCGCACGGGATGGCGGTCGCCTCGACGGCACCGGCGGCCTTCGAGATGACCTTCGGCGCCAACCCGGAGCGGCACCTGACGGCGGCGGCCTGGCTCGACCCGCAGGGCCTCGACGCGGACGTCGCCCCTCCGCAGCGGCTGCCGGCCGTGCTCCGCCGGCTCATGCGCGACATCGACCAGCCCTCGGGCCTGGCGGAGATCGGCTACACCGACGCGGACGTCGACGGCATCGTCTCCGGGACCATGCAGCAGCAGCGCCTGCTCGCCACCGCCCCGCGCGAGATCACCGAGGAGGACATCGCCGGCGTGGTCCGGGCGTCGATGCACCACTGGTGAGGTGGATGGCCCGCTGTGGGTTCCGCGGGTGGAGGATCGCGCTCGTCCTTGGCGCACCGCCCGGACTCGTTTGGTCTGCACCGAGCCTTGTCATGACGGTCCGGGCGGCGGCCTGAGTCGGACGAACCCGACCCTCCACCCGCTCCAGCGGTAGCGGGCGATGTGTGGTGTCCGTCCGACTCAGGCCGAAGTCCGCACTCTGCACTCACGCGGCGGATGTACCTGCTCGTGCGGACTTCGCGCCAAGGACGGGCACCATCCGTCGCCCGCGGACGCGCCGGACCGCGTCAGGGTTGCAGGCGCTCGACCCGCCAGGCGCTCGCGTCGTCGAGGCCGCCGTCGCCCACGCGGGTCCAGCGGAAGCGGTCGTGCAGCCGGTTGCTGCGGCCGGCCCACGCCTCGAGCTCGTCGCAGACGATCCGCCAGCCGCCCCAGAAGTCCGGTCGCGGCACGTCCTGCCCCTCGTAGCGCGCCTCGATCTCGGCCCATGCCCGCTCGAGCGGGCCACGGCCCTCGACCGGCTGCGACTGGTTCGAGACCCACGCACTGAGCTGCGAGCCCCGCGGCCGGTCGGTGAAGTAGGCGTCGATCTCGGCGTCCCCCACGCGCTCGGCCCGCCCGCGGAAACGGATCGCGCGGAACATCGAGGGCCAGGTCAGGGTCGCGGCGATGACGGGGGCGGCCTGCAGCTGGCGGGACTTCGTCGACTCGAGGTTGGTGACGAAGCCCGGCCCGTCCGCGTCGAGGAAGCGCATGAGCACCGTGCGCACGTCCGGGCGGCCGTCGGCATCGACCGTCGCGACCGCGAAGGACAGCGGCTCGGGCACGTCACCGCGGTCGACCTGCCGCGCGCGGGCGGCGTCGATCCACGTCGTCACCAGGGCGAAGGGGGCAGCCGGCACCTCGTCCTCGGTCAGCCCCTCGCCGGAGTAGTCGACGTGGTCCGGGTTCGGCGGGGTGCGCGGGATGATCCCGTCCGGGGAGTCACTCATGGCGCCAGCGTACGGCGGTGGCTTCGAGACGCTTGCTGCGCAAGCTCCTCAGCCAGCGTTGAGACGCTGCGCACGCTCCTCAGCCGGCGTGGCAGGGCTCAGCGGTGGGTCGCCTCGACCAGGCGCGGGGTCAACCACGTCCAGACGCTCGCCGCGCCGGCCGGGGAGTAGTGCACCGTGTCCTCGTAGAGCTGGATGCCGTTGACCTCGCCGGTGTAGCCGTCGGCACACAGTGCGCCGTGCAGGTCGAGCACCTCGCGGTCGACGCCGGCGGTCGGCTCGGCGCCGGCTCCCTCCCCCTTCGCCCACGCGGTGACGGTCTCGTTGACCCAGGCGATGTTGGCCGGGTCGGAGATCGGGCCGGCGAACTGCCGCAGGGCGGGGTCGAGCTTGTTCGGGTCGACCTGCCGGCACGGCATCGTGGCGACCTGCACGTCGGTCACCCCGGCCCCCTTCGCCCGCTGCTCGATGTCGGTGAGGGTGCGCTTGATCAGCTCGGCCGCCTGCGGGCTGCGGGACTCGACGAGCTCGCCGTCGACCTCATGGTCGCCGAGGAACTGGACGCCGGGCAGCACGAGCAGGCTCTGCGAGCCGGCCTCCTCGACCTTCGCCGGCCACCCGCTGCGCCACTCGTCGCAGCCCTGGTACTCGGCCATGGGCTCGCCGTCGGCGACGAGCGGGGCGTCGATGAGGTCGCACCCGATCCGGGCCTGGTTGCTCAGCGTCACGCCCGGGTAGTCCTCGCCGCGCCAGCCCTTGGCCAGGGAGACCCCGACGGAGTCGCCGAGCAGGGCGATGTCGACCGGCGGGTCGGCGCGGGTGAACTCACCGTCGGAGGCGACCAGCGGCGGGACGTCGAGGTCGGCCGTGCTCACCGGTCGGGTGACGGTGAACGCGGCGAGGACCGCCACGGCGACGGTCCCGGCCACCGGCACCCACCACACCGGGACACCACCACGACGGGCTCGTCGACCACGACGCCCGGCCGGGCGCCGACGCAGGCGGTCGGGCAGGAGCACCCCGAAGCCGTGCTGGAGCACCGGGACCTCGAGCCACCTGAAGGAGACGAAGGCGACGACGACGGTCACGGCCAGCTGGACGAGGACGGAGACCGCGAGCGGCAGCGCCTCGAGCGCCGGGCCGAGCCAGAGGTGGATCGGCCAGTGGTAGAGGTAGAGCCCGTAGGTCATCTGGCCCAGCAGCGCAGCCGGCGCCCATCCGGCGATGCGGTTGACGAGCATCGGGCGCGGGTCGGTCGCGGTCAGCCCCATCATCCCGGCGCCGACCGCGAAGAGGAGCATGCCCCCGCTCGTGAAGAGCCACTCGCTGCGCGCCCCCACGACGAAGAAGGCCGACAGGGAGATGGCGAACCCGAGCACACCGATCACCTGCGTCATCGGGAGCGAAGGGCGCCGCCCCAGTCGCCCGCGATGGTCCCGTCCGATGAGCACGGCCATGGCGGCGCCGACGAGCAGGGCCTGCGCGCGGGTGTCGGTGCCGTAGTAGAGGCGCGAGAAGTCGACCCCGGAGCCGGCGAGGTGGGCGGTCCACCACGCGGACGCCAGCGCCAGCCCGGCCACGACGACGAAGCGACCGGTCCGGCTGCGCCGGAAGAGCAGGAACAGCAGCGCCACCAGGGCCGGCACGAGCAGGTAGAACTGCTCCTCCACGCCGAGGGTCCACGCGTGCCGCAGCGGCGAGGGGTTGCCGACCTGCTCGAAGTACGCGTCCTCCTGGCTGATCAGGCGCCAGTTCTGCACGAAGAACACCGTCGCGAGGACGTCACCCGCGTCGCGGTGCCGGTCGGCCGACCCCGCGAAGAACCCCGAGACGAGGATCGCGGAGCAGGTGACGAGCAGCGCGGGCAGCAGTCGCTCGGCCCGGCGACGGTAGAAGCGCAGGACGTCGATGGTGCCGTTCTTGGCGAACTCGGAGATGAGAAGTCTGGTGATCAGGTACCCGGAGAAGGCGAAGAAGTGGTTGATCCCGACCCAGCCGCCGACGAGTGCCGTGACGCCGAAGTGGTAGAGCAGCACGAGGACGACGAAGAGCCCGCGGTACCCGTCCAGGGCCGCGAGCCGTTGGGTGCCGGCGGAGGTGGTCAGCCCCCCGGTGATGCGGGTCAGGCTCATGGAGCCGCCTGCTCGTAGTTCTCGCTGACCCGGCCGAGGAGGTGGTCCCAGATCATCGGGGTGGCCTCGGGCGAGAAGTGCAGGTAGTCGTTGAAGACCTGGATGCCCTCGATCGAGTCCTGGTAGCCGTCGGAGCACAGCGCCCCGTGCAGGTCGATCAGCTCGACGTCGTCGTGACCGGCGGCCCATTCCTCGAGGAGGGCATTGATCTGCTCGGGCTCCTTGTACTCCTGCACGACCTGCGGGCTGGAGTCGAAGATGACCCGGAACTCCTCGGGGATGGACTCCTTGACCGGCTTGCGGCAGGGGACGTTGACCAGTTGCACCTGCTCGGCGCCGGCCGCGATCGCCTCGTCGTGCACGGTGTCGAGCCGGTCGGTGATCAGCTCGAGGTAGGCCTCGTCGTCGAGCCACAGGCGCTCGCCGTCGACGACGTGCGGCACGGTCAGCAGCGGTGAGGCGAAGACGAGCAGGACCTCGTCCCCGGCCTGCTCGAACTGCTGCGGCCACTCCTTCTTCATCGTCACGCACTCGGGCTGGTTGCCCATCTGGAAGCCCGGCGCCCAGCTGATCGGTGCCGCCAGCAGGTCACACCCCTCCTTGGCGTAGTTGTGCACGGTGACGCCGGGGAAGGCCTCCGCCGGGAAGCGGTCCGCGAGGTAGTAGGGGACGGAGTCGCCGTAGACACCGATGCGGGCCGGCTCCTTCGGCTCGTACTCCGCCTGGCCCTCGACGAGCTCCGGGGGCGGGCCGGCCGGGACGGCGGCGACCGGCGGCGGACCCGCGGGCCCGGGCGCGCTCTGCGCGACGGCGAAGCCGGTGCCGGCGAGGACGACGACGGGCGTCATGACGGCTGCGGCGGCGCCGGATGCGGACCGAACCGACGGGAAGAGGCCGCGCACCCCCTTCTTGATGACGGGACGCTCGACGTAGGTGTAGGACAGGTGGGCGATGCCCACCGTCAGCGCTGCACACACGGCGAAGTTCACGACGGCGTTGCCGGTGAGGCGGTCGTTGCCGAAGGCCAGCCAGATCGGCCAGTGCCACAGGTACAGCCCGTACGAGAGGCGACCGGCGTGGGCGAGCGGCCGCCACCCGAAGACGGTGTGCACCCAGCTGGGGCGGTCGTCGACGCATGCGATGACGAGCAGCGCCGAGCCGAGGGCGAAGAAGAACATGCCGCCGGCGTTGAACATCCAGCCCGAGTAGGGCCCGACGAGGAGGAACGAACCGACGCTGGAGGCCACCCCGATGATCCCGGCGGCCATGACGACCGGCCGGGAGAAGGTCGGGATGCGGCCGGTGGCCCCGGGCGCCAACCAGACGCCGAGGGCCGCCCCGATGAAGAGCGCCTGCGCGCGGGTGTCGGTGCCGTAGTAGACGCGCGGGTAGTCGCTCGCGTCGTGGAAGCCGACCATCGCGGTCCACACCGCGCTCGCCACGGCCCCGAGGAACAGGACGAGGGTGATCAGGCGGCGTGAGCGCGCGAGCACCATGAGACCGAGGATGACGAAGGGGACGAAGACGTAGAACTGCTCCTCGATGGCCAGCGTCCAGGCATGGCGAAGGGGGGAGGCCCCGCCCTGGGTGCCGAAGTACTGGTCCCCCTCGCCGATGAGGCGCCAGTTCATGACGTAGCCGAGGGTGGCGAGCACGTCACCGCCGATCGCGCGCCGCACGGTCTCGTCCGCCCAGAGCAGCGCGTAGGTGACGATGAACCCGAGGACGAGGAAGAGCGCCGGCAGCAGCCGACGGGCGCGGCGCTTGTAGAAGGCGAGCGCATCGATGTCGCCGCGCGTGACCTTCTCCTCGACGAGGATCCGGGTGATGAGGAAGGCGGAGAGGACGAAGAAGAGGTTGATGCACACCCACATGCCCGCGAGCTGGTCCACACCGAAGTGGTAGGCCATGAAGCAGAGCATGAACAGGCCACGGACGCCGTCCAGCGCCGGGCTGTATCCCAGCCGTGAGCGTGCCACCCGCGCTCCTGTCGTCTCTCTCGTCCGTGATCCCCGCCGACCGTCCCCGGCGCGCCGTCCGTGTGGGACTCGGGGAATGCTACCGGCAGGTCGTCTCGGGGACAGGGGCGTGCGTCACAGGGCGGAGAGTGCACAATGGGCGCTGCAGACGCTGAACTGGAGGCACCACCATGTCCGACACCGATGTCAAGCACGGGCTCGAGGGCGTCATCGCCTTCGAGTCCCGTATCGCCGAGCCCGACAAGGCCGGCGGAGCCCTGCGGTACCGCGGGGTCGACATCAACGACCTCGTGGGCAAGGTCTCCTTCGGGCGGGTCTGGGGCCTGCTCGTCGACGACTCCTTCGACCCGGGTCTGCCGCCCGCCGAGCCCTTCCCGCTCCCCGTGCACAGCGGTGACATCCGGGTCGACGTGCAGTCCGCGCTCGCCCAGCTCGCACCGCTGTGGGGCTTCCGCCCGCTCCTCGACGTCGACGACGCACAGGTGCGCGAGGACCTCGCGCGCGCGTCCGTCATGGCGCTGTCCTTCATCGCCCAGTCCGCGCACGGCCAGGACAAGCCGATGGTCCCGCAGTCGCGCGTCGACGAGGGCAAGAACATCGTCGAGCGCTTCATGATCCGCTGGCGCGACGAGCCGGACCCCAAGCACGTCGAGGCGATCGACGCCTACTTCACCTCCGCCGCCGAGCACGGGATGAACGCCTCCACCTTCACCGCCCGCGTCATCGCCTCCACCGGCGCCGACGCCGCGGCATGCCTCTCCGGCGCGGTCGGGGCGATGTCCGGCCCGCTGCACGGCGGCGCACCCTCGCGGGCGCAGCACATGATCGAGGGGGTCGAGCGCACCGGCGACGCGACGACCTACGTCAAGAACGCGCTGGACAACAAGGAGCGCCTCATGGGCTTCGGGCACCGCGTCTACCGCGCGTACGACCCCCGCGCCGCGGTCCTGCGCGACACCTGCAAGCGGCTGGGAGCACCGCGCTACGAGGTCGCCCTGGAGCTGGAGAAGGCCGCCATCGCCGAGCTGGCCGAGCGCTACCCGAACCGCACGATGGAGACGAATGTCGACTACTGGGCCGCGGTCCTGCTCGACTTCGCCGAGGTCCCCGGCGACATGATGACCCCGCTCTTCGTCTGCGCCCGCACGGCCGGCTGGTCCGCGCACGTGCTGGAGCAGAAGCGCACCGGCCGCCTCATCCGCCCGAGCAGCAACTACATCGGTCACGGTCCGCGGGCGGTCACGGACGTCGCCGGCCACGACCAGCTGCCCACCACCTGACCGAAGGATCGCCGTGCGCCTGACCCCACCACTGCTCGCCGCCGCCCTCGCCCTGACCATCGCAGGGTGCGCCGACGAGGCGGGTCCGGGGCCGACCGCAGCGCAGAGCGAGCCCGCGGAGTCCGGGCAGTCGACGCAGACCCCGACCGCGGAGGAGTCGTCCGACCCCTCCCCCGCCGGCGAGCAGACCTCGCCGGACTCCGCGACGCAGGAGGCGCCGGCTTCGACGCCGACCAACACGGGCAAGCCCTTCGACCCGGAGGAGTTCACCACCCGGCTCGAGGCAGCCGTCGCCGAGACGCCGACGGTGGACGTCGACGTCCGGGTCCAGATGGACGAGGCCATGAGCGCCACCGCGAAGGGCGAGCAGGACCTCGCCCGCAACGCCCTCAACATGCAGGTGGACCTGGGCGGACATCAGCTGGGTTACCTGCTCGTCGACGGTCAGTACTACCTCGCGCAGCCGCCGAAGTGGGTCCCGGTCGAGAAGGACTCCGACGACCCCATGGTCGAGCGAACCCTGCAGCAGATCCAGATCCTGAGCATGCGCAACCAGCTCGACGCCTTCACGGCCGGGGTCGAGCAGGCCGGGGTCAAGGGCAAGGAGAAGGTCGACGGGGTCCGGACGACGCACTACACCGCCAAGGTCGACTCGCAGCAGGCGCTGGCCGAGCTCGGTATGGACAAGGCCCCGGGCACGGCCGACGCCATCCTCTACGACATCTGGCTCGACGACGAGGACCTCATCCGCAAGATGTCCTTCTCGGCCAACGGTGTCACCGCGGTGGTGACCGCCGGGGAGTGGGGCGCGCCGGTGAGCATCAGCACGCCGAAACCGTCCGAGATCGCCGAAGCGCCGGAATCCGGGACGCCCTGACCCCCACCACCGCTCGTGGGGGACAATCCGTGGCGTGAGCGACCAGATCCGCATCCCGACCGCCCTCCTCCCCCGCGACGGGCGCTTCGGCTCCGGCCCGTCGAAGGTGCGCCCCGAGCAGTTCGAGCACCTGCAGCAGATCGCCACCACGGTCATGGGCACCTCCCACCGGCAGGCCCCGGTCCGCTCGATCGTCGGCTCCCTGCGCGAGGGACTGGCTGCGCTCTTCGACCTCCCGGACGGTTACGAGGTCGTCCTCGGCAACGGCGGGGCCAGCGCGTTCTGGGACATCGCCACCCTGTGCCTGGTCCGGGAGCGCTCGCAGCACCTCGTCTTCGGCGAGTTCTCCGGGAAGTTCGCGACGGCCGCCGCGCACGCCCCCTTCCTCGCCGATCCGAGCATCCGCTCGGCCGAGCCCGGGTCGCTGACCCTCGCGGTTGCCGAGGCGGGCGTCGACGCCTACGCCTGGCCGCACAACGAGACCTCGACGGGCGTCATGGCGCCGGTGGTGCGCCCCGAGGGCGCCGACCCGGACGCGCTCGTCCTCGTCGACGGGACGTCTGGTGCCGGCGGGCTGCCCGTGGACATCACGCAGACCGACGCGTACTACTTCGCCCCGCAGAAGTCCTTCGCCTCCGAGGGTGGGCTGTGGTTCGCCGTGCTCAGCCCGGCGGCCGTCGCCCGCGCCGAGGAGCTCGCGGCCACCGACCGGTGGGTCCCCGCCTTCCTGTCGCTGACGAGCGCGATCGACAACTCCCGCAAGGACCAGACGCTCAACACCCCGGCGATCGCCACGCTCGCGCTGATGGACGACCAGGTGCGGTGGATGAACGAGTCGGGCGGGCTGGACTTCGCCACCGCCCGGACGGCCGATTCCTCGACCCGCGTCTACGACTGGGCGACGAAGGGGGCGCACACCACCCCCTTCGTCGTGGACCCGGCGGCCCGTTCGCAGGTGGTGGCCACGGTCGACTTCGATCAGGAGGTCGACGCGGCCGCCATCGCGGCGGCATTGCGCCGCAACGGGATCGTCGACGTCGACCCCTACCGCAAGCTCGGTCGCAACCAGCTGCGGATCGGGATCTTCCCCGCGGTCGACCCGGAGGACGTCTCGGCGCTGCTGGCCTGCATCGACCACGTGGCCGACCGCATCTGACGCCGCAGGTGGAGGCCGCAGGAGCCTATGCAGCTGCAGGTAGGGGCGTGCAGAGGCTAGATCAAGGCGGCGACGGCCGCGACGATGACGAGCGCGAAGAGCACGAAGAGCGTCATGTTGCGCCGGAATCGCGGGGTCATCGGGCCGCGACCTCGGCGGGGGCATCGGGCGCCGCCTCGGCAGGGACATCGGGCGCCGGGCGGGTGACGCGCAGGTGCGGGCGTCGGGTCGAGGAGTAGCTCACCCGGACATTCTCGTGCCTGACCATCCAGCGGGCCACGGCGGCCAGCGTGATCCCCACCGCGATCGCGCCGACGCCGACGGTCCACCGGGGCCCGAGCACGTCACCGATGACACCGATGATTGGGGCGCCGATCGGCTTCCCGCCGACGAAGAGCGCCATGTACAGGGCCATGACGCGTCCGCGCATCGACGGGTCGCTGCGCATCTGCACCATCGCGTTGGCGGTGGTCGTCGCACTGAGCGCCGTCATGCCGCACGCAGCGAGGGCGATGGCGAAGGTCCAGTAGGTCGGGGCGAGCGCTGCCGCGGCGGAGGCCACGGTGAACCCGGTGAGCGAGATGAGCAGGACCCGCAGCCGGGGCTGGTTGCGACGGGCGGCGATGAGCGCGGCGCTGAGCGAGCCGACGGCCAGGATCGTGCCGAGCAGGCCGAAGCCCTGGGCACCACGGCCGAAGACCTCGGTGGCCATGAGCGCGATCGTGATCTGGAAGTTCAGACCGAAGGTGCCCAGCACGAAGACGAGCAGCAGCACGAGCAGGATGTCGGGGCGGCCGCGCACGTAGCGCAACCCCTCACGCACCCCACCGCGACCGGTGGCCCGTGGCGCCGGGCTCAGCTCGGCGGGCCGCATCAGGCTCAACGCGACCATCACCGCTCCAAAGGATGCGGCGTTGAGCAGCAGCGCCGGGCCGGACCCGAAGGCGGCGATGACCACACCGGCGACACCGGGCCCGGCAAGGCGGCCGAGGTTGAACGAGGCGCTGTTGAGCGCCACGGCGTTGGCCAGCCGGTCCATCGGGACCATCTCGGAGACGAAGGACTGGCGGGCCGGGTTGTCGAAGGCGGTGGCCAGGCCGGTCGCGAGGGCGATGAGGTAGAAGTGCCACAGCTGGGCTGCCCCGGTGACGACGAGGACGCCACCGACGAGCGCGGCGAGGCCGAGCATCGCCTGGCTGATCATCAGCAGTGTCCGCTTGGGTACGCGGTCGATGACGGACCCGGCCCACGGCGCGAGGACCAGCATCGGCAGGAACTGCAGGCCGGTGACGATGCCCAGTGCCGTCGCCGAGTGGTCGGTCAGATGGGTGAGCACGACCCAGTCCTGGGCGACACGCCCCATCCAGGTGCCGGTGTTGGAGACGACCCCGCCGGCGGCGTAGATGCGGTAGTTGCGCACGGAGAGGGAGGCGAAGGTCGGGCTCATCGGGCGGCGATCCTCCGCAGGATCTCCGTCGCCTCCACGAGGGTCGCCTGCTCGTCCGCGGTCAGCTCCTGCACGCGCTCGGACATCCAGCGACCACGCTGGCGGCGGATCTGCTGGAGGGAGGTGCGGCCGGCGGCGGTGAGCTCGACGAGGACGCGGCGGCCGTCGCTCGGGTCGTCGTGGCGCTCCACGAGGCCCTCGTCGACGAGGCAGCCGACGGTGCGGGTCATGCTCGGTGCAGAGACTCTCTCGACGTCGGCGAGCTCGCGCGGTGTCAGCGGCCCGCCCTCGAGGCGGGCGAGCACGCTGAGCTGGTGCGGCGCGATCTCGTCGGCGCTCTCGAAGCGGATGCGCCGGCTGATGCGCATGCACGCCAGGCGCAGGTCCTCGCTGAGGGCACTGACCCGCTTGGGGGTGAGTGTTCGGGTGGTGGTCTGGGTCAACGGGCTCCTTCCGACCGGCATCACGTTAGCAGAACTCATTACGTGTGCTAACTATTCCGGAGAAGTGCATGTTGGCTCCAGGCTTCTGCGAGGACCAACACCCGCCTTCGCAACTGCCTAGGCTTTTGCGAAGGGGGGAAGGCGCACCCGACCGCACCAGTCCGGAAACGAGATCAGGTGGTCGATTCGTGCGACTCCGGTGGCCGGGAGTCGCACGAATCGACCACCTGATGGGGTGGCCGCGGCTCAGCCGACGCCGAGCAGCCCCTTGATGGGGTCGATCGCGAAGTAGAGCACGAAGAGCACGGCGACGAGCCACATGAGCGGGTGGATCGCGGAGAACCTGCCGCGCACGATCTTGATGAAGACGTAGGTGACGAAGCCGGCCCCGATGCCCGCGGTGATCGAGTACGTGAAGGGCATGAGGATGATCGTCAGGAAGGCCGGGATCGCGATCTCCAGGTCGTCCCAGTCGATGTCCCTGACCTGCTGCATCATCAGGAATCCCACGAGCACGAGCGCCGGCGTCGCGGCCTCGTAGGGCACGACCGCGACGAGCGGCGAGAGGAAGGTCGCGAGCAGGAAGAGGATGCCGGTGACGACCGAGGCCAGACCCGTGCGGGCCCCCTCGCCCACACCGGAGGCGGACTCGATGTAGCTGGTGTTGGACGAGACCGAGGCGGCACCACCGGCGGCCGCGGCCAGGGAGTCGACGACGAGGATCCGCTGCGAGTTCGGCGGGTTGCCCTCCTCGTCGAGCAGGTCGCCCTCGGCGCCGACGGCGACCATCGTGCCCATCGTGTCGAAGAAGTCGGCGAGCAGGATCGTGAAGACGAGCAGCGACGCGGAGACGATGCCGATCTTGTCGAAGGACCCGAGCAGGCTGAAGTCACCGAGGAGACCGAAGTTCGGCGGGTCGACGACGTTCGTCGGGATGCTCGGGACGTTCAGCCCCCACCCGGTCGGGTTGACCATCTCGCCCTCGGCGTTGGTCTGGCTGCCGATGGTGAAGGCGGCCTCGACGATGATCGCGAGGATCGTCGTGCCGAGGATGCCGTAGAGGATCGCGCCGCGCACCCCGCGCACGTGCAGCGTGACGATGATGAAGAGGCCGACGACGAAGACGAGGAGCGGCCAGCCGGCGAGGAAGCCGCCGACACCCAGCTCGCCGAGGGGACCCCCTTCGGCCTTGCGCACGAAGCCGGCGTCAACGAGGCCGACGATGGTGATGAAGAGGCCGATGCCGACGCTGATGGCCACCTTCAGCGGGGCCGGCACGGCGTGCAGCACCGCCTTGCGGAAACCGGTGAGCACGAGCGCGAGGATGATCAGGCCCTCGAGCACGACCAGACCCATGGCGTCGGCCCAGGTCATCTCCGGCAGCTTGGCCACCCCGAAGGCGACGAAGGCGTTGAGCCCCAGCCCGGCCGCGAGCGCGAGCGGGTAGTTCGCGACGACGCCCATGAGCAGCGTCATCACGCCGGCGACGAGGGCGGTGGCCGCCGCGACCATCGCGAGGTTCGGCTCGTCACCGCCGCCGAGGAACCCACCCGTCGAGTCGGCCTGGGTACCGATGATCAGCGGGTTGAGGACCACGATGTAGGCCATCGTGAAGAAGGTCGCGACGCCACCGCGGATCTCGCGACCGATGGTGGAGCCGCGCTCGGCGATCTTGAAGTGGCGCTCGAGGACGGAGCCCTCGGTCGAGGGGCGCGCAGGGGTGCTCATGGGCGCCAATCGTAAGCGCGGTCGCGGTCCGACCCGTCAGAGGGCCTCGACGACCCCGTCGTCGAGGATCGGGGTGCCGACCTTCTCCGGCTCGGGGGCCGGCATGTCGACCTCGGAGTGCGCGCCGCAGCCGTGGTCCTTGCTGACGACGCCGCCGTCGCTCGGGCTCCACTCGTTGGCGCAGACACCGAAGACCCGGCGCAGCTCGCCGGGCATCGGCAGGAAGAAGCCGCACTCGCCGCAGGGGGCCGGGGCCTTGAGCGCGACCTCGGCCTTCGGGCCGTGCTTCCCGTCGTACCAGCGCTGGGCGGCGGCCTCGCGGCCCTCGGCGGAGAGCACGCGGGTACGGCCGAGACCGAGCTCCCAGAGGGCGACGGAGTCGACGTCCTCCTCGCCGGTGGCCTCGAAGCCCGCCTCGAGGTAGGGGTCGTCGTCGACCTTGGGGGTGACGTCACCGGGACCGACGTCGCCGGGGGCGAGGCGCTCGGACCACGGCAGCCACTCGGGGGCGAGGATCGCGCCCTCGCCCGGCAGCAGCTGGGACTCGCACACGGTCGCGGCCTTGGCGCGCGGGACCCGGGTGACGGTGACGGCCCAGCGCCAGCCGCCGTACCCGGGCAGGGTGGCCTCGAACCAGTGCGTGCCGAGGCGGTCGGCGTCGAGGGTGAAGCCGGCGTGCTCGCCGACACCCTCCCCCTTCGTCGCCTCGAGGAGCTCGCGCCGGGCGGGCTCGACGGCCGCCTCGAGGACGCTGTCGGTCTTGGTGCGGGGTGGCATGTCAGCCCTCCAGGTCGTCGGCGACGCGGCGCAGCACCTGGGCGAGCTTGGCGCCCTGGGCCTTGTCCGGGTAGCGACCGCGACGCAGTCCGTTGGAGACGTTGTCGAGCAGCTTGATGACGTCCTCGACGATGCCGACCATCTCGTCGGCCGGCTTGCGGTCACGCTGGCGCAGGTTCTGGGCCACGCTCGGCGGGGCGTCGAGGACGGTCACGGAGAGCGCCTGGGCGCCGCGGCGTCCCTCGACGATCCCGTAGTCGACGCGCGTGCCGCCCTTGATGGTCGACGTGCCCTCGGGCAGGGCGTTGGCGTGGAGGAAGACATCCTCGCCGTCGTCCCCGGAGATGAAGCCGAAGCCCTTCTCCGCGTCGTACCACTTGACCTTGCCAGTGGGCACCGTGCACCTCGTTGCTCGATAGTTCGTACTCGTGCTCAGGAATGGGTGCGCGTCGTCGGCGCACCCGTCACAAGGTTAACCCGTGGTGCTGCCCGGACCCCAACGGCGAGGGGGTCAGCCGACCTCGATGCCCCACTGGCCGGTCCAGGAGTCCCCCGGCCCGAGCGTGACGAGCCCCTCCCCCGAGCCGAAGGCGTCCGGCGGGCAGGACAGCGGCTCGACGGCGATGCCCGGGGCGTGCCCCTCGGGGCCTGCCGGCGTGGAGCGTCCGGTGAAGACCTGCACCCAGTCCAGCCCGGGCCCGCCCCACAGGCGCGTCGTCCGGTCGGCCTCGAGGGTGACCGTCCAGGAGCCGTCCGCGCCCCGCTCGAGACCGGTGTAGGCGTTGTCGATCTCGCGGTCGCCGAGCCCGTCCCCACCGCGCAGGTCGAAGGGGGAGTCCCCCACCTCGTGCGTCCCGACCGGCAGCTTGCGGTCGGGGTCGACGAGGACGACCCGGTCGGCGGGCACGGTGAGGCGCGCCTGCTGCGCAGGCGTGGCGCCGAGGGCGAGGTAGGGGTGGGCGCCGTAGCCGACCGGGGCGCTGTCCGGGCCGACGTTGGTGATGGTGGTGGAGCAGGTCAGCCCCCGCGGGTCGACCTGCCAGGCGACGCGCACCTCGAGGGCGAAGGGGTAGCCCGGCCGCGGGTGCACCGTGTGCCCCAGGACGATCCGGCCCTCATCGCGCTCGCTCGGGCGGAAGGACTCCCACCGCACGAGCCCGTGCGTGGCGTTGCCGGTGGAGCGCTCGGTGATCGGCAGCTCGTGGTCCCGGCCGGCGAAGCGGTAGCGACCGTCGCGGATCCGGTTGGGCCACGGCACGAGCAGCTGCCCGCGCCCGGCCGACGCCATCGCCTCCCGCGGGTACCCGGCCACGACGTCGACGCCGCCGACGGTGAGGGTGCGCAGTCCACCGCCGGCCTCGACGACGACGGCCTCGGTCCCGCCGCTCGTCAGCTGCCACTGGGTACCGGAGGGAGGGAGTGCCATGTCCCCAACATAGGCCGCGGGCCGCTCCCGCGCGCCGGGGAATCAGGTCGCCGGCCGTCGGCGGGGTGGGAGACCATGGGGCAGTGGTGACCACCTCCCTTCCCCGTGACGTGCCGGCCCGCGACATCGGTCCGGGCGTTCGCGGCTTCTGGCACGCCCTGCCGCGGGAGGGGCGCTTCCTGCTGTCCACCGTCGCGGTGCAGCACCTGGGCCGGGGGATGACGCTGCCCTTCACGGTCATCTACCTCAACGAGGTCCGCCAGCTCTCGCTCGAGACCGCCGGCACGGTCATGGCCGTCCTCGCCCTGGCGGCCGCGGTCCTCGCCGGCCCGATGGGCAGCCTGACCGACCTCGTCGGCGCCCGGTGGATGCTCATCCTCGCGGGCGTGAGCCAGAGCATCGGCGCCGTCGTCATGGCCTTCGCCACCAGCGCCGCCCCGGCCTTCGTCGCGGCGGTGCTCATGGGCCTGTCGGCGGGCATCGGCTGGGCCGCGGGCAACACCTTCATCTCCGCGCTCGTGCGCGGTCCGTTGCGGCAGCGCTACTTCGGGGTGAACTTCGCCCTGCTCAACCTCGGCATCGGCGCCGGTGGCCTCGTCGCCGGCATGTTCGTCGACGTCTCCCGACCGGTGACCTTCGAGGTGATCTTCATCGTCGACGCCGTCCTCATCCTCATCCCGGCCGTGTGGCTGCTCGGGCCGCTGAGGCACGTCACCGCCCGCTCCGAGCGGCCGGCCGAGGACACGTCGCCCGCGAGCTACGCGACCGTGCTGCGTCTGCCCGGCATGGGGTGGGTGCTGCTCATCGGCCTCGTCACCAGCTTCGTCGGGTACGGGCAGCTCGAGGCCGGGATCCCCGCCTTCGCGCGCAGCGTCTCGCAGGTGAGCACCGAGGCGGTCGGAGTGGCCTTCGCGGCCAACACGGCGGTCATCGTGCTGCTCCAGTTCTGGGTCCTCCAGCGGATCGAGGGCCACCGGCGCACCCGGGTCGGCCTGGTCATGCTCGGCGTCTGGGTCGTCGCGTGGCTCGTCCTCGGGGCGAGCGGGCTGCTGCGGGGCACGCTCGCCGCGGCCGTGCTCGTCGTCGCCTTCCTCGCCCTCTTCGGGCTCGGCGAGACCCTGCTGCAGCCGACGTTGCCCGCGATCACCAACGACCTCGCGCCCGACCACCTGCGCGGCCGGGTCAACGCCATCCAGTCGGCGGCCTTCATGTCCGGTGGCGTGGTCGGGCCGGTCGTCGCCGGCGTGCTGCTCGGACGCGGGCTCGACGTCGCGTTCATCGGCGTGGTCCTCGGTGGGCTGGCCCTCGTCGCGTGGCTGCTGTTGCGCCTGGAGCGGATCATCTCCCCGGAGGTCAACGGCGTGGCTCCCCACGACGCGCCGCGCCCCCCGGCCGACGCGACCGCCCCCTGACCCGCGGGACCCAGCCGCGACGGGACGCCCGGTGATCTACCGTGGATCGGTGCGCTCCCTCGCCGAGGACATCCGCCACCGCACCGACGAGGAGCTGGTGGCCCTGCTGGAGCTGCGCCCGGACCTGGCCCGGCCGCAGCCGTCCGACCTGACCGCACTCGCCGCCCGCGCCAGCACCCGGGCGAGCACCGCCCGGGCCATCGACCACCTCGACCTGCCGCACCTGACGGCCCTGCAGGCCTGCGTCGTCGCCGGCGTCGACACCGCGGCGGTCGCCGACCTCCTCGGCACGGACGAGGCCCGCGCGACCGCCCTCGTCGACGACCTCTCCCGGGCGGCCCTGCTGTGGGAGTCGGCCACCGGGCGGCAGGTCACCGGCACCGTGGTCGAGGTCCTGGGCCCGCACCCCGCCGGCCTCGGCGCCACCGCCGCCTCCCTCGCGCACACCCTGCCGGACGACGTCCCCGCCGCCATCGAGTCCGTCGGGGCGGAGGCCGAGCACGTCCTGCACCGCATCGCCTGGCACGGCCCCACGGCGGCCCGCCCGTCCGACACCACCGGCCGTACCGGGCGGGCGGTCGAGAGCCTCGTCGACGCGGGCCTCGTCGTCGCCGTGGACGAGGAGCACGTCACCCTCCCCCGGGAGGTCGGCCTGGTGGTGCGCCGCGGACGGCTGCTGGACTCCCCGTCGACGACGAGGGGCCACCGCCTCCGACTCGTGCGATCGAGGACGTCGACCGGGCGGCCACCGCCGCCGCGACCGAGCTGGTCGCCCTCGTCGACGAGCTCCTCGACCGCATCGAGGAGATGCGCCCCCGGGTGCTGCGCAGCGGCGGCCTCGCCGTGCGCGACCTGCGCACCCTCGCCTCCCAGATCGACCTCGACGAGGCGAGCGCGACACTCCTGCTCGAGCTCCTGCTCGGCGCCGGACTCCTCGTCGACGACCGGGCCCTGGAGCCGACGTGGCGGCTGACCACCGAGGTGGAGGCCTGGCGGGCGCTCGACCCCGCCCACCGCTGGGTGGGGCTCGCGCAGCCGTGGCTGACCTCCCTTCGCTCCTCAGCCGTCCCTGCACCCAGGGACGGGAGCCGGGTCAACGCGCTGTCCGAGGGGTTCGTCTGGCCACCGATCCGACCGCTGCGGCGGGAGGTGCTGGCGATCCTCGCGGACCTGCCCGAGGGGTCCGCGCCCGAGCGCGACCAGGTCGTCGACCTGCTGCGCCGACGCCGCCCGCGCCGGATGCCCCGTGACGTCGAGGCGGTCGTCGCCGGCCTGCTGCGCGAGGGCGAGGTCCTCGGCGTCACCGGGCGGCACGCCCTGGGCACCGTGGGACGGGCCCTGCTCGAGGGGTCGGACCGGGCCGCCGGCACCCTCGCCGACCTCGTGCCCGATCCCGTCGACCGGCTCCTGCTCCAGGCCGACCTCACCGCGATCGTGCCCGGCGCACCGGTCCCCGAGCTGGCGGCCCTGCTGCGGCGCAGCGCCGTGCTCGAGTCCCGCGGCGGCGCGGGGGTCCACCGCTTCACCGAGCAGAGCCTGCGCGGGGCGCTGGACTCGGGCTGGACGGCCGACGACCTGCTGGAGTCACTGGCCCGGTTCAGCGCCACGGAGGTGCCCCAGCCGCTGGACTACCTCGTGCGCGACGTCGCCCGCCGGCACGGCCAGCTGCGGTCCGGGTCCGCCGGCAGCTACCTGCGCGGTGACGACCCGACACACTTGGAGGCGCTGCTGGCCCACCGGGACCTGGGTCACCTGCAGCTGCGCCAGATCGCCCCCACCGTGCTCATCTCCCCCGTCGGGCCGGCGGTGCTCGTCGAGGCCCTGCGCGAGGCCGGTCAGTCCCCCGCCCTGGAGAGCTCGGGCGGCGTCGTCTCCACCCTCCCCACGGCCTCGCGGGTCCCGCCTCGTCGGGACCGGCCGGTCACGGAGGTCCAGCCCGACCCGGCACCCATCGTCCTCTCGCGGCTGCGCGAGGGTGAGCACGTCGCCGAGCGCCAACGGGCCCGGCCGGGCGACGGGTCACCGGTGATCCCGGCGCTCGACCCGGCGAGCATCTCGGCCCTGCTGCGCGAGGCCGCTGCGGACGGCCTGCCCGCCTGGATCGGCATCACCGACTCCGTCGGCGCGACCAAGCGGGTCCTCTTCCACCCGGTCGCCGTCGACGGCGGCCGCGTCGTCGGCGAGGTCGACGCCCGACCGCAGGTCTACTCCCTGCACCGGATCACCGGGGTGGTCGTCGACGGCTGAGGCCGTCGCGGCCTCAGGCCCCCGAGAGCGCCTTGACCACGCGGGAGGGCGACGGCTTGCCGAGCTGCTCGGCCATCCACACGCTGGTGGCGACGAGCTTGTCGAGGTCGAGGCCGGTCTCCACGCCGGCGCCGTCGAGCATCCAGACGAGGTCCTCGGTCGCGAGGTTGCCGGTCGCGGACTTCGCGTACGGGCAGCCGCCGAGGCCGCCCGTAGAGGCGTCGACGACGCTGACCCCGGCACGCAGGGCGGTGAGCGTGTTGGACAGTGCCTGCCCGTAGGTGTCGTGGAAGTGCACGCCGATCCGGTCCACCCCGATGTCGCGCTGCTCCAGCGCGGCGAGCAGCGCCTCGACGTGGCCGGGGGTGCCCGTGCCGATGGTGTCGCCGACGGAGAGCTGGTCGCAGCCGAGGTCCATCAGCTCGGCGCACGCATCGGCGACCCGGTCGACGGGGACCGGGCCCTCCCACGGGTCACCGAAGCACATCGACACGTAGGCGCGGACCCACATCCCGGCGTCCTGCGCCCGCTTGACGACGGGCGCGAACATCGCGACCGACTCCTCGCGGGAGCGACCCAGGTTCTTCTGCGCGAAGGTCTCGGTCGCGCTGCCGAAGATCGCCACGGCCTCGACCTCGGCCTCCATCGCGCGGTCCAGCCCGCGCTCGTTGGGCACCAGCACGGGGCGAAGGGGGCCGCGGCCCAGGTCGTCGAGCTCGGCCAGCAGCTCGCTCGCGTCGGCGAGCTGCGGAACCCACTTCGGGTGGACGAAGGAGGTCGTCTCCACCGTCTCCAACCCGGCGTCGACGAGTCGGCGGATGAACTCCGCCTTGACCGCCGTCGGGACCGTGTCCTTCTCGTTCTGCAGACCGTCCCGGGGTCCGACCTCGTACACGGTGACCTTCGACGGCAGTCCCGTCATCGGCTCCGACTGCGGCAGTGCACTGGACGACATGGGTCCATTGTGGCGCATCCCGTACCGTGGGACGCATGACTCAGGATCCCAACCAGCTGCCGGACTACCGGCCCGCCGCAGCCGGTGGACCGGGTCAGATCCCGGGGACCGGGCAGTACGCCAACCCGACGCCGGCGAACACCTCGACCGTCGCGCTGACGATCGTCTCCGGGGTGCTGACCATCTCGGGGATCTGCTGCATCGTCGGCATCGTGCCGCTCGTCCTCGGCGTCATCGCCCTGACGCAGAACTCCAGCGACCCCGCCCAGGCCGCCAAGCTGACCCGGATCGGCTGGATCGTCCTCGTCCTGCTCAGCGTGCTTCTCGTCCTGGCCGTCATCGGCGCCGTCGTCGGGGTGATGTACGGCGCCTCGACCGGGGTCTCGCTGTGATGACCGACGGCGCGCTCATCGTCCAGAGCGACAAGACCCTCCTGCTCGAGGTGGACCACGACAAGGCCGCCGATGCACGGCGGGCGATCGCCCCCTTCGCCGAGCTGGAGCGGGCCCCGGAGCACATCCACACCTACCGGGTCACCCCGCTCGGCCTGTGGAACGCCCGCGCCGCCGGCCACGACGCCGAGCAGGTCGTCGACGCCCTGATCACCCACTCGCGCTACCCCGTCCCGCAGGCGCTGCTCGTCGACATCGCCGACACGATGGACCGTTACGGGCGCCTCGTGCTGGAGAAGGACGGCGACCAGCTGGTCCTGCGCACCACGGACCGCGCGGTGCTCACCGAGGTGTTGCGGCACAAGAAGATCAAGCCGCTCATCGGTGAGCAGCTCTCCCCCGACGAGGTCGTCGTCCACCCCTCCGAGCGCGGCACCCTCAAGCAGGAGCTGCTCAAGGTCGGCTGGCCCGCCGAGGACCGTGCCGGCTACGTCAACGGTGAGGCGCACCCGATCGCCCTCACCGAGGACGGCTGGAGCCTGCGGCCGTACCAGCAGCACGCGGTCGACGGGTTCTGGGACGGCGGGTCCGGTGTCGTCGTCCTCCCCTGCGGCGCCGGCAAGACCCTCGTGGGTGCGGGCGCGATGTCCGCGGCCAAGGCCACCACGCTCATCCTCGTGACCAACACCGTCAGCGCGCGGCAGTGGCGCGAGGAGCTGCTCGCCCGCACGACGCTGACCGAGGACGAGATCGGCGAGTACTCGGGCGCGCGCAAGGAGGTGCGCCCGGTGACGATCGCGACGTACCAGGTGCTCACCCTCAAGCGGAAGGGCGCCTACCCGCACATCGACCTGCTCGATGCCCGCGACTGGGGGCTCATCGTCTACGACGAGGTGCACCTGCTGCCGGCGCCGATCTTCCGGATGACCGCCGACCTGCAGGCGCGGCGGCGTCTCGGGCTGACCGCGACGCTCGTGCGCGAGGACGGCCGCGAGGCGGACGTCTTCTCGCTAATCGGCCCCAAGCGCTTCGACGCTCCGTGGAAGGACATCGAGTCGCAGGGCTACATCGCTCCCGCCGACTGCGTCGAGGTCCGGGTGACGCTCAGCGACGCCGAGCGGATGGCCTACGCGACCGCCGATGCCGAGGACCGGTACCGGCTGGCCTCGTGCTCACCGGCCAAGCCGCGGGTGGTCCGGCAGATCGTCGACCAGCACCAGGGGGAACCGACCCTGGTCATCGGGCAGTACCTCGACCAGCTGCACGAGCTGTCCGAGCAGCTCGACGCGGACCTGATCACCGGGGAGACCCCCGTGAAGGTGCGCCAGGAGCGCTTCGCGGACTTCCGCGAGGGACGCACCAGCCTGCTCGTGGTCTCCAAGGTCGCCAACTTCTCGGTCGACCTGCCCGAGGCGACCGTGGCCATCCAGGTCAGCGGGACCTTCGGCTCGCGCCAGGAGGAGGCGCAGCGCCTCGGTCGATTGTTGCGCCCCAAGGAGGACGGGCGCACCGCGCACTTCTACACCGTCGTCGCCCGCGACACCGTCGACGCGGAGTTCGCCGCCCACCGCCAACGCTTCCTCGCCGAGCAGGGCTACGCCTACCGGATCGTCGACGCCGACGACCTCGCAGGAGCCTAAGCAGTTGCAGCCGTCGCGCGCAGGAGCCTAAGCAGTTTGCGGCTGTCACGCGCAGGAGCCTAAGCAGTTGCGAAGGGGGCCGGTCCCGTGCGCGGACGGGCGACAGATGGGTGCGGCACGACTCAGGGAGCGAGGAACGAGCGACCAAGTGGCGTAGCCATTCGTCACTCGGGCGCGAGGAACGCGGGGGTCAGAGGATCGACTCGAGGAAGCGCTGGGTGCGCTTGTGCTGCGGGTTGCCCAGCAGGTCGTCGGGGGCGCCCTGCTCCACGATCTGGCCACCGTCGAACATCATCACCTTGTGCGAGACGTCGCGGGCGAACTGCATCTCGTGGGTGACGATGAGCATCGAGATGTCGGTCTCGTCGGCGACCTTGCGCAGGACGCCGAGGACCTCGCCGACGAGTTCCGGGTCGAGCGCCGAGGTGACCTCGTCGAGCAGCAGGATCTCGGGGTCCATCGCGAGCGCACGAGCGATCGCCACCCGCTGCTTCTGACCGCCGGAGAGCTGGCTCGGTCGGGCCCCGGACCGGTCACCCAGACCGACCTGCTCGAGCAGCTCGTGCGCCCGGTCCCTGGCCTGCTTCTTGTCCCTGCCCAGCACGTGGATCGGCGCCTCGGTGATGTTCTCCAGCACCGTCATGTTCGGGAAGAGGTTGAAGTGCTGGAAGACCATGCCGATCTTCTTCCGGGTGCGCGCGACCTCCTTGGGACGCAGCTCCACCCGCTGGTCGTTGCGCCGGTCGTGGGTCAGCGGCGCGCCGTTGATCCAGATGTAGCCACCGGTCAGGTGCTCGAGCGTCATGACCAGCCGGAGGATCGTCGTCTTGCCCGAGCCGCTCGGACCGATGAGCGTGACCCGCTCCCCCGGCGCGACGTCGAAGTTGAGGTTCGACAGCACGGTCGTGTCGCCGAACTTCTTCTCCACGTCCTCGAAGCGGATGACGGGGGTGCCACCCGCCGGCGGGGTGGGACGGTCAGTGGTCTCGGACTCAGTAGACAAGTGACTTCTCCAGCTTTCGGACGGCCACGGCCGTGATGAGGCTGGCGACGAGGAAGATCAGGCCAGCCAGGGTGAAGGCTTCGTTGTAGCGGAAGGTGTTCGCTCCGTACTGCTGCGCGCGGGTGACCAGCTCCACCACGCCGATGGCGAAGAGGTAGGGCGTGTCCTTGAACATCGAGATCGCCCAGTTGCCGAGCGACGGGAGCGTGGCCCGCAGCGCCTGCGGGAGCACGACCGCGCGCCACGTCCGCCCCGTGGAGAGGCTCAGCGCCTTGGCCGCCTCCCACTGGCCCGGGTCGACCGAGGCGATGCCGGCGATGTAGGACTCGGCCATGTACATCGCGTAGTGCACGCCGATGACGGCGGTGCCCACCCACAGCAGCGGCCACTCGACCGGCACGAGGTAGTAGACGAAGATCAGCTGGACGATCAGCGGCGTCATCCGGATGACGTCCATCACCCACCGCAACGGGACGGAGAGGAGCCGCGGGACGCTCTCGGTCGTCACCGCCAGCACCAGACCGAGGCTCGCGGCGATCGCCGTGCCCACCACGGTGATGAGCAGCGTCGTCTTGACGAAGGTCTCGAGCAGGATCGGGAAGACCTCGGCGGCCGCGTCCCAGCTCCAGAACTGCGCGAACGACGGCGTCATCGACCACAGCTGGAGCGCGATGAGCACCCCGATGACGGCGAAGGCACTGAATACGTACCAGCCGATGCGGGTCAGCCGCTTGGCTGCCGGGTGGTCCTCGGCGTTCTTGCGCCAGGCGAGGAGCGCCACGACGAGCGCCGGCAGGCCGAGCCCGGCCGCGAGCGTCAGCAGACCGGAGCAGACGAGCAGCGTGATGTGCGATCGGGTCAGCGGCACCGACTCCCGGGTGGTGCCGTCGGTGGTGGTCGCGGTACTCACAGGCTCGCCCCCGCTCCGGTGTGCGCACTGCCCACGGGCATCCCGAGCTTGCGACGTGCCCGCTTCTCGAGCACGCGCACGCCCTGGGAGCCCAGCAGGGCGATCAGGTAGTAGATGAGGAATCCGACGCCGTAGGCGAACAAGGTCGACCCCGTGTCCTTGCGCAGCTCGTCGACCTGGAAGGCCAGGTCCTGCAGGGAGATGAAGAGCGCGACCGCGGTGCCCTTGATGAGCATCACGAGCAGGTTGTTGTAACCGGAGAGCATGAGTGCCCAGGCCTGCGGCCAGATCACCCGGCGCATCCGTGTCAGCGGCGGCATGTTCAGGGCGGTCGCACCCTCCCACTGGCCCTTGTCCACGGAGTTGATCGAGCCGCGCACGATCTCCGCGCCGTAGGCGCCGTAGTTCAGGCCGAGGGCGATGATGCCGGTGAGTACGGCATCCATGCTGACGTCGAAGAGGATGGGGAGCACGTAGTAGAGCCAGAACAGCTGGACGACCAGCGAGGTGCCCCGGAAGAACTCGACGACGACCGTCGAGACCCACCGGACGAACCCGACGGGTGCGATGCTCAGCAGGCCGAGCGTGACGGAGATGATGAAGGCCAGGAGCGCCCCGCCCAGGCTGAGCTGCAGCGTCGTGATGACACCGTCGGTCAGCTCGGGCAGGGCACTCCTGAGAACATCCAGATTGTCAGTCACCGGGTCAGTCCGGGACGGCCTCGGACTGCTCGGCGTCGGGCAGCTCGCCGGCGCAGAGCTGCTCGGTGGTGATCTCGCCCTTGGGGCGCTCGGCGTCGGTGAAGCCGAACTCACCGACGACGTCGGTGAAGGCCTGCTCGTCGCCGACGATCTTGTCGATCTCCTTGTTGTAGGCCTCGCGCAGCGTGTCGTCGTCCTTGCGGAAGACGGTCGCGCCCGCACCGACCTGCTTCTTGCCGTCGACGATGGCGGTGAACGGCTCGGTCACCTCGACGGGTGCGTCCGGGTTGTTCTCCGCCATGGTGCGCAGGGAGATACCGGTGAGCGCGAAGGCGTCGGCCCGCTCCTGCACGACCGCGTCCATGCCGTCCTGCGGGCTGCCCACCTCCATCTTCTCGATCCCGAGCGTGTCGGCGTATCCGGACTCGATCGCACCACTCATGACCGCGAGCTTCATGTCAGCGTCTGCGACGTCGTGCATGTCGTTGACGCCCTCCGGGTTGCCCTCGGGCGTCATCAGGGCCGTCGTATACATGATCTCCGGGTGGCCGAAGTCGGCCTGCTCGCACCGCTCGGGCAGGATCGACATGCCCGCCGAGATGATGTCGAAGCGGCCTGCGTTCAGGCCCGGGATGAGCGAGCCCCACTCGGTCTGCACGCCCTCGACCTCGTCGACGCCAAGCTCGGAGAAGACCTTCTTGTGGATGGCGATCGTCGCGCCGGTCAGCTCACCGTCCTTCTTGAAGGAGTAGGGCTCCTCGCCGGCGATGCCGACGGTGATGACGCCCTCGTCCTGGATCTTGCTGAGGGTGTCGCCGCCGCCCTCGCCGCCGCTGCCCCCGTCACCGGATGATCCCTCGGATCCCCCGTCACCACAGGCCGCCATCGTCAGGGCCAGGGCCGCCGCAGCGGTTCCGGCCAGCATTCGCGTGCTGCGCATGTGTCTCTCCTCCTCCTAGGTGGGCGCGGAGTCGTAACCCCACGCCGACGCAGCTCCCACCACGTCAGCGCGATCCCTGCGCACAAGGCGGGACGCCTTGCCCGAGAACCGCCCCCGATTCGGCATTCTCTTGACTTCAACAGGTCCGACCTCACCCCCACAAGTACCGCGGCCTGCTTCACACCCTTCGTTACGACACCGCAACCTGTTTCGTGGCCGCCGCGAACACCCCCGTGGCGCGGCGTCACCACAGCCTGCTGTCAGCAGACATTCAGGCTTCGGGCGCACACTCGATGGTGTGAGTACCCACGAGACCGACACCGGACCGAGCCCACGACTGCTCGTCGTGGAGGACGAGCCGAACATCCGCGAGCTCCTCGCGACGTCGCTGCGCTTCGCGGGATTCGAGGTCGACGTCGCCGGCGACGGGGCCACCGCGATGGACATCGTCCACCGCGTCGAGCCGGACCTGATCGTCCTCGACGTCATGCTCCCGGACACCGACGGCTTCGAGATCGCCTCGAGCCTGCGGGCCAGCGAGCGCCACCAGCCGATCCTCTTCCTCACCGCCCGCGACTCCCTCGACGACAAGCTCAAGGGGCTGACCGTCGGCGGTGACGACTACGTGACCAAGCCGTTCTCCCTCGAGGAGGTCATCGCCCGCATCCGGGTGATCCTGCGCCGCACCACGGACGTGCCCTCCTCGGAGTCGGTGCTCCGCTTCGCCGACCTCGAGCTGGACGACGACGCGCACGAGGTGCGCCGCGCCGGCGTCTCCATCGACGTCTCCCCGACAGAGTTCAAGCTGCTGCGCTACCTCATGCTCAACCCCAACCGGGTGCTGTCGAAGACCCAGATCCTCGACCACGTGTGGGACTACGACTTCCGCGGTGAGCTCGGCATCGTCGAGTCCTACATCTCCTACCTGCGCCGCAAGATCGACACCGGCGACCTGCCACCACTGATCCACACCAAGCGCGGATTCGGGTACGTCCTTCGCCTCCCCCCGGAGTAAGCACGCCGTGCAGCAGATCAACGAGCTGGTCATCAGCCGTCTGGAGAGGATGCCCCTCACCTGGCGGCTGATCGCGATCCTGCTCGCCATCCTGCTGGCGGCGCTGACGACGACGGCGGCGGCCACGGCCTTCCTGCTCCAGCGCGACCTCGAGCAGAACGTCGACGACCAGCTGCGGGCGGTGGCGATCCCCATCGCCGAGGACAACATCTCCTCCACCCGCGACACCGCCTTCTACGAGCGCAGAGCCAGGGGCGGACCGACGAACTTCTTCCTGCTGCACCAACCCGCGGACGGCTCCTCGTGGGAGTACCAGGGTCCGACCGGGGTGGACGTCCGTCCCGACGTCCCGCCCCTGGCCCCGACCGGCCAGCTCGTGCAGACCGGCGCCCCCTTCACCGTCGACTCGGTCGACGGAAACATGCGGTGGCGGGTCATCGCCGGTCGCTACACCGACAACTCGACCTTCGCCGTGGGGATGTCCCTGGCCGGTGTCAACCAGACGATGAAGCGCTTCACCATCGTCTCGACCGTGGTCAGCCTCTCGGCGGTCGTGGCCGGCGGGGTCCTCGGGTGGTACGCCACCCGACGGGCCTTCCGCCCCCTTCGCCGCATCGAGGACACCGCAGCCGCCATCGCCGCCGGCGACCTCACCCGGCGCGTGCCCGTGCGATCCAGCCACGACGAGGTGGCCAGCCTCAGCGACTCGCTGAACTCGATGCTCGTGCAGATCGAGCGCAGCTTCGGCGTCCAGGAGGCATCGGAGCTGAAGATGCGCCAGTTCGTCGCCGACGCGAGCCACGAGCTGCGCACCCCGCTGGCGACGGTGCGCGGCTATGCCGAGCTCTACCGGCAGGGCGCGGTCCAGGACCCCGAGCACATCGGGCAGGCGATGGACCGCATCGAGGGCGAGGCCCGCCGGATGGGCGGCCTCGTCGACGACCTCCTGCTCCTCGCGCGGCTGGACGACCAGCGCCCGCTGGAGTGGACCGACATCGACCTGGTCGTGTTGTGCGCGGAGACCGTGCACGACGCACGGGTGCGGATGCCCGAACGCTCGATCTCCCTCGTCGGCCTCGACGGCGAGCTGGAGCCGGTCACGCTCCGCGGGGACGACGCCCGCCTGCGCCAGGTCCTCGGCAACCTCCTGGCCAACGCCCTGATGCACACCGAAGAGGGGGTCCCGGTCGAGGTCGCCACCGGCGTCGACGACGGCAAGGCCGTCCTCGAGGTCCGCGACCACGGCGTCGGCATCGACCCGGAGGTGGCCGGCAAGGTCTTCGAGCGCTTCTACCGCGTCGACAAGGCCCGCTCCCGTGCCCGGGGCGGCAGCGGTCTCGGTCTGGCGATCGTGGCGGCGATCGTCGACCAGCACGACGGCACCGTGAGTGCGCACACCACCCCGGGCGGCGGCGCGACCTTCCGAGTCGAGTTCCCCACCGCGGCACGGCGGGCCCTCTGAGGCAACCGCGTCCAGCGACCTGTCAGCCAACGTCAAGGGACATTCGAACTGGGCAAGGCACGCTGGAGAGGCACCCACACCAAGGAGCCCACGATGGACCAGCAGCCGACCGCCCCACCGACGTCGTACCAGCCACAGCCCCCGCCCCCGCGCCGCCGCGGGCGGCGGATCGGTGAGCTGGCGACCGTCTCGCTCCTCTCCGCTGCCCTGGCGGCCGGCGGGACGTGGGGAGTGATCGCGGTGACCGACGAGGGGCCGGACGCCACCGGCGCCACCGGGGCGAGCGCGACCTCGTCCGCGTCCTCCTCCCAGACCGTCCCGGTCAGCTCCGGCGCGGAGGACTCACCGGACTGGAATGCCGTGACCGACGCGGTCACCCCGAGCGTCGTCGCCGTCGGGGTGCGCGGCCAGGGGGGCGGCGGCGAGGGGTCGGGCGTCATCCTCGACGAGCAGGGCCACGTGCTGACCAACAACCACGTCGTCTCCGGCGCCGGGCCGGACCCGCAGATCACCGTCACCCTGTCCGACGGCGCCACCTACGACGCGACCGTCGCGGGCACCGACCCCTCGACGGACCTCGCCGTCCTGACGATCGCCGACCCGCCGAAGGACATCGACCCGATCACCGTCGGATCCTCCAAGGACCTGCAGGTCGGCGACCCGGTCATGGCCGCCGGCAACCCGCTCGGTCTGGCCGGGACGGTCACCACCGGCATCGTCAGCGCCCTCGACCGGCCGGTCTCCACCGCCCGGAGCGAAGGGGGGCAGTCCCCCTCCGCGCAGCAGGGACAGCCGGTGGTGACGGCCGCCATCCAGACCTCGGCCGCGATCAACCCGGGCAACTCGGGCGGCGCCCTCGTCGACGCCTCCGGCCGGCTGGTGGGGATCAACTCCTCGATCGCCACCGTGGGCGCGTCCGGCCAGAGTGGCAACATCGGGATCGGCTTCGCCATCCCGGTCGACGAGGCCACGTGGATCGCCGAGCAGCTCATCGAGGACGGTGAGGCCGAGCACGCCTTCCTCGGCGTGGTGCCGGCCGACGGGACCGCGAAGGAGGGGTCGGCGACCCACAGCGGCGCCGAGATCCGCAGCGTGAGCGACGGGAGCCCGGCCGACGAGGCCGGTCTGGCCGAGGGTGACCTCGTGGTCGCCATCGGCGACTCCCGCGTGACCGGGGCCGAGTCCCTCGTCGGTCTGGTCCGCGCGCGCCAGATCGACTCGCAGGTCCCGCTGACCGTCATCCGCGACGGCGAGAGGATGACGATCGATGTCACGCTCGGGACGGCCCCGGAGCGCGACGCCTGAGCAATCACAGGGGAATCCCAGCCTGGTACCAGCGCCTCCCAAGGACGACGGTGCACAGTGGGACGCAGGAGCACAGAAGAGAGGAAGAGCGGCCGACCTGCTCGTTTCCCTCCCCCCGATGCGGGGGCCGACTTCCTCTCGCTCCTACAGGGGTGCTACCCCCGCCTCCGGGTGTGGCGTCTGGAGGCGGCGCTGAGTAGCCGAACTCATGCCCCCGGTGTGCGGGATCCGCACACTGGGGGCATGAGCATGTCAGGGGATCCCACACTTCAGGCCGTGCGCCAGCTCGAGGACGAGTTCGCCGAGGCCATGTCGCGCATGTACGCCGTCGGCAACGACCTGGCCCGGCTGCGCGCCCGACTCGTCCACGAGACCTCCCCGCACAAGTGGGCCCCGGCCCCCGACGCGGGGGCACCCCCGGTGGCACCGGCGGCGACGGCAGCGCACGCCACACCGCCGGCGCCGGGGACGACCGGGATGGTGACCGCACCGCCGGTGGCCCACGCCCCCTTCGCCGGGGAACGGCCGCCCCACGTGCCGCCGCCGGCCGGACCGTCGCAGCCGTCCACCCCGTGGTGGCAGCGCGATGGCCTGGTCTCCCGCCTGCTGGCCGTCGTGGGCGCCGGGATCACGCTCATCGGTGTGGCCTTCCTGCTGGCGCTGGCGATCCAGCTGGGCTTCTTCGGCCCGTTGGCGCGGGTCATCAGCGCGGGCCTCCTCGCCGCCGGGCTCGTCACCGCCGCGATCGTCGTGCGCCGTCGGCGGGCCGGCACCGCCGGTGCCCTCGGCCTGGCCGCCACCGGGTTCGCCACGGCCTACCTCGACGTCATCGCCGTCACCCGGATCTACGAGTGGGTCCCCGTGGCGGCCGGCCTCGGCATCGCCGGCCTGGTCGCGGTCGGTGGCCTCCTGCTCGCCCGTGCGTGGGACAGCCAGCTGCTCGCCGGCATCGCCGTCCTCGGCGTGGCCGCGCTCGCGCCGACCATCGCGTACGACCACATGCTGCTCGTGGCGCAGTTCCTCCTCGTCCTGACGATCGCCTCGTGGCCGGCCCAGGTCTCACGGCGGTGGCACGTGCTCGAGCTGGTCCGGGTCGTCCCCACCGCGATCGTGATCGCACTGCTCCCGGCCCTCGACGAGCCGGTCGGTGCGGTCATCCTGCTCGCCTGCGTGCTCGCCGGCTTCGTGCTCGCGACCGGCCTCGCGGGCGTCCGGGTCGACCGGACCCCTGCCCAGGCCGGGATCGCGGTCCCGGTCGTCGCCGTGCCGGTCCTCTCCGCCGCGCTGGCGGCGGAGCGGGCGACCGGCACCACCCTGATGATCGGGCTGACCCTCGCGCTCGTCCTCGTCGCCGCCCTCACCGCGGGGCGCCTGCCAACGGGCAGCCGCGGGGACACGCTGTTGGCCACCGGGAGCTGTCTGTACACGGCGGGGATCACCTCGCTGGTGGCCGCGGCGCTCGTCGCCGACGGCACCGACTGGTCGCTTCCGGCGCTGCTCACGGTCGGCGTGCTGTGGGCCGGGGCCTCGCTCGCGCTGCGCGACCGCACCGTCCTGCGCGCGACCCTGGTGACGTCGCTCCTGCCGTTGGTCCTCACGGTGACTCTCGTGCCGTACGCGATCGACCGCGGCACGGCGACGCAGGTCGAGCCCGCGCACCTCGTCGCGGCATCGCTCACGGTCGTGCTCCTGCTCGCCCTCGCCCAAACGGTCAGCGAGGCCCACCCCCGCACCATGATCGCGGTCCGGGCGCTGCTCGCGGGCGCGCTCCTCGCGGCGGGCGGCACCGTCATCATCGCCGGCGCCCTCCTGGGCGACCTCGCCGACGACGCGCGGGGTGGCTTCACCGCCGGCCAGACCGGTGCAACCGTGCTGTGGCTGGCGACGGCTGCACTGCTCCTGCTGAGGGGACTGCGTGGCTCGGCCTTCGCCGTCCCGGCGGGGCTGGCCATCACGGCGCTGAGTGTCGGCAAGCTGCTGTTCTTCGACCTGGCCTTCCTCGACGGGATCCCCCGGGTGCTCAGCTTCATCGTCGGAGGTCTCATCGTGCTCGGGATGGGCACCGGTTATGCACAAGCACTCGAGCGGTCGCGCCGGGAGCCGGGACCTGTGGACAAGTCCGGGGACGGGCCGCGCGCTCCCCATACGGTCTGAGGGACGGCCGGATCGTCCGGTCGGAACGACCGAAGGGGACACCATGAGCAGCTTCACCGTCAACACCGAGCGCATCGCCGGTAGCGCCTCCGACATCTCGCAGATCTCCGAGGAGGTCGAGAGCTCCGTCGCGGCGATGATGACCCGCCTGACCCAGCTGCAGAGCGACTGGACCGGCGCGGCCTCGGGCTCCTTCCAGGAGCTGGTCAGCGACTGGCGAGCCACGCAGCGCACGGTCAAGGAGAGCCTCGACGACATCTCGCGCGTGCTCGCCGAGGCGGGCCAGACCTACGCGAGCACGGAGGACGGGGTCAAGGCGTCGATGGGGCGCTGACGGCTCCCTCCCGTAACGGCTCCCTCCCGTACCGAGCGGACGCAGGGGCGGGCGGCCCTTGGGACGAAGTCCGGACACCGCAGGTGCACCGCGCACCGTGAGCTCGAAGTCCGGACTTCGCCCTGAGTCGGGCCACCCACGCCCTGCATCAGCTCGGGGGTGCCGCTGACCTGTTGGTTACTCCGTGGCGATGGCCTCGAGCACGTCCATCCGCGACGCGCGCCAGGCGGGGACCATGGCGGCCAGGATGCCGACGATGCCCGCCAGGCCGACGAAGAGCGCCAGCTGCGCCCACGGGATCGCCAGCTCGGTGATGCCGTCCTCGGCGAGCGCCCGCTGGATCGCGATGCCGGAGACGACGCCGAGGGCGATGCCCAGCAGCGCACCCAGGAGGGCGATGGCGATCGACTCCAGCCAGATCATCCCCTGCAGCTGTCGCCGGGACAGCCCGACGGCGCGCAGCAGCCCGACCTCACGGGTGCGCTCGAGGACGGACAACCCCAGGGTGTTCACGATGCCCAGGACGGCGATGACGATCGCCAGCCCGAGCAGGGCGTAGATGAGGTAGAGCAGCTGGTTGATGAAGCCGCGCTGCTCGTCGGCGAAGGCGTCCTGGTCCTTCAGGGTCACCAAGGGCTGGGCCGAGATCAGCTGCTCGATGTCCTGCGAGACGGCCTCCCTGTCGGCACCGTCCTCGATGAAGACGAAGGCCATGTTGTCGGCCCCCTGCCCGCCCATCGCGTCCACGGTGTCGACGCTCAGGATCACGTCGGGAGTGCCGAAGGTCTCCGGGTCCTCGAAGAACCCGGCGACCTCCAGCTGGCGGGTCTCCTCGCCGATGGTCACCGTCGTCGTGTCGCCGACCTCCCGACCGGTCTGGTGCCTCGTCGAGAGCAGGACCGAGTCCTCGCCGATGTCGGCGGATCCGGCGGCCATATCGAGCTCCTCGACCTCGTCGAAGGTCCGCGGATCGATCGCGACGGAGAACAGCTCACCCCCGTCGACGGTGGACTGGACGTAACGGATCGGGGAGACCGCGCGGACCCCGTCGACCCGGGTGGCCTCGGCGGTGATCTGCGACGAGTACGGCTGGCCGATCGCATTGCTCAGCACGTAGTCCGCCCGGAAGCTCTCGTCGATCTGCTTGTCGATGCTCGCGTTCGCGCTGGAGGCGATCACGCCCATGAGTGCGACGAGGGTCATGCCGATCATCAGCGCCGAGGCGGTGGCGGCCGTCCGGCCGGGGCTGCGCACGGTGTTCTGCTCGGCCATCCGGCCGACGCTGCCGAAGAGACGGCGGTAGACCCATCCCAGACCCGAGATCACCGGGCGCCCGACGAAGGGGGCGAGGAAGGCCGTGCCGAGGACGAGGCCGGCGATGCCGCCACCGATCCACCACAGCTCCCTCGACCCGGCGATGAAGAGCCCGTAGAGGAAGGCGAGCAGGCCGGCCACCAGCACCATGACCTCCACCGCGCTGCGGATCGGGTGGCTCCTCGCCGTCTCGACGGTGTCGCGCATGGCGGCGACCGGCGGGACCCTCCCGGCCCGGTGGGCCGGCAGCCACGCCGCGAGCATGGTCACGACGATGCCCACGACGTAGGTCGCGATGATCGTCCGCGGCTTGAAGACCAGCCCGGTCCCGCTGATGTCCAGGCCGAAGGTGGCGAAGAGCGTCCGGATCCCCATCGCGAGCAGCACGCCCAGGGCCAGGCCCAGCGTCGCGCCGATGAGGCCGATGATGAATGCCTCGACGAGGACCGAGCGGGTCACCTGTCGTCGGCTGGCCCCGATGGCGCGCAGGAGCGCGAGCTCGCGCCCGCGCTGGGCGACGAGGATCCCGAAGGTGTTGACGATGAGGAAGGACCCGACGAACAGGGCGACACCGGCGAAGACGAGCAGGAAGGTCGTGATGAACCCCAGCGCCTCCTCGAGCGAGTTCTCGTTGCGGTCGGACAGCTCCGCGCCGGTGAGGGTCTCGTAGGCCTCCGGGGTGAGCGGCTCGGCCTGCTCCACCAGCTCCGCGTTCTCGACCCCGTCCTTCGCGGTGACCCAGGCGGTGGAGTACTCGTCCTTGCCGTCCATGAAGTACGCCTGCATCGTCTCCGTGTCGAAGACGCTGATGGAGGCGCCGGCCACCCCCCCTTCGCCGAAGGTCAGCGCGCCGACGACCGTGGCCGAGATCTTCGGGCGGTCACCGGCCGTGACGAGGGTGATGTCGTCGCCGACCTCGTGCCCGGACTGCTCGAGGGTGAGCTCGTCGACCGCGACCTCGCCCTCGCTCGTCGGTGCGCGGCCCTCGGTGAGCGTGATCGGCGCCTCGCCGAACTGGTTGGGCGCGTCGTTGTAGTTGAAGGCCATCGCGGGGGCGCCCTGGCCACCGACGACGTTGCCGTTCTCACCGACGACGAAGACGCCCATGGCCTCGACGTTGCCGTCGGCGCGCGCGGCACCGGGCAGGTCGGCCAGGGCGGCGACCTCCTCGGCGGTCAGCGAGGCACCCGTGGAGCCACCGAACTCGTCGACCTGCTCGGGCTGGACGACGACGTCACCGACGGTGCCGGCGAAGATGCCGTCGAAGGTCCGCTCGAGGGTGTCGGTGAAGACGAGCGACCCGGCGACGAAGGCCGCCCCGAGGATGATCGCCATCGCCGACATGAGCAGGCGCGCCTTGCGCGCCAGCAGACTCTTCATGCTCGCCTTGAGCATCAGTGGACCCCGTTGCTGAGCGCGAGCATGCGCTCGAGGACGAGCTCACGGTCCGGCTCCCACAGCTCGTCGACGATCCGGCCGTCCGCGAGGAAGAGCACCCGGTCGGTGTGTGCCGCCGCGACGGCGTCGTGGGTGACCATGACGATCGTCTGGTCGAACTCGTCGACGCAGCGCCGCAGGAAGCCCAGCACCTCGGCACCGGACGTGGAGTCGAGGTTGCCGGTCGGCTCGTCGGCGAAGATGATCGCGGGCTTGGACACCAGGGCACGGGCGCAGGCGACGCGCTGCTGCTGCCCGCCGGAGAGCTCGCTCGGGCGGTGGGAGAGCCGGTCCTCGAGGCCGACGGTGCGGATGACCAGGTCGAACCAGTCCTCGTCGGGCCGGCGGCCGGCGATCGCGAGCGGCAGGAGGATGTTCTCCTTCGCCGTGAGCGTCGGGATGAGGTTGAAGGCCTGGAAGACGAAGCCGACGCGGTCGCGCCGCAGCCGGGTCAGGGCCCTCTCCTTCAGCCGCGTCAGGTCGGTGCCGCCGATGTCCACGCGCCCCTCGGTGACCTCGTCCAGCCCGGCGAGGCAGTGCATCAAGGTCGACTTGCCCGAGCCGGACGGGCCCATGATGGCCGTGAACTGGCCGGCGCCGATGTCGAGGTCGATCCCGTCGACCGCGACGACCGCGGCCTCGCCCCTGCCGTAGACCTTGCGTAGTGCGTGCGTGCTCGCAGCGACCTGCGTGCTCATGGCGTTACTCCCCTGATGGTGTCCGTGTGTCGCGCCCAAATCTATGGGTCGGGTGCGCACGCGGTCACTGGGGTCAGCCCCCGGACGCCTCCTGCGGGTGACGGGAGCCGGCGGGTCGGGCCACCCCGTCCACCCGGACCGAGGAGACCATGCGCAGGACGGGGTCGCGACCCTCGACGAGGTCACCGGTGAACCAGCTCAGCTGCAGCCCCTGCCCGTCGTCGTCGACCTCCGCCAGGGCGAGGTTGTTGTCGAACCACGGCCCGGCGGTCAGCTCCCACCGGTGGGGTGGGCTCTCGACGCCCGAGGTGCGGCGCGCCAACCACCGCATCGGCCGCACCAGGCTCTTGGCCATCTGCGACATGAGCATGCGCACGCCACGGGGCATGGGGTTGCGGATCGGGCTGCACACGGCCTGGATGATCCGGCTGTGGACGCCGTCGGCCGCGGCGCCGGGGTCGACGACCTCGGCGATGTAGGAGTGGTGCACGTCCCCGGAGAGGAAGGTGATCGTCCTGGGGGCGGTGCCACGCTCCCCCTTCGCCACCGACAGCACGAGGTCGAAAACCTCCTGGAAGCCGGACTGGAAGGCGGCCCAGTGCTCCAGGTCGACGACCTGGCGCACCGCCTCGGCGCTCCGCCGCACGAACGCACTCCGCTCCGGCCGCGCGAAGGACTCGCTGATCGCCTCGGTGTCGTGCAGGCCGGGCGGCAGCAGGTAGGGCACCGACGTCCCGATGAAGAGGTGCTCCACGCCACCGGTCAGCTGCTCGTCGAACCAGGCCAGCTCGTCGTCGTCGAGCATGGAGCGACGGTTGGGCTCGAGGACCCGGGCGGCACGCGAGTCGAGGACGATCAGGCGCGAGTCGCCCAAGGCCCGGGTGTAGCTCCACCGGTAGGTCATCGGGTCGTCGTCGACCCGGGCGGCGAGCAGGCGCAGCTCCTCGGTGATGTCGACATCGCCCGGGGCCGCGTCCGTCCTGTCCCCGACGAGCCGCCAGACCTCGTCCTGCGCCAGCTCCTCCGGCGCGAGGTTGCCGATGTGCTGGTAGACCCAGTAGGAGGCCAGGCCGGCCACGAGGCGCTCGTGCCACCACGAGGTCCGGTTCATCTGCTGGTGCCACGACCACGAGGTGTTCCAGTCGTCGCGGATGTCGTGGTCGTCGAAGATCATCGCGCTGGGCAGGATCGACAGCACCCACCGGATCGCCGGCTCGCTCCACGCCAGGCGGTAGAGGTGCGCGTACTCGGCGTAGTCCTTGATCTCCTCGTAGGGCGCCTGGTCGATGTCGCGCCGCGAGGAGATGAAGTCGAGCATCGCGGGACTGGTCTCGTCTGCGTAGACCTGGTCGCCGAGCAGGGCGAGGGCGTCCGGGCGGGTCGCCTCCCCCTTCGCCAGGGCCAGCGCGACGGTCCGCAGCGCGTCGACGCCGTGGCTGCGGTGGTACTCCTCGTCGTGGGGGACGCTCGTGCGGCAGGAGCCGAAGGCCAGCCGGGTGGGGCGGTGGTGCTGCAGCGTCGCGATGCTCGACGGCGGGAAGGGGGAGTCGGCCAGCGGCCACACCGGCTCGGCATCGACGGTGACCCGGTACTCGTACACCTGCCCGGGCTCGAGGTCGGTGATCATGACGAGCGCGTAGTGGTGGTCCTCGACGACGAAGGTCGCCGCCGACCACGAGCGCTCGCCGATGTGCACCTCGACGCGGGCGGCGTGGGTCGTCTCGACCCAGATCGTCGCCTTGTGCTCACCGACGAAGCGCAGCAGGGGGCCCAGGAGCAGGGGGGAGTTGTCGTCAGGCATCGCGTCCATCATGGTCCACATTCCTGTGAGGTGGCTTCGAGGGCGCTGGGCGACTTCGAGTGTCCACCGGGGTCGACGAAGGGCGGTCCCCCCGTGGGGAACCGCCCTTCGTCGTCACGCGTGGAGACCTGGGATCAGAAGCCCATGCCGCCCATGCCCATGTCGTCGCCACCGGGCATGGCCGGCGCCGACTTCTCGGGCTTGTCGGCGATGACCGCCTCGGTGGTGAGGAAGAGCGCCGCGATGGACGAGGCGTTCTGCAGCGCGCTGCGGGTCACCTTGGCGGGGTCGATGATGCCCAGGGCGATCATGTCGACGTACTCGCCGGTGGCCGCGTTCAGGCCCTCGCCGGCCGGCAGGCTGCCGACCTTCTCCGCGACGACGCCGCCGTTGAGACCGGCGTTGACCGCGATCTGCTTCAGCGGGGCCTCGGCCGCGACGCGCAGGATGTTCGCGCCGGTGGCCTCGTCACCCTCGAGCTGCAGCTTCTCGAAGGCAACCCTGGTCGCCTGCAGGAGCGCGACGCCACCACCGGCGACGATGCCCTCCTCGACGGCGGCCTTGGCGTTGCGCACCGCGTCCTCGATGCGGTGCTTGCGCTCCTTGAGCTCGACCTCGGTGGCCGCGCCCGCACGGATGACGGCGACGCCGCCGGCGAGCTTGGCGAGGCGCTCCTGGAGCTTCTCGCGGTCGTAGTCCGAGTCGGAGTTCTCGATCTCGGCCTTGATCTGGTTGACGCGGCCGTTGATCTGCTCCTGGTCGCCGGCGCCCTCGACGATGGTCGTCTCGTCCTTGGTGACGACCACCTTGCGGGCGCGACCGAGCAGGTCGAGCTCGGCGGTCTCGAGGGAGAGGCCGACCTCCTCGGAGATGACCTGGCCACCGGTGAGGATGGCGATGTCGGCGAGCATGGCCTTGCGACGGTCACCGAAGCCCGGGGCCTTGACGGCGACGGACTTGAAGGTGCCCTTGAGCTTGTTGACCACGAGGGTGGACAGCGCCTCGCCCTCGAGGTCCTCGGCGATGATCATCAGCGGCTTGCCCGACTGCATGACCTTCTCGAGGATCGGCAGGAGCTCCTTGACGTTGCCGATCTTGGAGTTGGCGATGAGGACATAGGGGTCCTCGAGCACCGTCTCCATGCGCTCGGTGTCGGTGACGAAGTAGCCGGAGATGTAGCCCTTGTCGAAGCGCATGCCCTCGGTGAGCTCGAGCTCGAGCCCGAAGGTGTTGCTCTCCTCGACGGTGATGACGCCTTCCTTGCCGACCTTGTCCATGGCCTCGGCGATCTTGGCGCCGATCTCCTGGTCGGCGGCGGAGATGGAGGCCGTGGCAGCGATCTGCTCCTTGGTCTCGATCTCCTTGGCCATCACGAGCAGCTCCTCCGAGACGGCCGAGGTGGCCTTCTCGATGCCGCGCTTGAGGGCCATCGGGTTGGCGCCCGCGGCGACGTTGCGCAGGCCCTCCTTGACGAGGGCCTGGGCGAGGACGGTGGCCGTCGTCGTGCCGTCACCGGCGACGTCGTCGGTCTTCTTGGCAACTTCCTTGACGAGCTCGGCGCCGATCTTCTCGTACGGGTCGTCGAGCTCGATTTCCTTGGCGATGGACACGCCGTCGTTGGTGATCGTGGGGGCTCCCCACTTCTTCTCCAGCACGACATTGCGGCCCTTGGGACCGAGGGTGACCTTGACGGCATCGGCGAGGGTGTTCATTCCCCGCTCGAGGCCGCGACGGGCCTCCTCGTCGAAAGCAATGAGCTTTGCCATTCGGGTGGTTCCTCCACGCGAATCGAAGGGTGCGACCGGGGGTGCCCGCGACGGACGGGACACTCCCACCCGGCTCACGTCACCGTGTGGTCGCGCCCCTCACCTGACCGGTCAGGACTGTCACTCTCACGGGGAGAGTGCTAAGGCCCATTATTGGCACTCTCCACCCGAGAGTGCAAACGCCCGGCGCCCGCGCACCGGCCCGTCCACCGGTCAGGGCGAAGGGGGGCGCAGCCGCTTCTGGCGGACGTCGGCCGCGGGGGCGTAGTCGACTGCGTCGTAGAACCCCTCGGCGCCGAGGTCGCACCGCAGCCGGATGACGCCGACCCCGGCCCCCTTCGCCCAGCTCTCGCAGGCGCCGAGCAGCGCGGCGCCGACCCCGCGGCGGCGCTGGTCGGCCGCGACGTACAGCGCGTGGACCCACAGGCGACCGCGGGTCCCGATCGGCTGCCCCGGCCAGGTCGACTCGGGCGGGAGGGTCGCCTGCAGGTAGCCCGCGTGGCCGCCCTCGAGCTCGGCGATCCACGTCGGCAGCTGCCCGCGGTGGCGCAGCCAGTGCCCGGCGGCCCGGTCGAGGTAGCCGTCCTCGCGCGACCCGTCGACCGCGATCGCGAACTGCAGCGACAGCGCGGCGACGATGAAGGCGTCCTCGGGCCCCGCCCGGACGATTCGCAGGCTCACGCCCTCATCGTGGCAGACCCCGAGGGCTCAGACCTCGAACCCCAGGCGGCGCGCGCTGCGGGTGCGCTGACGCTGGTCGCGCAGGCGACGCAGCCGCTTGATGAGCATCGGGTCCTCGGAGAGGGCGGCCGGGTTGTTGATCAGGCCGTTGAGCACCTGGTAGTACCGCGTGGAGCTCATGTCGAACAGCTCCTTGATCGCCTGCTCCTTGGAGCCGGCGTACTTCCACCACTGACGCTCGAAGGCCAGGATCTCGCGGTCACGGTCCGTGAGCGGGACCGACGTGGTCGGCTGGCTGGACTGATTGGCCTGGTTGGCGGGGTTCACGGAGTGCAGCGTACCGACCGAATCACAGGCCTGTCATTACCTCGGCGTGTCGGCTGGACACCCCACCCCACGAGGCCACTCGCCCCTCGTGGGCCCCACCCGTCACACCGCGTGACCGTTCGGCGCAAAGTCGCGCCGCGAGGGTAAGGAAAGAGTAAATTCCTCTCAACGGCGCGCTCACGCCGTGCGCTTCGGGGGGAACCGGGGGGAGCGCTTGTGGGGGAAAAAGGGGACAACTCATGAAGAAGCTCATCCTCGGCGGCGTGGCCAGCGTCGCCCTGCTCTTCGCCGGCACCGGCGCAGCATCCGCCGGTGAGTACACCGGCAACGGCGGGTCCACGCCCGTCCCCGAGCGCGCGGGGTCGATCTGCGCGTTCTCCGGCCAGGACATCCCGGACGACATCGAGAACAACCCGGCACCGGAGCTCGACGACGACTGGCTCGGCCGCGGTGTGCAGAGCTACGGCCAGTACGTCTCGAACGGTCTCAAGGACGCTCTCGGTGAGGAGCGCCCCGGCAACTCCTGCCGCGGGTACGCCTCCATGCGGTGACGTGCCCGCGTCCCCTGCTGTGACGCGAAGATCCCCGATGCGGTGAGGCGCTGCCCGGCGGCGGGCCGCCTCGATGCGGTGAGGCGCTGACTGCGCCGACCCACTCCGATCCGCCGTGCCCCGGGCCCACCACCCCCCTCGGTCCGGGGCACGGCCTTGCCCGCACGGGCACACGGGGGCACAGGACGCGGCTCCGCACCCGGGCTCGCGGCCCTCAGGTCATCGAGTCGAGGATGGCGGTGATGTCCTCGGGGGTCGTCTGCGGGTTGACGATCGCGAAGCGCGCGAGCGTCTCGCCGGCGTGCGTCGTCGGGACGACGAAGGCGAACTCCTCGTCGAGGATCCGGTCCGACCATGCCTGGTAGTCGGCGGCCGACCAGCCCAGCCGGCGGAAGACGACGACGGACAGGTGGCGCTCGCCGACGAGCTCGAGGTCATCCCGGCGGGCGATCTCCTCCTCGGCGAAGGCCGCGACGGCCAGGGTCCGCTCCACCGCACTCGTGTAGGCCCGCGTGCCGTGCGTCGCCAGGGAGAACCAGAAGGGCAACCCCCGCGCGCGCCGGGTCAGGCCGACGGAGTAGTCGGTGGGGTTCCAGTCCGAGGTGTCGGTGAGGACGTCGAGGTAGCCGGCCTTCTGGGTGTGGGCGGCCCGGGCATAGCCCGGCTCGCGGTAGACCAGCGCACAGCAGTCGAAGGGGGCGAACAGCCACTTGTGCGGGTCCACGATGAAGGAGTCGCAGTGCTCGATGCCCTCGTAGAGGTGACGCACCGAGGGCGCGGCCAGGCCGGCGCCGCCGTAGGCGCCGTCGACGTGGAACCAGATGCCGAACTCGCGGCAGACCTCGGCCACCGAGGCGAGGTCGTCGACGATGCCGAAGTTCGTCGTGCCCGCCGTGGCGACGACGGCGAAGTAGCTCTCCGGGCCGTGCGCGAGCAGGACCTCCCGCAACCGGGGCCCGGTCAGCCGACCGTGCTCGTCCGGCTCGACGGGCGTCAGCTCGGCATCCATGACCTCGCAGGCGGACGCGATCGAGCTGTGCGCCCCGCTCGTCGTCGCGACGCGGAAGGGCCGCACCCCCTTCGCCGCCTCGTGCCGTGCCCGGCCGCGCGCGGTGACGAGCGCGGAGAGGTTGCCGATCGTGCCGCCGGGGACGAAGACGCCGCCGGCGCCCTCGGGCAGGCCGACCAGGTCGCAGATCCACCGCAGCGCCTGGTTCTCGGCGTAGACGGCACCGGATCCCTCGAGCCACGAGCCGCCGTAGATGGAGCTCGCCCCGACGACGAGGTCGAACATCGCCGCGGCCTCGGTGGGCGCGCACGGGATGAAGGACAGGTAGCGAGGGTGGTCCACGGACAGGCAGGCCGGGGCGAGGACGTCGGCGAAGAGGCCCATCGCGGCCCGGCCGCCGAGCCCCTCCTCGGTGATCGTCGAGCCGGCGGCCTCCCGGAGCTGCTCCGGCGTCAGCGTGCGGTCGAGCGGCGGTGGGTCGTAGCGCAGTCGCTCTGCCGAGTAGTCGAGGATCAGGCGCTCGAGCTCGTCCAGCGAGGTGTCGTCGTCGGAGAATCCATGCACGCGGAGCACTCTATGGGCAGGGCGTGGGTAGGTTGACCCGGTGAGCACGCGCGACCTGTCCGACCTGATCCACCCCTCCTGGGCGAGCGCCCTCGAGCCGGTCGCGGGGACGATCACCGCGATGGGCGACTTCCTGCGCGGCGAGGTCCGTGAGGGCCGCGGCTACCTGCCGGACGGGGAGAACATTCTGCGCGCCTTCACCATCCCGGTCGACGAGGTGCGCGTCCTCGTCGTTGGGCAGGACCCCTACCCCACACCGGGCCACGCGATCGGGCTGTCCTTCGCCGTGGCCCCGCACGTGCACCCGCTGCCGAAGTCGCTGGTCAACATCCACCGGGAGCTCGTCGACGACGTCGGCGTCCCGCCGCCGAGCAACGGCGACCTCACCCCGTGGGCCGAACAGGGGGTCATGCTCCTCAACCGCTCACTCACGGTCACCCCGGGCAGCCCCAGCAGCCACCGCGGCAAGGGGTGGGAGGCCGTGACCGACCGCGCCATCGAGGTGCTCGCCCGCCGCGACGGGCCGCTCGTGGCGATCCTCTGGGGTGCCGATGCCCGCCGGCTGGCCCCTGCACTCGGCCGGGAGCGGTGCATCGAGAGCGTGCACCCCTCCCCCCTGTCGGCGTACCGGGGCTTCTTCGGCTCGCGCCCCTTCAGCCGCACCAACGACCTGCTCGTCCGGCAGGGCGCCGCACCCATCGATTGGAGACTTCCGTGACCGAGCACCCCGCACACCCCTGGCGCCGTTACGTCGCGATCGGCGACTCCTTCAGCGAGGGGATGTCGGACCTCGACCCCCATGACGAAGGGAGGTTCGTCGGCTGGGCGGACCGCCTCGCCGCGGAGCTGTCCACCCGCACCGGGGACGGCGACTTCCGCTACGCCAACCTGGCCGTGCGGGGCCGCAAGCTCGACGATGTCGTCGGCCCGCAGCTCCAGGACGCCCTGGCGATGGAGCCGGACCTGGTCTCGATGGTCGGCGGCGGCAACGACATCCTGCGACCGCGCGTCGACCTCGACGAGGTCGCCGACCGCCTCGAGCAGGCGGTGGCCCGCATCCGCGCGACCGGCGCCGACGTCCTCATGGCCACGCCCGCCGACCCGGCCGACGCCGGGCTGCTGTCGACGCTGCGGGCCCGCCACGGGGTGCACACCGCCAACATCTTCACCATCGCCCAGCGCCAGGGTGCGCACGTGATCAACCTGTGGGGCATCCGCTCGCTGCGCGACTGGCGCATGTGGGCCACCGATCGCATCCACCTGAGCACCGAGGGGCACCGCCGGGTCGCGCAAGCGGCGCTGGTCGCGTTGCGCCAGCCGGTCAGCGACGCGCACTGGAACCAGCCGCTCCCGCCGGCGCCCGCCGTCCCGCGCCGGGAGCAGCTCGCGGGCACCGCGCAGTGGACCCGCACCCACGCCGCCCCCTGGGTGCGTCGTCGCCTCACCGGCCGCTCCTCCGGCGACGGGCGACCGGCGAAGATCGGGCAGCTGACCCCCTTCGGCCCGGCTGACCTGCCCGACGCCTGACCCGCAACTGCTTAGGCTCCTGCGACCCTCCGCCCGCAACTGCTTAGGCTCCTGCGACCCTCCGCCCGCAACTGCTTAGGCAGTTGCGAATGTGGTCACGCAGATGCGGCTGATATCGTCCGATCATGACGCAGATGCGGGTTTCCGAGGCGGCCGAGCTCCTCGCGGTCTCACCGGACACGGTCCGGCGGTGGATCGAGGGCGGCCGTCTCACCGCGACGAAGGGGGAGGGCGCCACCCTCGTCGACGGGGCCGGCCTCGCCCGGCTGGCCCAGGAGGTCGCCGCACCGCCGTCGGTCGGCCCGGTCCACGACGAGTCCGCCCGCAACCGGATGCGCGGCATCGTCACCGAGGTCAAGCGCGACGGGGTGATGGCCCAGGTGAGCCTGCAGGCCGGTCCCTTCCGCATCGTCTCGCTCATGTCCCGCGAGGCCGCCGACGAGCTGGGCCTGGAGCCGGGCAGCGTCGCGGTGGCCTCGATCAAGTCGACCAACGTCATCATCGGCACCTCAGGAGGGTCTGCATGAGGTCCGGGGTGACCGCCGCCCTGGTCGTCACCGCCCTCGTCCTGACCGCCTGCAGCTCCGGACCCGACCCCGAGCAGACCCTCCGGGTCGGCGCCGCCGCGTCGTTGCAGGAGCCCTTCGAGGAGATCGCCGAGAACTACGAGGCGGAGCACCGCCACGTGGGCGTCGAGCTGCAGTTCGCCGGGTCCTCCGACCTCGCCGCGCAGATCAGCAACGGCGCCGAGATCGACGTCTTCGCCTCCGCCGACGAGGAGACCATGGAGCGGGTCTCGGCGGACGTCGCCGGCGAGCCGACGGTCTTCGCCACCAACACGCTGACGATCGTCACCGAGCCGGGCAACCCCAGGGGCATCTCCGGCCTGGGCGACCTCGAGGACGACACGCTCGACGTGGTCACGTGCGCCCCCCAGGTGCCGTGTGGGCGCGCGGCCGAGGACCTCGCCCGGGCGCGCGGCGTGACGCTGACCCCGGTGAGCGAGGAGTCCAGGGTCACCGACGTGCTGGCCAAGGTCACCTCCGGCGAGGCCGATGCCGGGCTGGTCTACGTCACCGACGCGGCCGGCGCCGGCCAGGACGTCGCGACCGTCCCGATCAGGGGCGCCGACGCGCAGCCCAACCGCTACCCCATCGCGGCGCTCACCAGCGCCCCGAGCGACGAGGCGCAGGCCTTCGTCGACGCCGTCACCGACGCCCGGGGGCAGCGGATCCTCGACGACCACGGCTTCGGGCTGCCGTGAGGCCACCGGGCTGGCTGTGGGTGCCCGCGGCGGGAGCGGTGCTCCTCGTCGTGGTCCCGCTGCTGGGTCTCGTCGCCGAGGTCGAGCCCGGCCGGCTCCCGGAGCTGCTGACCACGCAGGCCTCGATCGACGCGCTGCTGCTCTCGCTGCGGACCGCGAGCGCCGCCACCGTCGTGTCCCTGCTGCTCGGGACGCCGCTCGCGCTCCTGCTCGCCCGCGGTCGCTGGCCCGGCCAGTCGCTCCTGCGCGCCCTCGTCCTCGTGCCGCTCGTGCTGCCGCCGGTCGTCGGCGGCCTCGCGCTGCTCCTCACCTTCGGCCGACGCGGCCTGCTCGGCCAGCACCTCGAGGCGGCCGGGCTGTCGATCTCCTTCAGCACCACGGCCGTCGTCCTCGCGCAGAGCTTCGTCGCGCTGCCCTTCCTCGTGCTCTCCCTCGAGGGGGCCGTGCGCGGTCTGGGTCGTCGCCACGAGGAGGTCGCGGCCACCCTGGGGGCCGGTCCGTGGCGGCGGCTGACCCGGGTCACCCTGCCGCTCGTCGCGCCGGGACTGATCTCGGGGTGCGTCCTCGCCTTCGCGCGGGCGCTCGGGGAGTTCGGGGCGACGCTCACCTTCGCCGGGTCCGCCCAGGGCCGCACCCGCACCCTGCCCCTGGAGATCTACCTCCAGCGCGAGAGCGACCCCGACGCCGCCGTCGCGCTCGCCCTCGTGCTCGTCGTCCTCGCGACCGGCATCGTCGGCACGGTCTACGCGCGCACCATCCGGCCGGAGCCGACGGCATGAGCCTGCAGGTCCGCGCCGAGTGGGCGCAGCGGGGACTGTCCGTCGACCTCGACCTGCCTCCCGGTCGGCACGCGGTCACCGGCCCCAATGGCAGCGGCAAGTCCTCGCTGCTCTCCGTCGTCGCCGGCTTGTCCCGACCGGACTCCGCCCACGTCGTGCTCGACGGCCGCGTCCTCGACAGCGTCCCCCCGCACCGCCGGCGGGTCGGGCTGATGAGCCAGGCACCGGCGCTCTTCCCGCACCTGGACGTGCGCGACAACGTCGCCTTCGGCCCGCGCAGCGCCGGTCGGGGACGAAGGGGGGCCCGCGCCACCGCGGACCACTGGCTGGAGGTGGTCGGCATGGGTGCCTTCGCCGACCGTCGACCGGCGCAGCTGTCCGGGGGCCAGGCCGCGCGGGTGGCCCTGGCCCGGGCGCTCGCCGCGGAGCCGGACGCGCTCCTGCTCGACGAGCCCCTCGCCGCGCTCGACGTCGAGGCGACGCCGGCCATGCGAGCCGTCCTCGCCGACGTCACGCACGCGCGCGAGGACCTCGTCGTCGTGCTCGTCACCCACGACGTGCTCGACGTGCTCACGGTCGCCGACGGGCCCGCGGACACGATGACCGTCCTCGGGGAGCGCGTGGAGCACGGGCCGGTGCGGCACGTGCTGGAGCACCCGCGCAGTGCCTTCACCGCCGGCCTGGCCGGGCTGAACCTCGTCCACGCCGAGGCACTCCCGGGCAGCGGGGCGCTCGCGTCCCCCCACGGCTCGACGCTGGAGATCGCGACCGGTCCGCACGACGTCACCGGCGCGTGCTGGGTGACCTTCACCCCTGACGCGGTCTCGCTGCACCGCGAGCACCCCGAGGGGTCCCCGCGCAACGTGTGGCACGGCCGGGTCTCCCGCATCGAGGCGCACGCCGGCCGGGCCCGGGTGTGGTTGTCGACACCGGTGCCGATGAGCGCAGAGGTGACCCCTGCGGCGCTGGCGGCACTCCCCCTTCGCCCGGGTGACGGGGTGTGGGCCTCGGTCAAGGCGAGCCAGGTGCGGGTGCACGCGGCCCACGCCGTGCCGCCCGACGCCGCGGACTAGCTACAGCCGGCCGTCGCGGAAGCTGCGCAGGTCCTTCCTCGACTCCGCGCCCAGGCGCACGATCGACTGGCCGGACTGCATGCCGGTCGGGCCGACGGCGACCTCGTGGCCGACCTTCATCGGGTTGACCTTGTAGAAGCTCGCCGCGAAGCGCAGCATCTGCGTCGCGGTGAGGTCACTGCTCGCGTGCTCGTCGATGACGGTCAGCGCCCGCGGCAGCGTGTCCGGCCCCTGGACCCGCGCCTGGATCGCGGCGGCGAGGATCAGCAGACCCTGGTGGCGGGAGCGGTCGAAGTCGCCGCGCGGCAGGGTCTTGCGCTCCCGGGAGTAGGCGAGCGCCTCGTTCGGGCCCAGCTTGGTCTTGCCCTCGGGGATCTGGCCGCCGGGCAGGTGCGAGTCGAGCCCGTCCGGGGAGTCGAAGCTCAGCGGCCCCAGCTCCTCGACGATCGCCTTGAACCCCCCGAAGCCGGTGACGAGGTAGCCGTCGACGTCGATGCCGCTGAGGCTCGAGACCGCGCCGACCTCGGCCTCGGGGCCGCCGTAGACCATCGCGGCGTTGAGCTTGCCGTGGCCGTGCCCGGGGATGGGCACCCACAGGTCGCGCGCGAAGCCCATGACGCCCGCGCCGCCGGACCCGTCGACGCCGAGCAGCTGGATCGCGTCCGCGCGGGAGCGCTCGACCGTCTGGCCGGGTCGCGCGTCGCTGCCGAGCAGGAGGACGTGGCGCGGGCCCGTGCCGAGGTCGGCCTTCTCGTCCATGGAGGGCCACCACCCGCCGACGACGCGCCACTGCTCGCCCTTGGGGCGCACGGCCAGGGTGACGTCGTCCTCGGAGGTGACGACGGCGACCTTCGCACCCCGCCACGTGCCCGTCGTCGCCGCGCCGGTGATCGACTGCGAGCCGTACTTCTTCGCCACGGCCTCGGTCAGTCCCTGCGAGGCGCCGTCGATGGCGACGGTGGGCGTCGAGGTGGTCGACGAAGAGGACGTGGTCTCGGACGACGAGGACGAGGTGGTGGTGGTCGACGAGCTGGTGTCACCCCCTTCGTCCGGGGAGCCGGTGCAGGCGATCAGGGTCAGCGCCGCCACGGTGGTGACCGCCGTGGCGCGGGCGGAGGGAGGTCTCACCCCTCCACGGTAGGTGGAGGGGTCACTTCTCGACGGTCGCCGTGCCGTCGGTGACGTCGACGAGGACCTGGTGGTCGTCGTCCTCCTCCTCGGTCGCCGCGGTGTCGACCGTGACCTTCCAGTAGTGCTGGCCGTCGATCTCGATCAGGCGGGTCTCGTCGAAGCTGCCGTCGACCTCGGACATCGCCGTCTCGACGGCCGAGCCGAGACCGATCTCCGCCTGGTCCAGGCCCTCGCGTGCCTCCGGATGGAGGCCGAACTCCTCGTGCTCGGTGACGTCGTGGTTCGGCTTCACCTCGAGCGCGACGCCGTGCACCCCCTCGGCGACTTCCACCTCCCAGATGCCGTCGTCGTCGCTCTCCTCGATCTCGTAGGCCGTCCCGCCGGCCTCGGCCTCGGCGGCCTCGATCGCAGCGAGGACCCTCTCGAGGTCACCGACCTCCCCGGACGGACCGGAGGGGTCGCTCTCGGATCCGCTCGCCGGCGAGGCCTGGGAGCTGCTCGTCGCGCTCGAGGTCGTCGTATCCTCGGAGGTGCCGTCCGAGCCGCACGCGGCAACCGCGAGCACCGAGGCCGTGGTGAGGGTGGTGAGGGCGATCCGCGATCTGGTCATGTCTCCACCATGGACCCGAGTGGACGGAAGACCAAGGGCGGCGTCGGAGGAGCAACCGAGGGGCCCCCGTCCGGAGGGACTCTCGCCACGCCCTCCCCCATCCCTCATACAGTGGGTCGCATGCCAGCAACCAGGCTCATGCCCACAGAGATCGGCGACGACCTGATCGAGCTCACCCGCTCGATCTGCGACAAGTCGCTGCGCCCCCAGGTCGACGACGTCGAGGCCCGTGCGGCCACCGAGGAGGTCTTCCCCCGGGAGGTCTTCCGCACCCTGGGGCGGGCGGGTCTGCTCTCCCTCCCCTACCCGGAGGAGCTCGGCGGCGGTGGGCAGCCGTACGAGGTCTACCTGCAGGTCGTCGAGGAGATCGCCTCGGCGTGGGCGTCCGTCGCCGTCGGCGTTTCGGTGCACTCGCTCACGACCTATGCGGTGCACACCTTCGGCAGCCGGGAGCAGCAGGAGGCCCTGCTGCCCGACATGCTCTCCGGGGAGACGCTCGGCGCCTACGCGCTCTCCGAGCCGCTCGCCGGGTCCGACATCGCGGCGATGACCACCCGAGCGACCCCCGACGGTGACGACTGGCGCATCCGTGGACGCAAGGCGTGGATCTCCCACGGCGGCCACGCCGACTACTACACGACCTTCGCCCGCACGAGCGACGACGGCGGACGCGGCGTCAGCTGCTTCGTCGTGCCCGGCGACGCGGAGGGCATCACCTTCGGCGCCCCGGAGAAGAAGATGGGCCTGCACGGCGACACGGTGCGCGAGGTGATCTTCGACGACGTGCCCGTGGCGGGCGAGCGTCTCGTCGGGGACCTCGGGCGCGGGGTGCCGATGGCCCTCGCGGGGCTCGACGCGGGACGGCTTGGCATCGCGGCCGTCGCGACCGGTCTGGCCCAGTCGGCGCTCGACGTCGCGGCGAAGTACGCCACCGAGCGCGAGCAGTTCGGGCGGTCCATCGCGAGCAACCAGGGCCTGGCCTTCCTCCTGGCGGACATGGAGGCCGCGGTCACCAGTGCCCGCGCGACCTACCTGCACGCCGCGCGGCTGCGTGATGCCGGGCGCGCCTTCGGCAAGGAGGCCGCCGTCGCCAAGCTCGTCGCGACCGATGCGTCGATGCGGGTGACGACGGACGCGATCCAGGTCCTCGGCGGCGCGGGGTTCACCGAGGACTTCCCGGTCGAGCGGTACTTCCGCGAGGCGAAGGTGACCCAGATCTTCGAGGGCACCAACCAGATCCAGCGCCTGGTCATCTCCCGACAGCTGCTCGCCTCGCTCTGACGCCTCCGATACGTACTGCTGCTGGCTCCCGGCTCAGTCGTCGTCCGGGTCGCGCGAGATCCCCGGCAGGAGGGTCGAGCCACCGCGCAGCGCCTCGAACGCGCCGGGCACGCGTGCCACCCGACGCAGGCTGTGCCGCCGGTAGCGCCAGATCATCCACGCACCGAAGCCCCACAGCAGGAACTGTGAGCTCATCGCGATCCGGAAGTCGTCGAGCGTGTACGTCTCCGGACCGCCCGGCGCGATCTGGTCGAGGATGACCCCCACGAGAGCCATCGTCGTCAGCGAGGCGATGAAGCCGCCCATGTTGACCATCCCGGAGGCCCGCCCGTAGCGCTCGCTGCGGTGGAAGCTGCGGGCCAGGTCGAAGGCGATCATCGACCCGGGGCCGCCGACCGCGGTGACCGAGACGAGGACGATCAGCAGCCAGAAGGGCGACCGGTCCGGCAGGGCGAGCACGATCGCCCAGACCAGGGAGATGGCGCCGACGACCACCAGGGCCATCAGGGAGCGGTAGTAGGGGTGGCGCCCGGTCCAGCGGCCGATCGTCGGCCCGGCGAAGAGCGCGACGAAGGTCATCCACGTCAGCAGCGCCGAGGCCTGCCCCGGCGTCAGGCCCTGCCCGGCGACGAGGAACGGAAAGCCCCACAGCAGCGCGAAGACGGTCGGGGCGAACTGCGTGGTGAAGTGCACGGAGAACCCCAGCCGCGTCCCCGGGTCACGCCACACCTGCCCGAGGCTGTCGCGCAGGGCGCGAATCTTGATCTTCTCGACGGCGCCGCGCTCGTAGGGCGAGTCCTTGACGACGAGGAAGATGCCGAGAATGCCCACGACGCCGAGGAAGCCGGCCGTCGCATAGGTCATCGTCCAGCCCCACGCGTGCAGTGCGGCGCTGAGCGGGATGGCCGCGGCGACCGCCCCCATCTGACCGATCATCCCGGTGAGCTGGGTGATCACCGGCGCCTGCCGCACGAGGAACCACAGCGCGATCAGCCGCAGCACGGAGGTGAAGACCATCGCGTCGCCGGCACCGATGAGGGCCCGCGCGCCCAGACCCATCGCGAAGCTGTCGGCCGTGGCGAACCAGAGCTGTCCCGCGGTCATCGCCACGAGTCCGCTGATGATCAGTGCCTTGGACCCGAAGCGGTCGAGCAGCACGCCGACCGGGATCTGCATCCCCGCGTAGACCGCGAGCTGCAGAACGGTGAAGGTCGCCAGCTGGCTGCCGCTGATGTCGAAGCGCTCCGCCGCGAGGAGCCCGGCGACGCCGAGGGAGGTGCGGTGGAAGACGGCGAGCACGTAGACGGCGAGCGCGGTCGCCCAGATGAGGTAGGCGCGGCGCCGTCCGATGTTGTGCAGCTGTCGGGTCCCGGTCACGCGCTCATGCTATTTCCCGCTCCAGCGGGCGAGGAGGTACTGCACGCCGAAGGGGGACTCCTCCGCGAGCACTTCGCCGTGCACCCGCTCACCGGTGAAGGCGCCGGCCAGAACCTGCAGCGCAGGGCGCCCGCGCATCCACAGCCGGTCGCAGGTGGTCGGGTCGAGGTCGGCGAGCGCGGTCGTGTCGGCTGCCGCGAGTGCCCGGCCCAGCGCATCGGCGAAGGGGGCCGCGTCCGGTTGCAGGTGGCCCGGCGCCTTCTCGGTGAGGGTGGCCGGCCCGTCGGCGACGACGAGGAGGAGCGTTTCCTCGTCGGCGAGCGAGCGGCCCAGCTCGAGACAGTCGGCCGGGTGGGCGTCGGCGGCGATCGACTGCAGGACCGGTTCGCCCCCTGCGGAGGGGCGAACCGGCGGCCGATCTCGAGGGCCGTGGGCAGCGCGCCCTCGGGGAGGCGGCCGGTGGTGAACCGGGCTGCGCCGGAGGGCGCATCGCTCGGCCAGGTCGTGGTGGACCGGGCCGAGCCGATCACGACGAGGCGAGTGACCCCCTTCGTCATGGTGTCGGCGACGAGGGCGCGAGCCCGCTCCCGCAAGTCGGCGAGCGGGTCGGCGGCGCCGCCGATGCCCGGCAGCAGCGCCGGCGCGGCAGGGACGACGACGGCCCTCATGCCAGGCCCCGCATGGTGCGGGCGGGGGGCCGCTCGCCGCGCAGGGTCGCGACCATGTCGAGGACCTGACGGGTCTCAGCGACCTCGTGCACGCGGTAGATCCGCGCGCCCAGCCACGCGGAGACGGCCGTGGTGGCGAGGGTGCCGACGAGGCGCTCGTCGACGGGCCGGTCGAGGGTCTCGCCGACGAAGTCCTTGTTGGACAACGACACCAGCACCGGCCAGCCGGTCTCGACCATCTCGTCGAGGCGGCGGGTGATCTCGAGGGTGTGGTGTGTGTTCTTGCCGAAGTCGTGCGCGGGGTCGATGACGACGGACTCCCGGGCGACACCGGCGGCGACCGCGCGCTCGGCGTACCCGAGGACCCCGTCGAGGACCTCGGTCATGATGTCCCGCTCGTAGCTCGTGCGGTACGGCCGGGTGCGGGGCGTGACGCCCCCGGTGTGGGTGCAGATGATCGCGGCGTCGTGGCGGGCGGCGACGTCGACGAGTGCGGGGTCGGCCCCGCCCCAGGCGTCGTTGAGCACGTCGGCCCCTGCGCGGCAGACCTCCTCGGCGACCTCGGCGCGCCAGGTGTCGACCGAGATCACGAGGTCGGGGTGGGCGGTGCGGACGCGGGCGACGAGCCCGGCGACGCGGTCGATCTCCTCGGCGGCGTCGACGTCACCGCCGGGGGCGGCCTTGACCCCACCGATGTCGACGATCTCGGCGCCCTGCTCGACGACGAGGTCAACCCGCTCCATCGCCTTGTCCTCGGCGAAGGTGGCGCCCTTGTCGTAGAACGAGTCGGGTGTGCGGTTGACGATCGCCATGATGAGCATCGCGTCGTCGGCGAAGGTGTGGCGCCCGAGTCTCATCGTCGACCTCCCGGGTAGCCGGTCTGCTCTCGTGCCGGCGGTCGTTGGGCGAACGGGACCGGCCGGGGGCGCCAGCCGCCGTCCCGCGTGAACTGCTGCAGCTCCTGCGCTGCGACGTCGATCGACCCGGTCGTGCCGTGGCACCGCGCGTGCACGACGGCGAGGAGCTCGGCGGCCATGACGGCGAGGTCGTGGTCCTTCTGGTGGCGGTGGGCGCGGGCGCCGAGGTCGACCTGGGCGATCGCCTCGAGGCCGTGGCGGGCGTGCGTGTCGATGAGGGTGGCGATCTCGACGCCGTACCCGGTGGGGACCGTGATCGACTCCATCAGGGAGCGGCGCACCGCCCACTCCCCCGCGAGCGGTTGGACGACTCCCGCCAGCTCCGGCCACCACAGGTCGAGGACCGGGCGGGCGACGAGCTCGGTGACCCGGCCCCCTTCGGTGCTCGGCTCCTGGCCGTCGACGTCGAGGACGCGGTCGTACCACCCCTTGACGAGCTGCGTGGCCGGGTCCACGGTCAGCGCACCCACGAGCCCGGTGACGAAGTGGGGTCCCCACGACGTGAGGTCGGCGTCGACGAAGACGAGGTGGTCGCCGGTGGTGACGAAGAGTGACTTCCACAGCGCCTCGCCCTTGCCCGGGTGGCTGCCCAAGTGTGGGGCGATCTCCGCGGAGCGGTGCACGGTGGCACCGGCGTCGGCCGCCACCCGGGCGCTCGCGTCGGTGGAGTCGGAGTCGATGACGACGAGCTCGGTGACGAGTGGGGTGTCCTCGACGAGCTCGCGCCGCAGGACGGAGACGACGTCCCCGACGGTTTCGGCCTCGTTGCGGGCGGGGATGACCACGCTGACGGTCTCCCCCTTCGCCGTCAGACGCTCGACCAGGTCAGCGGCGGCGAAGTCCTCGTGGTGGTGGCTGTGGGCATCCAGCCACTCGAGCGTGACGTCCTCCATCAGTGGGCCCGTCGTCGCTCGATCACGATTCCGAGGGTAGACGTACAGTCCGCGAAGGTCAGAGGCAGTTGTCGATGTTCTCCTGCGTCATCATCCAGTGCCACTCGCCATCCTCGAGGACCATGTGCGAATCCACAGGGACCTTAACGCCCTCCATGGACACCTGCGCGCTCACCTGGGTGGATGGGACCTGAACGTCCGTGCCGGGGATTGCCGTCTCCCCAGCATCCTTCACCGCGAGGACCTTCTCCCACGTGAACTTCGGCGGCGCGTCCTCAGAGCGGCACGTGGCGTACTGGTCCTCCGAGATCACCGCCTGCTGCGCGCTCACCAGCGTCGCGTAGTGCGCCTCCCAATCCTTGGCGTTGAACTGCTCCAACCACCTCTTCAACGCCACCCCCGGAGAACCCGCCGCATCTGCCGGCGACTCGGACGAGTCAGGCGCCTCACTGTCGAGCCCCTCGCCATCCCAATCGATCGGCGGACCGGTGAAGACATCGCAGCCGGCAGGGGTACCCGTGACCAGAAGGTGAGCGTCCACCTTCGCCTTGCCTGACGCGGGGACGAGTGCCGGATAGGTCGTGCCACCCCCGACGATGTCGTCCGACCCGTTCCTGCACACAACGGCTATGCGCGGCGACTTCATCGCGACGCTGAGCGGGTTCGTCACCTCGAACGAGGCTTCACTGGCTCCATACTTCTCACTCACGGCCACCTTGCCGATGGGCACCTCAGGGAAGGGCGTGTCGCTGAAGACGCCCCTCGCCTCGACGTCCAGCGTCGCCTCCACCGTCGCAGCCATCTGACCCGGCTCAAGGTCGACCTGTGCGCCGAGGGCGTGGTCGGCATCAGGGCGGTGGAAGGGCTCGACCGCTGACTCGGACCCGAGGATCTCACCCTCGCTGTTCAAGACGTTGAACTGGACTGTCACGGTCTGCCCCACGTACTTGCTGTTGTTGTGGACTACGGCCGTGGCCCAGACGTACTCACCGTTCTGACCGAACCCGCTCTCCTTGATCGTGCCGAGCTCCGCCGGGGCGGATTCGGATGGCGACGCATTGGCCGCAGTGGCCGTCGCGGTTGCGCTCTCGGTGCCGTCGGTACCTCCGCAGGCCGACAGAGCAAGAACCGCGGCCATGCAGCCAATGGAAACCAAACGCATGGTGGACCCCCCCAGGAAACGGTGTTCGTGAACGAAGCGGACGGTAGCCCCGTCCACTGACAACCGAGGCCGGCGTCCGCCAGCCGATTCTCAACTGTTGCGGTAGTTACCCCTGACTTCGACGAGGGCCCGGGTCCGCTTCTCGGGAACGAGTCCTCGGAAATCCCCTGCGTAGGGATGTTGTGCGCCTCTAGGCTCATCAGCATGGCCATTGCGTTCGACGAACACGACCGACCTGAGCCTCCGCTGCACGGCTCGGAGTGGGAGACGCTGACCGGCTTCCTCGACTACCAGCGGGCGACCCTCGCTTGGAAGACCCGCGGCTTGGGCGCCGAGCAGCTGGGCCGCACCCTCGCGGCCTCCACCATGACGCTCGGTGGCCTGCTGAAGCACATGGCCTACGTCGAGGACCACTGGTTTGGTCGGTGGCTGTGGGACGTGCCGAACCGAGAACCCTGGGCCTCGGTGGACTGGGATGCCGATGAGGACTGGGACTGGAACTCGGCCGCCGCCGACTCACCCGAGCAGCTCCGAGCCCTGTGGTCGAGCACCGTCGAGCGGGCGCGGGACTCCGCAGAGCGGGCCGTGGCCGACGGCGGTCTGGCACGAGAAGCAGCACATCGTTGGCCCGACGGCCGCGGGCCGAGCCTGCGTTGGATCCTCACGCACATGATCGAAGAGTACGCCCGGCACAACGGTCACGCCGATCTGTTCCGGGAAGCGATCGACGGCGCCACCGGCGAGTAGTCGTCACTAGGAGAACTCGCGGAACCAGTCCTGCAACGCTTCCGAATCTGCGCCGGCAGGGAGCTGGCGGGGGGACTCGAACCCCCCAACCACCTGCTTGCCCTTGGGCCTTCTCTGATGGCTCCTGCTGACATGCCACCCGCCCGTCATCCCGGGCTTTTTGTTGACATCGGGCGGCCTGACTCGGACTTCTTCGGCAAGGCTGCGTGCGGAAGTGGAGGGCTGACCGGTTCTAGCCGCCGACCCTGGAAACACGAATGCCCCCTTCGTCTGGGGGAGGGAAGGGGGCAACGCGGATCGCGCCGCGCGAAGGCGGACGATCTTCCCCCGGGGGGCGGGGGTCATCGAGCACCCTAGGAGCAGCCCGTGTTGTTGTCACGGTGACATGCGGTGAGGTGCTCCTGCTTTTCGCAGGTGGCCAGGTGTGTGCCGTCCTAGCCGCCGAGCCCGGCTTCGAGGCTTCGGCCGTGAACGGCCTCGCACCTCAGCCACCGTCGATGGGTGGAGCTGGCGGGGGGACTCGAACCCCCAACCACCTGTTTACAAGACAGGTGCGCTGCCAATTGCGCCACGCCAGCGTGCCCGGGGACGAAAAACCGGGACCGCGGCATCGTAGCCCGCGGTCCCGGCTCTCATCGAGTCACCGTCCTCAGAGGACGTACTTGTTGAGGAAGCTCTGCAGGCGCGTGGTCGTCTGCGGCCCCCAGACGCCGTCGACGTCGGCGCCGACCTTGCGCTGCAGAGCGCTGGTCGTGATCGGGCCGACGATGCCGTCGCGGTTCACCCCGAGCTTGGCCTGGAGGGCGGCGCGGTCGTGCCAGCCGAGATTGCCGTCCTGGGACTGACCGACCCACTTCTCGATGGCGGCGTTGGTCTTCGGTCCACGGATACCGTCGACGGCGAGCTCACCGGCGGAGACCGCGGTGCGCTCGGAGTCGCGCGAGGCGCGCTCCTGACCGCTGTACGGGTCCACCGCGAGGCCGTTGGCGACCGTCAGGCCCGCTCGCACGGAGCAGACCGGCCAGGCGCCCGGGCCCTGCACCTTGAGGACCTCCTGGGCGATCTCGATCTGCTGGCCCTTGGTGGCGCGGTCGGCGGTGTAGGCGTACTTCTGGCCACCGAAGCCCTTCCACGTCTGGAAGGAGAACTGCAGGCCGCCGTAGTAGCCGTTGCCGGTGCTGATGCTCCAGTTGCCCGACGACTCGCAGTCGGCCAAGCGGTCCCAGACGGTGCCGGAGGCGCCGGCGCCGGTCGCGACGACGACCCCGCCCGCCGCGAGCGCGCCCATGGTGATGGTGGCGCCGGCAACCTTGAACCGACGGCCGCGACGCGACGTCGGCTGATCGGGGAAGTCGTTGGTGCTGAACATGTTTGAGGTCCTTTCGGCTGAGTGCGGGCAGAGGGCCCCGCACGTCCGAGAGCGACGCTAAGGACTCATGAGTCCCACAAACAACACTCGTCACATAAATACAGACTTGTAACTTTTGGCCCTTTGGTTCCGTGATCGTGGTCTCGAGGGTCGCCCGCTGCGCGGACTCCCACCTCGACCAGCGGAAGGGCAGGGCGCCCGCCGGGGGCGGAATCCCACCTCGACCGGCGCGGCCGGACATGACGAAGGGGGCGTCGCACCCGTGGGTGCGACGCCCCCTTCGAGGGCGAAGAACTCAGTCTCAGCCGTTGAGGTGCTGCTGCAGCGCGGCGGTGGTCTTCGGACCCCAGATGCCGTCCTGCGTCGCGCCGACGTGCGCCTGGAGCGCACTGGTCGTGATCGGGCCGACGATGCCGTCCTGGGTCACGCCGAGCGCACCCTGCAGGGCCTTGATGTCGTCGGAGCTCAGGTTGCTGTCGACGCTGCCGCCGACCCACTTCTCGACGGCGGCCTTGCTGTTCGGGCCGAAGATGCCGTCGACGGCGAGGCCGGCACCGCTGCGCTCGGCGCTGCGGGAGGCGCCCTGGTCAGCGGAGCGCTCCTGCGCCTGCTGCGGGGCGGGCTCCGGGGCCGGGGCCGGGGCCGGCTCCGGGGCGGGCTCGGGGGCCGGGGCGGAGGAGCCGCCGGTCATGCCGTTGGCCGTGGTCAGGCCGGCCTCGACGGAGCACACGGGCCACGCGCCGGGACCCTGCACCTGCAGCGTCTTCTGGGCGACCTCGATCTGCTGGGCCTTGGTGGCCTGGTGCGCGTTCGGGGCGTACTGGCCGCCACCGAAGGCCTGCCAGGTGGAGGTGGTGAACTGCAGGCCGCCGTAGAAACCGTTGCCGGTGTTGATCGACCAGTTGCCGCCGCTCTCGCACTGGGCGACGCGGTCCCAGACGCCGCTGGACGTCGAGGCGTTCGCGCTGGAGGCGGTGGCGATGGAGCCGACGGCTGCGGTGGCACCTGCAACCGCGACACCGGCGATCCGCCGGCGGGTCGGGGAGGCGGCAACGGCCGTGGCGTGCTTGGGGGAGTAGAACATGCGGTGGGATTTCCTTCCACGGAGTTCAGGGGGCTTCGTGGTGAAGCTGCCAGAAGGTCTGGCCATCTGCGGACGGGGGAACGTTACCGTCCTGTGATCAAACGGGTCAAACCCTGTGACCAAGTGTTGCTAGACGATCTCCCAGCCATCGTCCGTGCGCCGGTCGCTCTCGGCCTCCACGGCCTGCTTCCGCCGCTGGGCGACGGGTGCGTCGAGTGGCGTAGCGAGCCTGTCCCCCAACGTCGCTCCCGTCGCGATCGCCATGATCACGCCGAGCGAGGAGAAGACCGAGACCAGACCCCCTTCGAGGTTGTACCCACCCGCTGAGCTCGTCAGGTGGTACAGCCCGATGAAGATCCCCAGACCGGGATACAGGCCGAAGGACGCGGGCACGAAGAGGGTGATGGGCGGGGAGTCCATGCGCAGGGCGATCAGTCGCGCGAAGAAGCCGATGACCACGGCCGCGATCCCGGTGGACGTCACGCGGCCCAGGCCGGCATCCGTGGAGGCCAGCGCGACGGTCACCCCGAGCGCGCACAGGATGGCGGCGGGCGGGAGCATCCGTGGATTGTTCTGCAGGGTGAGGGCACCGGCGAAGCCGATGAAGACCGCCCCCACGATGACGACCGGGACGGGGGCCGAGGCCCACGCGAGCTTGTCGATCCCGGGGGGCTCGAAGCCGAGCTCGAGCGCGACGGCCAGCTGGAGGCTGATCCCCAGGCCGCTGGCGACACCGATGATCAGACCGAGGGTGTGGAACATCACGGCGAACAACCGTGCCGTCCCCGTCACGGGGAAACCCGAGAGGAGGTCCTCCGTGGCCGATGTCAGGGTGCGTGAGGGCAGTAGGGCGACGATCCCACCCGCGACGACGAAGGCGAAGTCGGCGCCGTTGATCGGTCCGTACACGTACGCGAGGAAGGCGATCACCGTGGCCAGCGCCCCACCCAGCGCACCCAGGTAGAAGTCCGGGAGGTCGATCCGCGCGACCCACCCGGCGAGCATGATGATGAGCACGCCCGAGAGCATCGCCAGGAGCACACCGAAGACGGTGGCACCGAGGATGAGCGCGATACCGCCGGCGACGCTTCCCTCGCCGAGCGCGACCACCCAGCGCGACCAGGTGCGACGCGTGGTGTTGATCTCCTTGATCTTCGCGTCGGCCTGCTCGACGTCGATGTCCCCGGAGATCAGGTCGTCGACGAGGGCGTGCACCATCGCCAGACGGGCGAAGTCCTGCCGGGGCTGGCGCACCACCCGCAGCCGCGAGATCGTCTGCCCCGACGGCGTCCGGCACTGCATGTGCAGGGACTGCATCGTCAGGTCGACGTCGAGGTCCTCCAGACCCGCGGCGACACCGACGGCGATCGCGGCCGTCTCGACACCGCTGGAGCTGGAGCCGGAGCGCAACATCAGCTCGGCGACGCGCAGCGCGAGGTCAAGGGCGGTCGTCGCGGCCTGCTCCTCCGCGACCGCGCGCGTGACACGCGGGTCACGGTAGGGGGTGCCGCGCAGGGAGCCTCGCAGCGGGATCGTCTGCGTCGGCTCCTCCCCGCGCAGCAGCGGGCGCAAGCGGGGGCGGTGCTCCCGCCGCGGCGTGGGCGCCGACTTCTCCCGCTTCGGCTTGGCCGCCGGCCGGGGCACCGGCTTGTCCCGGTGGGGCTTCTTCGTGCGCTCCTCGGGCTTGGGCTCCTGGCGTGGCCGGGGCACCGACTGCGTCTTCTCCGCAGGGCGGAAGCGCGAGTCGCGGCGCCGCTTCGTCACCGGCACGGCCACCGCCGTCTGCTCCGACGCCGACGACTCCCGAGCGGAGTCACGAGCGGCACGCTGCTGGGGGGTCAGGTCGTCGGTGATGGGGTCCTGCACCGCCCGGGACCCCTGGGGGTCCCGGCGCGGTCGCGGGGGTGGAGGCGGTGTCGTCATCGGGTGGGCAGCTGCTCCGGTCCGGGTAGGGGCGAGAGAGTGCCGGGCCACCACGTGATGTCGAGCGCACCGGCCAGGAGGGCGCCGAGCACCCCGACGGCGATGACGACGAGCACGGCGATGACCACGAGGCGCACGACCGGAATGCCGGTGACGCTGCGCGCGAGGCTGCGGCTACCGCGACGCAGGCCCGGACCGCCCGGGCCCCACCACCCGACGAGCAGCGCGAGCAGCGCGCCCGCGGCCAGCGGGAGCGGCGACTCCAGCCGCACGCCGAGCCCGTCGAGCGCGCTCTGCCCAAGCGCCGTCACGAGGACGCCGGCGGCACCGACGGCGAGGGGCAGCAGCGCCGACACCAGCGCCTGGAGCGCCCCGGTGAGCAGGTGCCACGGGCTCGCCAACGCGGCCACGACCCCGTCGCTGCGGCGCCGCCCGGAGCGGTGACGCCGCCGCACGGTGCTCGTCATCGACAGGTCGACGGTGCGGGCCAGCCACGACCACACGAGGGCCAGGGCCAGGCCCACCCACGGGGCAGCGGCGAAGACCGCGACGAGGACGGCCAGCAGCGCGGCGAGGACGTCGGAGCGCCGGGGACGACCGATCCGCGGGTCGCCCGGGCGGTCCGGGTCGCCCGGGGCCATGCCGGGCCACTGCTGGTTCGCCTGCGGTGGCGCGCTCACCGGCGCGGGACGGGGGTTCGGGTCGCGCCAGTCGCCCTGCCCCCACGGGGAGGGCGGCTCGACCGGCGCCGGCGCGGGTGTCATGACGTGCGTCGCGCCCTGCTCGAGCGTGCGGGTGCGCTGCGGCAGGACCTCGGTCACGGGACGGCCGTTGGCCCAGGCGTCGAGAGCCGTGAGCACCTCATCGGCATCCGGACGCCGTGACGGGTCCGGGTCGAAGCAGGCGTACAGCAGCGGGGCCAGCTCGGGGTCGACGTCGCGCAGGTCCGCCTCACCGCGGGCGACCCGGGCGAGGACGGCCTCCATGCCACCGCGGCCGAAGGGGGTCGTCCCGTCGCCGCGAACACGAGGGTCGCGGCCCACCCCCACCAGTCCGTGGCCGCGGTGACGTCACCGCCCTCGACCAGCTCGGGCGAGAGGTAGCCGGGGGTGCCCATGACCAGGCCGGTCATGGTCATCCGCGAGCTCTCGGCCACGTGGGCGATGCCGAAGTCGATGACGACGGGGGCTCCGTCGAGCATGAGGACGTTGCCGGGCTTGAGGTCGCGGTGGATCACGCCGACGCGGTGGATGGCGCGCAGGGCGTCGACGAGCCCGCGCGCCAGAGAGAGCAGGGCCTGCGGGTCGAGCGGCCCCTCGTCGCGCACGAGCTGGTCGAGGCTCGGCCCGGGCACGTAGCGGGTGACGATGTAGGGACGATCGCCCTCGAGGTCCGCGTCGAAGACCGGGGCGATCCGGTCCGAGCGCACCCTCGCGAGCGTGTCGACCTCGCGGGCCAACCGCGAACGGGCGTCCTCGTCGTGGGCCACGTGCGGTCGCAGCACCTTGACGGCGACGGCGCGCCCGCGCTCGTCGAGGGCCAGGTGGACGATGCCCATGCCGCCCTGCCCGAGCTCCTGCAGCACGCGATAGCGCCCGATCGTCTCGAAGTGCGACACCGTGGCCTCACCACGCTCCTCCGGGGACGGTTCCTCCCCGAGCACCTGTGTCGTCATGCCACCAGCCTAGAAGGCCGTCGTTGGGTGATCACGGAGAAATGCCTGTGTGGCGGCTGTGACCTGGCGTCACTGGGTGATGTAGGCCTCCAGCTGGTCCCGCTCGGCGGCGAGGTCGCGGATGCGGTGCTTGACGACGTCACCGATGCTGACGATGGCCACCAGCGTGTCGTCCTCGACGACCGGGACGTGGCGGATGCGCCGCTCGGTCATCCGGGCCGCGAGGTCGCGCACGTCGTCGTGGGTGCTGCAGGTGTGCACCTCGGCGGTCATGATCGCGCTGACCGGCTGGTCGAGGACGGCGGCACCGAGGCTGTGCAGGTGCCGGACGATGTCCCGCTCGGAGACGATGCCGTCGACCGCGCCGTCACCACGGGAGACGACGACGGCACCGATGCGGTGCTCGGCGAGGAGGCCCAGGAGGGTGGCCACCGTGTCGTCCGGGGCGATCGTGACGACATCAGAGCCCTTGCTGCGCAGAACGTCCGAGATCTTCATGTATCGACATTAGTGCTCCGGACGCCCCGGCGGAAGGCCATCGCCATATGGTGGGAGGGCCATCATCCAGGAGGTACGTCCCATGACTGCCCAGCGCGTGTTCGATCTGGTCATCGCCGCCAACCGGCTCCCCGTCGACCGTGTCGTCGCCGACGACGGTTCCTCGGAGTGGCACCGCTCCCCCGGGGGGCTGGTGACCGCGATGGACTCGGTGATGCGGCACCGCGAGGGCGCGTGGGTCGGGTGGGCCGGCGAGACGGGTGAGGCTCCGGAGCCCTTCGAGGAGGCCGGGATGTGGCTGCACCCCGTCCCCCTGTCGGAGGAGGAGCGCGAGAGCTACTACGAGGGCTTCAGCAACGACACGCTCTGGCCGATCTACCACGACGTCATCGTCCAGGCCCACTTCCACCGCGAGTGGTGGCGCTGCTACGAGATCGTCAACGAGCGTTTCGCCGAGGCGGTGTGCGAGGTGGCGGCCGAGGGCGCCAAGGTGTGGATCCACGACTACCAGCTCCAGCTCGTACCCGCGATGGTGCGCGAGCGCCGCCCCGACGTGCGGATCGGCTGGTTCAACCACATCCCCTTCCCGCCCGTGGAGCTCTTCGCCCAGCTCCCGTGGCGCTCCCGCATCCTCGAGGGCCTCCTCGGTGCCGACTACCTCGGCTTCCAGCGCGCCCCCGACGCGCAGAACTTCCTGCGCGCCTGCCGCCAGCTCGACGGGCGCACGACGAAGGGAGAGGTCGTCACCACCCAGGACCCGGACGGCACGAGTCGCCGGGTCCGCGCCTCCGCCGTCCCGATCAGCGTCGACTACCAAGGTCTTGAGGAGCTGGCGCGCACCGAGGCCGTCCAGGAGCGGGCCAGGGAGATCCGTGCCTCGCTCGGGGACCCGGAGGTGGTGATGCTCGGTGTCGACCGCCTCGACTACACCAAGGGCATCCGGCACCGTCTCAAGGCCTACGAGGAGCTGCTCGCCGACGGCGCCATCTCCACGCCGGACGTCACCTTCGTCCAGGTGGCCACCCCCAGCCGCGAGCGGGTCGCGGCCTACCAGCAGCTGCGCACCGAGGTCGAGACGACGGCCGGCCACATCAACGGCGCCTACTCCACCATCGGCGCGCCGGCCGTGAACTACCTGCACCAGAGCTACCCGCGCGAGGAGATGGCCGCGCTCTTCCAGGCGGCCGACATCATGCTCGTCACCCCCCTCCGCGACGGGATGAACCTCGTGGCCAAGGAGTACGTCACCTGCCGCCACGACGACGGCGGCGCGCTCATCCTCAGCGAGTTCACCGGCGCGTGGCACGAGATGAAACAGGCCTTCCGGTGCAACCCGCACGACATCGAGGGCCTGAAGCGGGTGATGCTGCGCGTGATGACCATGCCAGAGAAGGACAAGCGCCGGTCGATGAGGGCACTGCGTCGGCGCGTCGCCGACAACGACGTGCAGAAGTGGGCGGACACCTTCCTCGCCAACCTCGAGACGGCACCGGACCGCCCGTCCCGGACGACGACGAAGGGGGCCTGAGTGCGCCCCGAGGTCAGGGACGGCGTCGCGGCGGTCGCCGCGCGGCCCCGGCTGCTCGTGGCGACGGACTTCGACGGGGTCCTCGCCCCCTTCGTCCTCGACCCGCTGGACGCCCGACCGCAGGCCGGCACGATCGAGGCGATCACCACGCTGACGGCCGCCCCGGACACGTGGACAGCCGTCGTCTCCGGGCGCGACCTGGCCACCCTCGCCGAGCTCAGCGGTCTCGGTGGCTCGGGCACGACGCTCATCGGCAGCCACGGCGCCGAGACCAACCGCGCCCGGCAGGGCCCCACCGATCAGGCGGCCGAGGCCCGACTGACCGCGCTGCGCGCCTGGGTCGAGCCCGCCGTCGCCACCCGTGACCCGCGGATCCGCCTGGAGCACAAGCCGACCGCGCTCGTGCTGCACACCCGGGGGCTGCCCGAGGACGCCGTCGGCACCGCCACCGACATCGCCGCCGAGGCCGCTCGGATGTCAGGGGTCAGCCTCCTCTCCGGCAAGGGCGTCCACGAGCTGAGCGTCGTCGCCGCGGACAAGGGCACCGCCGTGCAGGCCCTCGCCGGGGACCTGCGCGTCGACGCGGTCGTCTACCTCGGCGACGACGTCACCGACGAGCACGTATTCACGGTGCTCGGTCCGCGGGACCTGACCATCAAGGTCGGGCCCGGCGAGACCGCCGCCCGCACCCGCCTGGACGACTGCACCGAGGTCCCCGCGGTCCTTGACGCCCTCGCCGCCGCCCGGACCGCCTGAGGAGGCAGCCGTGCCGTTGGACATCTCCGCCGCCCGGCCCGACCCCGCACTGCTCGACCTGCCCTGGTCGGTCCCGCTCGAGGACTGGCCCCCCGAGATCCTCGCTGCCCTCCCCCGCGGCATCTCCCGGCACGTCGTGCGCTTCGCGCATCTCTCCGGCGGGATCATCGCCGTCAAGGAGATCTCGGCCGACCTCGCCCGGGGGGAGTACCAGCTGCTGCGGGCGCTGCGCCGCCTCGACCTGCCGTGCGTCGAGCCCCTCGCCGTGGTCTCCGGACGCACCGACGCCGACGGCAACCCGCTCGACGCGTGCCTGGTCACCCGGCACCTGCAGTTCTCGCTGCCCTACCGGGCGCTCTTCAGCCAGCACCTGCGCGCGGACACGACGACCCGACTGGCCGACGCCCTCGCGGTCCTGCTGGCCCGACTGCACCTCGCCGGGTTCTTCTGGGGGGACGTCTCCCTGTCCAACACGCTCTTCCGCCGCGACGCCGGCGCCTTCTCGGCCTACCTCGTCGACGCGGAGACGGGCGAGCTGCACGACACGCTGAGCACCGGGCAGCGCGAGCACGACCTCGACCTGGCCGAGGTCAACATCGCCGGCGAGATGATGGACCTGGCCGCCGGGGGGTACCTGCCCGAGGGCCTGGACCCGATCGAGGTCTCCCACGAGATCATCGAGCGCTACCGCGGGCTGTGGCAGGAGCTGACCGGTGACGAGTGGTTCGAGGCCGGCGAGCGGTGGCGGGTCGACGAGCGGATCCGGCGGCTGAACGCCCTGGGCTTCGACGTCGACGAGCTGGCGATCGCCACCGACCTCGACGGAACCCACGTGCGCATCGAGCCCAAGGTCGTCGACGCCGGGCACCACAGCCGCCGGCTGCTGCGCCTCACCGGTCTCGACGTCGAGGAGAACCAGGCCCGTCGCCTGCTCAACGACCTCGACTCCTACCGCGCGGCGACCGACCGCCAGGGCGACGAGGAGTCCCTCGTCGCCCACGACTGGCTCTCCCGCATCTACGAGCCGACGACCCGCGCGGTGCCGCGCGAGATGCGCGGCAAGCTCGAGCCGGCCGAGCTCTTCCACGAGATCCTCGAGCACCGGTGGTACCTGGCCGAGCGCACCGGCCACGACATCCCCATCGAGGACGCGCTCGCGGACTACCTGCACGAGGTGCTGCCCGGCAAGCCCGACGAGCGCGAGATCCTGGGGACGGACACCGCCGAGCTCCCCGTGGTCGACGAGGAGGGTGGCTGAGCCGGCCGGCGCGCCCCCTTCGTCCGTGGGCTCAGACGCCCTTGTGCGCCCGGAACCAGGCGGTGGAGTCCTTCTGCCAGAGGAAGAAGATCGCCGCGGCACCGGCCAGGAGCACCAGGGTGTTGACGATCATCGTCACCGCGGTGGCCTGCGCGAAGCTGAAGAGGAAGCTGATGACGAAGAGCGCGAAGAGCACCGTCGCCACGATGCGCGCCCATCCCTTGCCCTTGCCGTTGAGCCAGGCCATGAGCAGCCACAGGACGACGCCGATGACACCCATGCCGACGCTGATGGCCATCCCCACGGCCAGGGCCGCGTCGATGGTGCCGTCCGTGAAGGCGACCCCCTGCTCGGTCAGCGCCTCCTCGAGCTGGGCGCGCATGTCGTCCATGCCGAGGAAGGAGGTGAAGACCGTGATCAGGTGGAGCACGGCACCGGCCCACATCGCGTACTTGGCCCGGACGATCGACGGTGGCGCCGTCGTCATCACCGGGCCGCCGGGGTGACCACCCGGGGACGAGTACGCGGGTGCCGGCTGGTAGCCGGACTGGTCACCGCCGGGAGGCGGGGGTGGGGGCATTGCGGACATCGGGTTCCCTCCTGCACTGGCGAGGACCCCTGCGACCCCCGCTCAGCCCCAACCCCATCATGCGCGGTGCGCCCGGGCAATCACCCCTCGGCGTGGCGCAGGCGGGCGATCTCGTACAGGGCCACGCTGGTCGCGATGCCCGCGTTGAGGGACTCGACGGCACTGCTCATCGGCACCGAGACGATCTGGTCGCAGGTCTCGCGCACGAGACGCGAGAGGCCCTTGCCCTCGGAGCCGACGACGACCACGAGCGGCGAGGTCGCCAGCTCCAGCCCGGGCAGCTCGACGTCACCGTCCATGTCGAGCCCGACGACGAAGAAGCCGGCCTTGCGGTAGTCCTCGAGGGCACGGGTGAGGTTCGCGGCCTGCGCGACCGGCAGACGCGCGGCGGCACCGGCGGAGGTCTTCCACGCCGACGCGGTCATGCCGGCGCTGCGCCGCTGCGGGACGACGACGCCGTGGCCACCGAAGGCGGCGGTGGAGCGCACGATCGCCCCGAGGTTGCGCGGGTCGGTGATCGAGTCGAGTGCGACGACGAGCGGGACGCCCGGCAGCGAGGAGTCGATGAAGTCCTTCGGGTGCGCGTACTGGTACGGCGGCACCTGGATCGCGATGCCCTGGTGCACGGCGCCGTCGGTGAGCCGGTCCAGCTCCTGCCGGGACGCCTCGAGGATCGGCGTGCCGGCGGCGACGGCCACCTGCAGCGCCTCCTTGACCCGGTCGTCGCTGTCGATGCGGTGGGCGACGTACATCGTCGTCACCGGCAGCTGCGAGCGCAGCGCCTCCAGCACCGAGTTGCGCCCGGCGACGACCTCGGTCGAGGAGGTCTTCTTGCGCTGCGGCTTCGCGGGGCGCTTCTGCTCCGACTGGGGCTTGTAGGCCTTGTGGTTGGGACGCTCGCTCGCCTTGGGCGTCGGGCCCTTGCCCTCGAGGCTCTTGCGACGCTGGCCGCCCGTGCCGACCTGCATCCCCTTCTTGGACCCGGACCGGCGCACGGCCCCGCGTCGTTGGCTGTTGCCGGCCATCAGTGTTCCTTCCTCAGGCTCCACCGGGCGCCGCCCGGCGTGTCCTCGACGGTGATCCCGGCCTCGACGAGGCCGTCCCGGATCCGGTCGGCTGTCTCGAAGTCGCGCGCGGCGCGGGCCTCCGCGCGCGCGTCGACCTGCATCCGCACGAGCACGTCGAGCACCTCGTGCAACTCCTCCTCACGGCTGCCGCCCGCGCCACCCCAGGCGGCGGACAGCGGGTTGATCCCGAGGACGTCGGTCATCGCCAGGACCGTGGCGGCGATCTCCGCGGCCTCGGCCCGACCCCCTTCGTCCAGCGCGGTGTTGCCCCTGCGGACGGTCTCGTGGATCACGGCCAGGGCGCCGGCGACCCCGAGGTCGTCGTCCATCGACTCGGTGAACTCCGCGGGGATCTCCACCTGCGGGTCCGCCTCGACGACCGGCTGACCCGGCAGCGCCCGACGCAGGAAGCCCGCGATGCGCTCCACGGCCGAGCCCGCCTCGTCCAGCGAGCCGGGGTGGTACTCGATCATCGAGCGGTAGTGCGCGGCGGTGAGGAAGTAGCGCACGGTCAGCGGGTCGTGGTCACGCACGAGCTGCTGGACCTCGAGGGCGTTGCCGAGGGACTTGCCCATCTTCTCGCCCTTGACCGTCACCCAGCCGTTGTGCAGCCAGTAGTTCGCGAAGCCGAGGCCCGCGGCCCGCGACTGCGCCTGCTCGTTCTCGTGGTGGGGGAAGCGCAGGTCGATGCCGCCGCCGTGGATGTCGAAGGTGTCCCCGAGGTACTTGCGGGACATGGCCGAGCACTCGAGGTGCCACCCGGGACGACCCTCTCCGTAGGGCGTCGGCCAGTTGGCGCTGCCCGGCTCGCCCGCCTTGCGTCCCTTCCACAGGGCGAAGTCGCGCGGGTCGCGCTTGCCCCGCGGGTCCGCGTCGTCGGCCGCCACCATGTCGTTGAGCCCCTGGTTGCTCAGCTCGCCGTAGGAGGGCCAGCTCTTGACGTCGAAGTAGACGTCACCGCTGCCGTCCTCGGCCGGGTAGGCGTGGCCCCGCTCCACGAGGGTCTCGATGAGCGTGACCATCTCGGTGATGTGCCCGGTGGCGCGCGGCTCGTAGGTCGCGGGGAGCACGCCGAGCAGGTCGAGGGCCTCGGCGGTGTAGCGCTCGTTGCGGTAGCTGAGGGCGAACCAGTCCTCGCCCGTCTCCTCGGCCTTGCGCAGGATCTTGTCGTCGATGTCGGTGACGTTGCGCACGAGGGAGACCTCGTAGCCGTGCCCGCGCACGAGCCACCGCCGCAGGATGTCGAAGGCCACGGCGAAGCGCAGGTGACCGATGTGCGGCGCGCCCTGCGTCGTCAGCCCACAGATGTACATCCCCACCCGACCCGGGGTGACGGGGACGAAGTCGCGCTGGGTGCGTGTGGCGGAGTCGAAGAGCTGCAGGGTCACAGGCCCAAGGCTAACGGCGCGCACGCACGTGGCGGACATCCGACCGGTCGAGGAGGGCGGGGCGAAGGGGGCCGCGCGGGCAGCCCCGTTCGCCGTCCGTCGGTGCGAACCGGCTAGGCGCCCTCGGGACGCTCCCACTCCGGCTCGCGCGCGACCTCGGCCCCGATCGTGGTGTCCGGCCCGTGCCCGGTGTGCACGACGGTGTTCGGGGGGAGCCCGAGCAGCTTCTCCCGGATCGAGGTGACGATCCGGTCGTAGTCGCTGTACGAGCGGCCCCCCGTGGCCCCGGGCCCACCGTCGAAGAGGGTGTCGCCGGAGAAGACGACGCCCAGCTCCGGCGCGTGCAGGCAGCAGGCGCCGGGCGCGTGGCCCGGGGTGTGCAGCACGTGCAGGTCGGTGCCCGCGACGGTGATGACCTGCCCGTGGGCGAGCGCGCCGTCGGGCGCGCGGTCGGGGTAGGTCATCCGCCACAGCGGAGCCTCGTCCGGGTGCACCCAGATCGGCGCCTGCGTGGCGTCGGCGACATCGGCCGCGGCGTTGACGTGGTCGTTGTGCGCGTGCGTGCACACGACCGCGACGAGGGACCGGTCCCCGATCGCCTCGAGGATCGGGGCGGCCTCGTGACCGGCGTCCAGGACGATGCACTCGCTGTCGTCGCCGACGATCCAGACGTTGTTGTCGACCTCCCACGAGCCGCCGTCGAGCTCGAAGGTGCCGGACGTGACGACCTTGTCGATGCGGGCGGTCACAGGATCACCACCGAGCGGAGGACGTCACCGGCGTGCATCTTCGCGAAGGCGGACTCGACGTCCCCCAGGCCGATGCGCTCGGTGACGAAGGCGTCGAGGTCGAGGCGTCCCTGCTGGTAGAGGTCGACGAGCACCGGGAAGTCGCGGCTGGGCAGGCAGTCGCCGTACCAGCTGGACTTGAGGGCGCCGCCGCGACCGAAGATCTCGATCATCGGGAGGGTGACCTCCTTCTCCGGCGTCGGGACGCCGACGAGCACGACGGTGCCGGCGAGGTCGCGGGCGTAGAAGGCCTGCTCGTACGTCTGCGGCAGGCCCACCGCCTCGACGACGACGTCCGCACCGAAGCCGCCGGTGAGCTCACGGATGCGCTCGACGGTGTCCTCGCTGCTCGCGTCGACCGTGTGCGTGGCGCCGAAGCCCTTGGCGATCTCGAGCTTCCGCGAGTCGGTGTCGACGGCGACGATCGTCGTCGCCCCGGCGATGTGGGCGCCCGCGACGGCCGCGTCGCCGACACCGCCGCACCCGATGACGGCGACCGAGTCACCGCGGGTGACGCCACCGGTGTTGACCGCGGCGCCGTACCCGGCCATGACACCGCAGCCGAGCAGGCCCACGGCGGCCGCGTCGGCGGACGGGTCGACCTTGGTGCACTGGCCGGCGGCGACGAGCGTCTTCTCCGCGAAGGCACCGATGCCCAGCGCGGGCGTCAGCTCCGTGCCGTCGGTCAGGGTCATCGCCTGCGTCGCGTTGTGGGTGTCGAAGCAGTACTGCGGCTCGCCCTTGGCGCAGGCGCGGCACTGGCCGCACACGGCACGCCAGTTGAGGACGACGAAGTCACCGGGGGCGACCTCCGTGACACCCTCGCCCACGGCCTCGACGGTGCCGGCGGCCTCGTGCCCGAGGAGGAAGGGGAACTCGTCGTTGATCCCGCCCTCGCGGTAGTGCAGGTCGGTGTGGCAGACCCCGCAGGACTGCACATTGACGACGGCCTCACCCGGCCCGGGGTCGGGGACGACGATGTCGACGAGCTCGACGTCCGCCCCCTTCGAGCGGGCGATGACGGCCTTGACGGTCTGGGACACGACGCGACTCCTTTCGCTGGGTCGGGGGCAGAGCCCCTGTGCTGTGGCTCCCATCCTCGCCCACGGAAGACGCCGGGTCGCCCGGGCCCTCGAGGAGACCCCCAGCAACCCGCGCCGTCGGCGGGAGACCGCCATTTCCACCGCGGCAAGTCACCTACTCTGGGGGCATGCCGCGCCCGATCTTCGACCCGGTGGTGCACCAGCGCCACCGGCTGCAGATCTGCGCCGTCCTCGCGCCGACCCGAGGACTGCCCTTCGCGAGCATCCGCGACGACGTCGACCTGTCGGACTCGGCACTGAGCAAGCACCTGAGCAGCCTCGAGGCAGCGGGGTACGTCACGACCTCGCGCGAGGTCAGCCACGGACGACGGCTGACGCTGGTGTCGCTCACCACGCAGGGCCGGGAGGCCCTGTGCGGGCACGTCTCGGAGCTGCAGCGACTGGCCCGGGTCGCCTCCCTGCGGGTCCCCGATCGCGGGGGAAACGCATCCCCGTCCGCGGGTTAGCCTGCCGCCCATGGCCCTCCTCGTCGTCCAGCACCAGCAGACCTGCCCTCCGGGACGCGTGGGCACCTGGCTCACCGCGGCCGGGGTCGCGCTCGACGTGCGCCGCCCGTTTGCCGGGGACGACCTGCCGCAGGACCTCAGCGGCCACGACGGTCTCCTCGTCCTCGGGGGGCAGATGGGTCACGCGGACGACGAGGTGGCCCCCTGGCTGCCCGCCACGCGCGAGCTCATCCGCACCGCGGCGAAGGGGGCGGTGCCGGTCCTCGGCATCTGCCTCGGTCACCAGCTGGCCGCCTCGGCGCTCGGCGGGAGGGTCGGGCGCAACCCGGCGGGACGCACCCTGGGAGTCCTCTCGGTCCTGGCCTCCGCGGGGCTGGCCACCGACCCCGTCCTCGCCGCTGCCGATGCCGCTCCCGTGGTGCAGTGGAACGACGACATCGTCACCGAGCTCCCTCCGGGCGCGACGCCACTGGCGACGAACGACCGCGGCGACCTGCTGCTCGCCCGTCTCGCGCCCACGGTGTGGGGCGTGCAGGGGCATCCGGAGGCGGACCGCGAGATCGTCTCGGACTGGGCGAGCAAGGACGTGGGCACCCGCGAGCTCGCCGACGTCGACGTCCCTGCGGTCCTGGCCGAGATCGAGGCGACCGGACCCGCCGTCGAGGACGCGTGGCGCCCGGTCGCGGCCGCCTTCGCCGCCGTACTCCGAGACTGACCGGTGCCGCGACCGGCGCCCCTCAGGCGTCGCGGACGACCTCCAGCAGCTCTGCGAAGGCTGCCAGGGAGTGCCCGTCGACCATCCCGTCCAGGTGGGGCAGGGCGGCGACGATCCCGCCCTGGACCGGTGCGTAGCCCGGCTTGCCCCGGTGCGGGTTCGCCCAGACCACCGCGTGCGCCAGCCGACGCAGCCGGGCCATCTGCTCGCCGAGCAGCTCCGCTCCACCCCGCTCCCAGCCGTCGCTGGCGACGACGACGACCGCGCCGCGGACGACCCCGCGCTGGCCCCAGCGGTCCACGAAGGCCCGCAGCACCTCGCCCAGCCGGGTCCCGCCCGACCAGTCCGGCACCATCGACCCGGCCTCGGCCAGCACGAGGTCGGGATCGTGGTGGCGCATGGCCGGCGTGACCCGGGTCAGTCGCGTCCCGAGCGTGAAGACCTCCGTCGTGCGGGGGGCCGCGACCACCGCTCGGTGGGCCAGCCGGAGCAGGCTGTCCGCGTACGGCTCCATCGATCCGGACACGTCGATGAGCAGGACCACCCGGCGGGGACGGTCGCGCCGCGTGCGTCGGCGCAGCGGACCCGGCTCACCGCCCCGACGCAGCTGCTCGCGGACCGTGCGGGGGATGTCGATCTCCCCGCGCGCCGAGGCGTAGCGCCGTCGCGATCGGCGCACCGGGCCGCGGGCGTCCAGCCCTGCGAGCAGGGAGTTGAGGCGCTGTCGTTCGTCCGGGGCGAGCTCGGCGACATCGCGGTGCCGCAGCTGCTCGATCGTCGAGGCGACGGCGGTGACCACGTCACCGTCACCCTCCTGCTGGCCCTCGCCGGGGTCGTCGACGTCGAGCGGCGCCACGCTGATCTGCTGGGCGCTCGTCGTCCGCGCGCGGGGGTCGTCACCCCGCTCGGGGACGAACCACCGCGCGAAGACACGGTCGTAGACGGGGATGTCGTCCGGCTCGTCGCACAACGTGGCCCGGCCGGCCCAGTAGACGTCCTCACGCCTGCCGACGTCGAGGTGACCGACGGCCTGGACGAAGTCCTTGGCCCGGTCCGCCCGGACGCCCGCGGCCCGCAACGCACCCGTGAAGCCGACGAGCCCGGCGACCGGGTCGGCGGAGGTCCCCGGGGCCACGTCGACTCACCCGCCGACGAGCTCGGGCAGGAGTGCACGCACCCGGTCGGTGTCCTCGCGGTACTTGCACAGGGCCCCGATGGTGGCCGAGGCCGACTCCAGGTCGATGTCCGTGCGGCCGAGCTCGTGCAGGGCCCGGACCCAGTCCAGGGTCTCGGCGACCCCCGGCGGCTTCATCAGCACGCCCTCGGGGCGCAGGCGTTGCGTGATGGCCACGACCCGCTCGGTCAGCGCGGCGCTCACCTGCGGCAGGCGGGCGCGCACGATCGCGGTCTCGCGCTCGGGGCCGGGGTGCTCGAGCCAGTGGTAGAGGCAGCGTCGCCGCAGGGCGTCGTGCAGGTCCCGTGTCCGGTTGGAGGTCAGGACGACGATGGGCGGCTGCTCGGCGCGGACCGTCCCGAGCTCGGGGATCGAGACCTGGTACGTCGAGAGCACCTCGAGGAGGAATGCCTCGAACTCGTCGTCGGCGCGGTCGATCTCGTCGACCAGGAGCACCGCCGGACTCTCCCGCAGGGCGCGCAGGATCGGTCGGGCCATGAGGAAGCGCTCGTCGAAGAGGGACTGCTCGACGACGCTCGTGTCCACCGCCTCGCCCGTGGCCTCCAGTGCACGCAGGTGGAGGATCTGGCGGGTGAAGTCCCAGTCGTAGAGCGCCTGGCTGGCGTCGATGCCCTCGTAGCACTGCAGGCGGATCAGCGGCAGGTCGAAGGACTCGGCCAGTGCCTCGGCGAGGGCGGTCTTGCCGGTGCCGGGTTCACCCTCGAGCAGCAGCGGCCGCTGCATCGCCATGGCGAGGTGGGCGACGGTCGCCAGGCCGTCGTCGGCCAGGTACCCGACCTCCCCGAGGCGGGACCGAAGATCAACGACGCTGCTGGGACCGATCATGACACCCACACGCTACGACACCGCGCTAGGTCGCAACTGCTTAGGCAGTTGCGAAGTGGTGCGGGGGCTCAGGCCCCCCGGGCGGGGACGACGAGTGCGGTGGCGAGCCCGGCCGCGCCCTCCCCGCGGCCGGTGAGGCCCAGGGCGTCGGAGGTCGTGCCGCTCAGGCTGACCGGAGCGCCGCACGCCTGAGACATGGCCGTCTGGGCCTCGTCGCGGCGGGTGCCGACCTTGGGCCGGTTGCCGACGACCTGCACCGCGACGTTGCCGATCACGAAGCCCGCCTCGCCGACGAGTCGCGCCGCCTCGGCCAGGAGGGTCAGTCCGGAGGCCCCGGCGAGCTCCGGCCTGCCGGTCCCGAAGTGCGCCCCGAGGTCACCGATCCCCGCGGCCGAGAAGAGCGCGTCGCAGGCCGCGTGGCAGGCGACGTCGGCGTCGGAGTGCCCCTCGAGGCCCACCTCGCCCGGCCACAGCAGTCCCCCGACCCACAGCTCGCGCCCGGAGCCGGGCTCGGCGAAGGCATGGACGTCGACACCGATCCCGGTGCGGGGCAGGGCTGTCATGGCGCCAGTCTCGCAGCACCGGCCCCGCACGCGAGGACGTCTAGCGTGGACTCCGTGCAGATCCACGAGTCGGTGGTCATCGGTGCGGGCCAGGGAGGTCTGTCCGCGTCCTTCCACCTGCGCCGCCTCGGCGTGGAGCACGTGGTCCTCGACGCGAACACCCGCCCGGGTGGGGCGTGGCAGCACCGCTGGGACTCGCTGTCGATGGACGACGTCCACGGTGTCGCCGACCTGCCGGACGCGCCCGCTCCGGGTGGTTCGGGGGACCGGGCCAACGAGGTCATCGCCGAGTGGTTCGACGAGTACGAGGTCACCCACGAGCTGCCGGTGCTGCGGCCGGTCCTCGTCGACCGGGTGCGAGACGAGGACGGGCTGCTCGTGGTCCGCGCCGGGGAGCGGTCCTGGACCACGCGCACGCTGGTCAACGCCACGGGGACGTGGACGCGCCCGTTCGTCCCGGCCTACCCCGGCCAGCGGGACTTCGCCGGGGAGCAGTGGCACACCGTCGCCTACCCGGGGGCGGAGCACTTCCGCGGCAAGCGCGTGCTCGTCGTCGGTGGTGGCGCGTCCGCCGTGCAGTTCATCGGCGAGATCGCCATGATCGCGCACGTCATCTGGGTGACCCGGCGCGAGCCGGTGTGGAACGACGGGGAGTTCTCCGGCCGCGAGGCCATCGAGCTCGTCCAGGACCGGGTGCGCACGGGCCGTCCTCCGGCCAGCGTCGTCTCGGTGACCGGGCTGGCGCTGCGACCCCAGGAGATGCCCGCGGCCCGCACCGGTGTCTACGACCGACGGCGTCCGATGTTCGAGCGGATCGAGCGGGACGGGGTGCGGTGGGCGGACGGGAGCTTCGAGCGGGTCGGCGCGATCCTGTGGGCGACCGGTTTCCGTCCCGCGGTGCGCCACCTGGCGCCGCTGGGCCTGCGCAGCCCCGAGGGCGGCATCGCGCTGCTGCCCGGCAGCACGGACGTGCAGACCTCGGTGACGAGCGCCGTCGACCCGCGGGTGCAGCTCGTCGGCTACGGGCCGTCTGCGAGCACCATCGGGGGCAACCGGGCCGGTCGCGCCGCCGCCCTGGCCGTGCGCCGCCACCTCTGACGACCCTCTGCAACTGCTTAGGCAGTTGCAGAGGGTGGGCCGCAACTGCCTAAGCGGTTGCGTACAGGGATCGCAACTGCCTAAGCAGTTGCGGCCTCAAGCGCGCAGCAGGCGCTCGGCGTGCGCGAGGTCCTCGGGGGTCGTGATCTTCAGCGAGCGGTGGTCCCCCTCGACGACGAGGACCCGGTGACCGAGTGCCTCGACGAGCGCGGCGTCGTCAGTCGCGGACACCCCCGAGGCGTGGGCCTCCTCGAGCACGTCCCGCCGAAACCCCTGCGGCGTCTGCACCGCACGCAGCGAGTCACGCGAGGGGGTTCCCGTGATGAACCCGTCGGGGTCGACGGTCTTGATCGTGTCCACGACGGGGACCCCCGGGATCGCCCCCTTCGCCCCCCGCTCGAGCGCCGCGAGCACGCGATCGAAGACGGCCGCGGGGGTCAGGCACCGGGCCGCGTCGTGCACGAGCACGAGGTGCACCCGCTCGGAGAGGACCGACAGCCCCGCCGCGACCGAGTCGGTGCGCTCGGCCCCTCCGGCAACGACGGTCATCGTCGGCCCCGTGGGTGCGCCGAGGGGTGCCGCGACCGCCTCCGCCTGCGTGACCAGGTCGAGCGGGACGACCACCGCCACCTCGTCGACGCCCGCGGCGACCACGCCACGCAGCGCGTGCTCGAGGAGCGTCACCCCCGCGAGCTCGACGAAGGCCTTGGGCCGGTCGGCACCCAGCCGCCTGCCGGACCCGGCTGCCACGACGACGACGCCCACACCGGAGTCGGTGTGGGCGTCGTCGCGCTGCCCGTGGTTCAGGACTGTGTCCTTCAGGAAGCCAGGACCTCGTCGAGGATGGTCTCGGCCTTGTCCTCGTCCGTCTTCTCCGCCAGTGCGAGCTCGGAGACGAGGATCTGGCGCGCCTTGGCCAGCATCCGCTTCTCGCCCGCGGACAGGCCTCGGTCCTTCTCGCGGCGCCAGAGGTCGCGCACGACCTCGGAGACCTTGATGACGTCACCGGAGGCCAGCTTCTCGAGGTTGGCCTTGTAGCGACGCGACCAGTTCGTGGGCTCCTCGGCGTGCGGCGTGCGCAGCACCTCGAAGACCCGGTCCAGTCCTTCCTTGCCGACGACGTCGCGGACACCCACGAGGTCGCAGTTCTCGGCGGGAACCTCGATGGTCAGGTCGCCCTGTGCCACCTTCAACTTGAGGTACTGCTTGTCCTCGCCCTTGATCTTTCGGAACTTGATCTCTTCGATCAAAGCAGCCCCGTGGTGGGGATACACGACCGTCTCGCCGACCTTGAAATCCATGTGGAGATTGCCCCTTTCGCGACCTCCAGTTTAACACGGCGTGTCGTGGGTCGCACAGGTGACCGGGAGCGACAGAATGCCCCGCGCGGGCGGGGGGACGGCCGACGGCAAGGGGCCGCGGTGGGTCGATCATCCAGGGCACACCCCGATCCACCGGCCGGCGCGGTCCCGGTACGATGTGCCCCGTGACGCACAATCTCCGCACCCGTGGCCGCGCCCTCGCGCTGACCGTCGTCCTGGCCGTCGGCACCGCCGGCTGCTCCGTGTTCTCCCCGTTCCAGACGGCAGAGACGCAGTCGATCGGCGACGGCGTGGCCGTCAAGGGCCTGCCCGACGTCCAGATCGAGAACCTCGCCCTGGTCACCGGCCTGGAGGGCGGCGACGCCGTCGTCACCGGCACCGTGGAGAACACGGGCTCCGACGAGGTCGAGTTCACCATCTCGGCCGGCGGGAGCGAGGCCTCGACCACCGTCGAGCCGAACTCGCTGGTCGTGCTCGGCGACGACGCCGACCTGACGCTCAGCGGTCTGGAGGAGGGAGCCGGCGCGATGGTCGACGTCGAGGTCAGCGCCGTCGACAAGACGGTGCCGCTCCTGGTCCCGGCCGTCGACCCGAGCGGCTACTACCGGCCCTACGCCCCCGAGGGCTGGACCCCGGAGCCGTCCCCGAGCAGCACCGCGGAGTCCGAGGAGCACTGACCCACCCGACCCATGACGAAGGGGGGGCCGACCGGTTGATCCGGTCGGCCCCCCCCTTCGCGTGGTCAGGCCTCGAACTTGTAGCCGAGCCCGCGGACGGTGACGATGTGCACCGGCTTGGCGGGGTCGGGCTCGACCTTGGCGCGCAGCCGCTTGACGTGCACGTCCAGCGTCTTGGTGTCACCCACGTAGTCGCTGCCCCAGACCCGGTCGATCAGCTGGACGCGGGTGAGCACCCGGCCGGCGTTGCGCAGCAGCATCTCGAGCAGCTCGAACTCCTTGAGCGGGAGCTGGATCTGCTCGCCGTCGACGGCCACGACGTGCCGGTCGACGTCCATGCGCACGGGACCGCCCTCGATCGTCGACGGCACCAGCTCCTCCGGCTCGGCACGGCGGCGCAGGACGGCCTTGATCCGGGCCAGCAGCTCGCGCGAGCTGTAGGGCTTGGTGACGTAGTCGTCCGCCCCGATCTCCAGCCCGACGACCTTGTCGATCTCGCCGTCCTTGGCCGTCAGCATGATGACCGGCACGTTGGAGCGCTGCCGGATCGTGCGGCAGACGTCGATGCCGGACAGCCCGGGCAGCATGAGGTCGAGCAGGACGAGGTCGGCGCCGTCGGCCTCGAAGGCGGACACGGCGTCGGGACCGTTCTCCGCGACCTCGACCTCGTACCCCTCCTTCTCCAGCAGGTAGGACAACGGGTCGGAGAAGGACACCTCGTCCTCGACCACGAGGATTCGGGTCATCGGCGGAACTCCTTTGTGGGGGTTGGTGGTTCACGGTTCTGGTCGAACGACTCGAGCGTCTCAGAGGCGACGGGCAGCCGGATCGTGAAGGTCGAGCCGTGCTGGCCGTCGCTCCAGACGCGCACGTCGCCACCGTGGTTGGCGCAGATGTGCTTGACGATCGACAGGCCCAGGCCGGTGCCGCCGGTGGCGCGGGAGCGGGCCATGTCCATCCGGTAGAAGCGCTCGAAGATCCGGGCCTGCTCGGCCTCGGGGACACCGGCGCCCTGGTCGGTCACGGCGATCTCGACCGTGTCGTCCACCAGTCGGGCACCCACGCCGACCGCGGTGTCGGCATCCGAGTAGGCGATGGCGTTGCCGACGAGGTTGCGCACCGCGGTGATGAGCATGTCCCGGTCGCCGCGCACGTAGAGCTCGTCGGCGACCTTGTCGGTGAGGGTGATCCGCTTGGCCTCCGCCTCGATGCGCACGTGCTCCAGCGCCAGCTGGACGACCTCCTCGATCTCGACCAGCTCCGGGTCCTGCAGGACCGGGGTGCCCTGCAGGCGGGAGAGCTCCACGATCTCCTTGATCAGGCTGGACAGCCGGGTGGCCTCGCCCTGCATCCGGCGGGCGAAGCGGTCGACGGCCTCGGGGTCGTCCTTGGCGTCCATTACCGCCTCGGCGAGCAGTGAGATGCCCCCGACCGGTGTCTTCAGCTCGTGGCTGACGTTCGCGACGAAGTCCCGGCGGGTCTCCTCCACGCGTCGTCCCTGCGTCTGGTCGTCGACGAGCAGGAGCAGGTGGCGGGCACCGAGCGGCGCCACCCGCGCCGAGACGTACACCGAGGAGCTCAACCCCTGCCGGCTGAGCTCGAGCTGGGCCTCGCGGATCACACCGTCGCGGGCGACCTTGTCGGCGATCTCACGGATCTCGGGGTGGGCCAGCCGGCCGGCGCGCACCAGTCCGTACGTGACCGCTGCCGGCGAGGTGGTGACGACCCCGCCGTCCAGGTCGAGGACCACGCCGGACGAGCGCAGCACGGCGAGCACGTCCCCGACACCGCGAGGCACCTCCGGCTCCGGTGCCGGCTCGATGGCCCGCTCCCGGTCGGTCATGGTGATCGCGGCCCAGACGAGGAATCCGATGAGCAGGCCGGCCAGCCCACCCAGAATTGCCGCGGTCGTTGGCTCCACGACATCGAGAGTACTTCTCGGATCAGGCATGCTGGCACCAGGACGCCGCATCCAGCGGTGCATCTCATGATGTTCATCTTCAGGCTGGAATTCGTTCACGCAGGCAGCGTTGAATCCGACCCAGTACCAAGCCCCGACACGAAAGGCGACCCATGCGCCAGGTGTTCCACGAGGAGCTCGAGCAGGTGTCGAACGACCTCGTCGAGCTCGCCCACCTCGTCGGCTCGGCGATCCGCCGCTCCACGTCCGCGCTGCTCGATGCCGACGTCCAGCTCGCCGAGCAGGTCATCGAGGCCGACCAGGAGATCGACGAGCGCCGCAACATGCTCGACTCGAAGGCCATCGACCTGCTGGCTCGGCAGGCCCCCGTCGCGAGCGACCTGCGGGCGGTCGTCACCTCCATGCGCATGTCCAGTGACCTGGAGCGGATGGGCGACCTCGCCCGTCACGTGGCCAAGGTCGCCCGGCTGCGGTACCCGGAGAACGCCGTCCCCGCCGACATGCGCGCGTCCTTCCTCCAGATGGGGCACGTCGCCGAGCGCATCGTCGCGCGCGTCGCCGACATCATCGTGACGCAGAGCCTCGAGGGGACCCGCGCGATCGAGGAGATCGACGACGAGCTCGACGAGCTGCACCGCTCGATGTTCGCCCGTCTCGCCGACAGCCGCTGGGAGCACGGCAGCAGCGCGGCCGTCGACGTCGCCCTGCTCAGCCGCTACTACGAGCGCTTCGGCGACCACGCCGTCACCGTCGCCCGCCGCGTGCGCTTCCTCGTCACCGGCGAGGCCGACGGCGTCGACCATGAGGACGTCGACGTCGACGACGGCGCCTGACGTCCGCCCGCCCTACCTGCCCTGGTTGGCGACCTTCGCGGCCTCGGCGTCAGCGGCCTCGGGGTCGAGGTACTCGGCCGGCCGGGTGGGCATGAAGTCCTCGCCGAGGTCGTAGACGAGGGGCATGCCGGTCGGGATGTTCAGGCCGGCGATGTCCTCGTCGCTGATCCCGTCGAGGTGCTTGACGAGCCCGCGCAGGGAGTTGCCGTGCGCGGTGACCAGGACGGTCCGGCCGGCGGCCAGGTCCTCGCGGATCGGGCCCTCCCAGTAGGGCATGAAGCGCTCGATGACGTCCTTGAGGCACTCGGTGCGCGGCACCTCGATGCCGGCGTACCGCGGGTCGTCTGTCTGGGCGTACTCGCTGTCGGTGTCGATCTGCGGCGGCGGGGTGTCGAAGCTGCGGCGCCAGAGCATGAACTGCTCCTCGCCGTACTTCTCCCGCGTGGCTGCCTTGTCCAAGCCCTGCAGGGCACCGTAGTGACGCTCGTTGAGGCGCCAGTCGCGACGGACCGGGATCCAGTGCCGGTCCGCCTCGTCGAGGGCGATGTTGGCGGTGGTGATCGCCCGGCGCAGCACCGACGTGTGCACCACGTCCGGGAGGATCCCCGCCTCCTTCATCAGCTGACCGCCGCGCACGGCCTCCTCGCGGCCCCGGTCGATCAGGTCGACGTCGACCCAGCCGGTGAAGAGGTTCTTCTCGTTCCAGTCAGAGCGCCCGTGGCGCAGCAGGATCAGTGTCGACATGCGGCCCAGCGTAGCGACGCGGCCCCGTCCCACGCGGACGGGTACGCGGCACAGGCCGATGGGCACACGGCCCTTGGTCGTTCGTTCCTCACTCCCTGAGTCGGGCCGCATCCCCATCGACCCGCGCCGCGGGGCTCAGTGTTCGAGCTCCGACCGGAAGGCCTCGAGGTTGCGCAGCGACTCCCCGCGGGAGACGCGCCAGTCCCACTCCTTCTGCATCGAGCTGCGGAAGCCGATGAGCAGCAGCTCGTTGAAGGGCTCGTCCGCGGCCTCGAGGAGGAGACCGAGGACCTGGTCGACCAGCTCGGGAGTCACCGCACGAAGGGGGATCCTCCCCCCGACGTAGACGTCACCGGAGGTGTCGATGGAGTACGCGAGCAGGCGCATGCGCAGGTTGCGGCGCAGCAGGAACTGGTAGAAGCGGCCGTGGTTCTCGTCCGCGTTGCGGATGACGAAGGCGGAGACGGACAGCGCCTGCTCACCGACGACGAGCGACGCAACCGTCTTCAGCTTCTTCTCCCCCGGCAGGGTGACGACGATCTCGCCGTCGCGTGCCCCGGGCTCGCTCTCGACGCCGGCCTCGGCGATGACCGAGCGCACCACGTCGAGGGCCTGCTCCCGATCGTTCATCGCGCCACCTCCTCGAGCATGTTGTGCCGTTCGGCCACGGCCCCAGCGTAGACATCGAGGAGTCGGTCCACCGTCGCCGACCACCCGAACGACTCGGCGTGCGAGCGGGCGCGGCGCCTCAGCCGCTCGGCCTCGGCCGGGTCGTCGATGAGCACCTCCAGCTGCCGGGACCAGGCGTGCGGGTCGTGGCCGGGGACGAGGACGCCGCCGTCACCGACGGCGGTGCGCAGACCGCCGACGTCTGCCGCGACGACGAGCGCCCCGCTGGCCTGCGCCTCGATGGCCACGAGACCGAAGGACTCGGTGTGCGAGGGGACGGCGACGAGGTCCGCGGCGCGGTACCAGTCGGCCAGCTCCGCCCGGCTCACGGGCGGTGCGAGGTGCAGGACGTCGGTGACCCCGAGCTCCTCGCCGAGCTGGTGCAGCCGGTCCGGTGCCACGAGCCCACGGCCCGAGGCGCCCCCGAGGACGGCGACGACGAGGCGGTCGCGCAGCTCCGGGCGCCGCTCGAGCAGCTCGGCCGCGGCCCGCACGAGGACGTCCGGGCCCTTGAGCGGTTGGATCCGGCCGACGAAGAGGAGGACGACCGCGTCCTGCGGCAGGCCGACCCGCGAGCGCGCGTCGTCCCTCTCGCCCGGGGCGAAGGTCCCCAGGTCGACGCCGGGCGGCACGACCTCGACCGCGTCCGGGTCGGCGTCGTAGTACTCGATGAGCTCGTCGCCCTCCTGCAGGGTGTTGGCGATGAGCCGGTCGGCGATGTCGACGACCTGGATCTCCCCGATCTCGCGCCCGAGGGGCTCGGGGACGTCGTCCGCGGCGAGCTGACGGTTCTTCACCCGCGCCATCGTGTGCATCGTGTGCACGAGCGGCACCTGCCAGCGCTCGGCGACGAGCCAGCCGACCTGCCCCGAGAGCCAGTAGTGCGAGTGCGCCAGGTCGTAGTGCCCCGGGGGGACGCGGGCGATCTCGCGCATCATCCCCGCGGCGAAGGCACACAGCTGACCCGGCAGGTCCTCCTTGAGCAGGCCCTCGTAGGGTCCGGCGTCGATGTGGCGCACGAGCACCCGCGGCTCCATCTCGACGACGTCCGGCAGGTCGGCCGCGGTGCGCCGGGTGAAGATCTCCACCTCGACGCCACGGGCGGCCAGCTCGCGGGCGGACTCGACGACGTAGACGTTGAGCCCACCGGCGTCACCCGTGCCCGGTTGCTCCAGCGGCGAGGTGTGCACGCTGATCATGGCCACACGGCGGATCGGCTGATCGCTCACCGGACCGCCCTTCACTCGATCGTCCACCCCGACAGCGTAGTTGTGTCCCGGCTCGGCCTACGCTTCCCGGGTGTCCAGCCAGCGTCCCGTCGGCAGCATCACGCGGGGAACGACGAATCCGAACAGGTTGCGCCGGTGCGACCGTTGGCTGGTCTCGACCCATCGCGCCGTCCTGCGCGGCGGGCCTCCCCCTGTCCTCGTCGACCTCGGCCACGGGGCGAGCGGGGTGACGACGGCGGAGTGGGCCCAGCGGGTGCGCGCCGTGCGCCCCGACGCACGGGTGCGCGGCCTGGAGATCGACCCCGAGCGGGTCGTGAGCGCACAGGCCTGGGCCGGCCCGGGCGTGGAGTTCGCCCTCGGTGGCTTCGAGGTGCCCCTGCCCCGTGACCAGCGGGCCCGCGTCATCCGCGCCTTCAACGTGCTGCGGCAGTACGACGAGAGCGAGGTCGAGCGGCCCTGGGCGACGATGCTCGAGCGGCTGGACGAGCACGGCATCCTCGTGGAGGGCACCTGCGACGAGCTCGGCCGCCTCGGCAGCTGGATCACCCTCGGGCCGGAGGGACCACGCACGCTCACCCTCTCGTGGCGGCTGCGCGATCTCGGCCCGCAGCGGGAGCCCTCGGCGGTCGCCGCGCGCCTGCCCAAGGCCCTGATCCACCGCAACGTCCCGGGCGAACCGGTGCACGAGCTGCTCGAGCGACTCGACGACGCGTGGCGGTGGTCGACCCCCTTCGCCCCCTACGGGGCCCGACAGCGGGCGGTGGCCGCCATCGGGGAGGTCGCGAAGGAGGTCCCGGTCATCGGCCGGTCGGATCGGTGGCGGCTGGGCGAGCTGACCGTCCCGTGGTCGCTCGTGGCCCCCCGGTCCGGCCCGCTGGCGCAGGGACCTCAGCGGCGGTAGTCGTCCTCGAGACGCACGATGTCGGCCTCGTCGAAGTCGCCGTACCCGATCTCCAGGACCCGGGCCGGCGCGTCGCCCGAGTTGCCCATCCGGTGCACGGCACCCGGGGGCACCCACACCTTCTCGCCGGGCTGTGCCGCCCACGACTCGTCGTCGACGGTGACGTCGAGCGGCCCGTCGAGGACCTGCCAGAACTCACCCCGGTGCTCGTGGGTCTGCAGCGACAGGCGGTGCCCCGGCTCGACGGTGACGACCTTGACGGTCGTCGGCTCGTTGCTGGTGAACTGCTCGAACCGACCCCACGGGCGCTGCGAGACGAAGATCGAGCGTCGCGGGTCAGGCAGGTTGCTCACGGACTCTCCCCCTGGTGCGGACGGACAAGGCATTGTGCCGCAGCTCAGCGCCGACGACCCATCACGGTGTCGATGGCGGGCCGCACGTCCGCGAGGTAGACGCCGGCGACGACGATGCCGATGATCGCCAGCAGCCCGAGGCCGCTGCCGAGCACGGCGAAGCCCAGGAGCGTGGCGAGGGCCAGGGCCGCGACCCAGAAGGTCTTCGACTTCTTGCCGGCAGCCGTGAAGGCGTCCGGGCGCTGCCGGACGGCGTGGAGGAGGGCGTAGGCCTCCGTGGCCAGGGCGAGGAGCCCCAGACCGAGGATGATCCAGCCCTGGATCTGACCGATGATCTGCACGGGCCCAGCCTACTGGCGGGGCAACCTATGCGGGCACGTCGATGACGAGGGTCACCGGACCGTCACCGTGGATGTCGACGGCCATCTCGGCGCCGAACCGGCCGGTCGCCACCGTCAGGCCGCGCTCGCGCAGCCCCGCGGCGACGGCGTCGACGACGGGTTCGGCGACCGGCCCCGGGGCGGCGGCGTTCCACGAGGGGCGGCGCCCCTTGCGGATGTCGGCGTGCAGGGTGAACTGGCTGACCACGAGCACCGCACCGCCGCTGTCGGTCACGGACGTCTCGCCGGCCATGATGCGCAGCTCGGCGATCTTGCGCACCGTCGTCGCGATCTCCTCGGGCCCGTCGTCGTGGGTCACGCCGACGAGGGCGACGAGGCCGGGCCCGATCTCCCCGACGGTCTCCGTGCCGACGCGCACGCGGGCGGAGGTCACCCGCTGCACGACCGTCCTCATGAGGTCAGCCCGACGACCTCCACGGCGCCCACCGGGCGGCCGTGGCCGAGGACCGGCTGGTCGGCCAGGGCGCGCAGGCCCTCGGTGTCCACGCCGAGCGCGAGCAGCGCGTGGGCGAGCAGGCCGCGGCGCGCGCGGGTCCCGGAGGTGCCGTCGGCGACCTTGATCGCCACCCCACGACCGTCGGACAGGCCTGCGGCGTAGACCGACTCGGCGCCGTCCTTGGCGATGAGGCCGGGCACGGACTCCATGAAGGCCGTGACGTCCCGGTCGGTGCCGCCCACCATGTGCGGTGCGGTGCGCATGGCCGCGGCGACCCTCCCTTCGTCCGAGCCCTCGTCCGCAGCGGCAAGGAGGCCGAAGGCCCCCGCCAGCCCACGTAGTGGCACCGCGAAGAGCGGTGCGCCGCAACCGTCGACCGTCGTGTGGGTCACCGCGCCCACGACCTCCTCGGTGGTCGTGCGGATCGCCTGCTGCAGGGGGTGCGCGGGGTCGAGGTAGTCCTCGATGGGCCAGCCGTTGACCTTGCAGGTGACGAGCATGCCGGCGTGCTTGCCGGAGCAGTCCTGCGCGACCGGCTCGGGGGCGCGTCCGGCGGCGAGCCAGCGGGCGTGCTCGAGCTCGCCGAGGGGCAGGGCGGGGGTGTTCTGCAGTGCGGTCAGGTCGAGCCCCACGCTCGCGAGCGCCTCGGCGACACCCTCGCGGTGGACCTCCTCCGCGGAGTGGCTCGCGCAGACCAGGGCGAGCAGGTGGGGCGGCAGGTCCAGCCCGGCACGGACCATCGCCAGCGCCTGGATCGGCTTGAGCGAGGAGCGCGGCAGGACGGGGTCGTCGACCCGACCGTGGCGAAGGGGGGTCCCCCCGGCGGCGTCGGTCGCGACGAGCGTCGCTCGGTGGGCGGACTCGACGAAGCCCCCGCGGGTCACGTGGACCAGCACGGGGGCTTCGAGGAGGCTGGTGGTGTCTGGGGCCTGTGCGGTCACCCGCCGCAGGCTATCCCTCGAGGCGTCGTCGTCGCGCCTCGGGGATCGTCCGGCTCACCACAGCATCGGTTGTTGCGCTTCTCTTCAGTTGCCGGTCTTCTCGGCGGACGTCGAAGCGGCCTTGGCCGTCTTGGCGGCGGTCTTCTTCGCGCCGGCGCCGGTGGACTTGGTCGCGGTCCGGGTGCGGTTCGCGGCCTTCTTCGCCGTGGTCCGCGTGCCCTTCGCCGCGGCGGTCGTGCGCTTGGCCGAGTCGGAGACGGCCGTCTTGGCCTTCTCGGTGTCCACGTCGACCGAGTCCGCGACGGCCTCGCCGGCCTTGGCGGCCTCGTTGCGGCCGACGGTCAGGGTGGTCTTCGCGGAGCGCTCGACGTCGGAGGCGGCCTTGCGGACCGTGTCGACGAGACCCCGGCCCAGCGCCACGGTGGCCTCGGCCTGGTCGATGAGGTCCTGGGTGGCCTTCTGCTTGCGCAGGCGGGCCACGAGGTCCTCACCGCGCTTGGTGAGGTCGGCGTAGTAGTTCTGGGCGTCGGTCGGGGCGGCCTTGACGCGGGCCTGGACCTTCTTCGGCTCGAGCTCGGAGCGCATGGCAGCGATCTGCGAGGTGTAGCCGCGGAAGGTCTCGACGACGAGGTCGGTCGCGCCGACGGTCGCGTAGGTCTGGTCGGTGACGACCTTCTTGACGGTGGTGGTGACGTTCATGAGTCTCTCCTTGGGGTGGACTTCGAGTGTGTCGAGCCCGACGCCTTCGGCGAGCTCTTCGTGCGGGCCGACGACGTGGTGCCGCCGGTCCTCGTGGTGGCCTTCGTCGCGGCCTTCTTCTTCGTGGCCGTTCGGGTGGCGGTGGTCTTGGTGCCCGAGGTCGCGCCCTTGGTGGGGGTGGGCTTCTTCGGGGCGGTGTCCTTCGTGCGGGACCGGTCGGTGCCGACGAACGACTCGTAGATCTCCAGCAGGGTCTGCCGCTGCCGCGGCGTGAGCGCCGGATCGGAGCGGATCGCCGAGCGGGTGTTGGCCGCGGCCTCGGCCGCGGCGTCCTTGGGGTCGAGCAGACCGGCCTGGACGTAGAGGGTCTCCGCGGAGATCGACAGTCCCTTGGCGATCTGCTGGAGGATGTCCGCGCTCGGCCGCTTCACGCCCCGCTCGATCTGCGACAGGTAGGGGTTGGAGACCCCGGCCAGCGCAGACAACTGCCGCACCGAGAGCTTCGCGAGCTGGCGCTGCTCCCGGAGGTACTCGCCCAGGTTGTTGCCCAGGTTGCCCGGGAGGGCGTCGAGCGGATTCTTGGACATGCTTCCATTGTGCTTGCTGCAGTTAGCGTCTGCAAGCCAGAGGAAGCAGTCGTGACCGAGGTCTCACGCGAAGGGGGTCAGCGGGGGACGATCTCCGTCTGCGCGGCGGCGATGTCCCCGTCGACGAGCAGGTCGGCGCCCGAGTCGGTGTTGCGCTTGAGCACCGCCAGCGCGATCGGCCCGTCCTCGTGGTGGCGGGCGCGGGAGGTGATCCGCCCGACGGCCTTCTCCCCCAACCGGATCTCGGCGCCGACGTCCGGCAGCACGTGCCCCGAGCCGTCGAGGTGCAGGAAGGCGATCCGCCGGGGCGGGCGACCGAGGTTGTGCACCCGCGCGATCGTCTCCTGGCCGCGGTAGCAGCCCTTGTGCAGGTGCACGGCGGTGCGCAGCCAGTCGACCTCGTGGGCGATCGTGCGGTGGTCGGTCTCGGCGCCGAGGCGCGGACGCCAGGCAGCGACCCGCAGGGCCTCCGCCGCCCACGTCCCGGCGAGCTCACGGTCGCCGACCGCGGCGGTCACCTCCTCGACCGGCACGATCACCTCACGCCAGCGCCGCGCACTGCCGGGGTGCTCCTCGGGTGGGGGACCGTACGTCGCGGTGTCCCCGACCACCCGGGGCCACGGGTCCAGCCACGTCGGCGGCTCCCCTTCGCGGCCCTCGCGGTCGACGCTCTCGCCGAGGACCGCGTACCGGTCGCTGACGTCCTCGACCTCCACCCGCAGCATGAAGCGCATCGAGTCCAGCCAGGCGGCGAGGTCGGGCGCCGTGCCCGGCTCGACCGTCAGCCAGGTCCGCTCGCCGTCGTCGACGACATGCAGCGCATGCTCGACCTTGCCCTTGGGGCTGAGGACGAGTGACTCGGCCGAGGTGCGCGGCGGCAGGTCGGTCAGCTGCTGGGAGGTCAGCGAGTGCAGCCAGGACAGGCGGTCCGGCCCGGAGACGGTGACGACCCCGCGGTGGGAGAGGTCGACGACGGCGAGGCCCTCGGAGAGCAGTCGCTGCTCGCGCATCGGGTCGCCGTAGTGGGCGGCGACGCCCGCGTCGAGTCCCTCGCCGACGACGGCGCCGGGTGCCTGGAGCAGTGGTGAGGCAGTCATGCCCCTCCTTCGGTGTCGGTGTCGCCGGCGCAGTCCGCGCAGCGACCGTGGATGGCCATGTGGGTCAGGTCGGCGACGAAGCCGGTGGTGCCGCGCACGACATCGGCGAAGGGGGTCGCCAGGGCCGGGTCAACCTCGGTCACCCGCCCGCAGTCGCGGCAACGCAGGTGCAGGTGGCCGTGTCGACCCGCGCGGTGGTAGGTCGGCGCGCGGTGGTCGAGGTGCGTGTGCTCGACGAGACCGACCTCCTCGAGGGCGTCGAGGGTGCGGTAGATGGTCGACGGGGGCAACTCAGGTCCCCCGTCCGTCGCCACGAGGGCGGCGATGGCGTCGGGAGTCAGGTGCGATCGCCGGGTCAACGCACCCAGCACGCGACGCCGCTGCTCGGTCATGCGCAGACCGTGGCGGCGCAACACCTCACCCGGATCGTCCATACCCCCCAATCTACGGGCTCGGTCCGCACCCGGGCAGACCCCTCGCGCCCTCCGCCGTCCCACCCAGCCGCGACTCGGCGAGGTCTCGGCGTTCTCCCACTGAACGCCCGTACCCTGTGCCCCATGCTCGAAGAATTCGATGACGCCGCGGACTCCTCCGACGCTCCGCGACGCCGGCGTCGCCGCGGGATGAGCCGCGGCCGCCGCGTGCTGGTCTCACTGCTCGCCGTGGTCCTGCTCGTGTGCATCGGCGCCGGCGGGTACGGATGGTTCGTCAGCAGCAAGGTCGACCGTGGTCTCACCCACGAGAACCTCCTCGGCGACAGCCAGGACGAGACGACGACGAGCGAGGGCACCAAGCTCGTCGACGACGCCGGTGACAACTACCTCGTCATCGGCTCCGACGCCCGGCCCGGCGAGACGGACAGCCGGGCCGACGTCATCCAGCTGGTCCACGTCGACGAGGACCACGACAACGTCTGGATCATCCATTTCCCCCGCGACCTCTTCGTGCCGATCCCGGGCCACGGCGAGGACAAGATCAACGCCGCCTACGCCTACGGTCAGTCACCGCTGCTGGTGCAGACCATCCAGGACCTCGTCGGGGTGAAGATCGACCACGTCGCCAAGACGGATTTCGAGGGCTTCAAGCAGCTGACCGACGCCCTCGGCGGGGTCACGGTCGACAACACCCAGCCCGGCCCGGACTACCCCGCGGGCCCGGTGCAGCTCGACGGCGACCAGGCCCTGGACTACGTCCGCGAGCGCAAGCAGCTCGCGGAGGGTGACATCTCGCGCGGCCAGCGCCAGCAGGCCTGGCTCAAGGCGATCATGCGCGAGACCCTGGACCCGTCGGTGCTGCTCAACCCCGGACGGCTGAACGGCGTCATCGAGGCCGGCACCGAGCACACCGTCGTCGACGAGGGCCTCACCGGCAATGTCATCCGTCGCGAGGCGATCCAGCTGCGCTCGGTCCGCGGCGGCGACATCCACTTCCTCACCGCGCCGTTCAGCGGCTACGGCACGACCGCCGAGGGCGCCTCCATCGACATCCTCGACGAGAGGGGCATGGCCGCCCTCAGCGACGCCCTGCGCACCGACGACCTCCAGTCCTACGCCGACTCCACCAGCGGCTGAGCCCGCGCCTGCGCGCTGCTTCGCGCGGGTCGAGGGAGGCGTGGCCTTCGGTTCGCCCCCTCGGACACGCGCCGGGCGGCAGGCTGACGTCGTTGCTGACGGTTGGCCCACGGCAGGACGTGGGCCAACCGCCACTTTCGACGTCACCCCGACCCGACAGTGGTGAGGAGGAGGCGAAGGGAGGGGCTCACCCGCCCCAGACCACAGGCCGCGCCGATGCGCTCGGGGTGGAGCGGGCGAAGGGAGGGGGTCGCCCGGCTCAGACCACAGGCCGCGCCGATGCGCTCGGGGTGGAGCGGGGGAGGGAGGGGGTCGCCCGGCTCAGGCCACAGTCCGCGCCGATCCGCTCGGGTGTGAGACGTACGCACGTCCGCGGACTGTGCGCCAAGGGCGGCCGTCTCCCTTCGCCCGCGTCCCTCCGCCCAAGCCCTTCGCCCGAGTCCTTTCGAGACGCTTGCTGCGCAAGCTCCTCAAGGACCGGGTGTCGAGGACCGGGTGGTTGGTCCCGTCAAGGACCGGAGGCCTCACTCGACGCGCTTGAGCTCCGCGGAGAGGTGGCTGGTCATCGGCTCGCCGGCGGCGGCCATGTCCATGACCCACATGAGGTTGGAGTTGACCAGGCCGTACATGCGCTTCGCCGACGTGTACTCCTTGGCGTGCGGGCTGCGGATGACGCCGTCGGTGGCCATCTCGATCCGGCCGGGCTCGATGGTGCCGAAGTACATCTCGATGATCCCGGTGGGGTGGGTCAGCAGCAGCTCGACCTCGCCCTCGCCGCCGGGGCGCCAGAAGCCGAGCTCGGTGCCCGCGGGGCGGACCTTGTTGCCCTGCTCGTCCAGGATCCACGAGCGGCTCTCCCAGCGCAGGAAGGGGCGCTCGTCGTGGCTGACGATGATTTCCTGCCCGAAGTTGGCCGACTCGATCGTCGGGTAGCCGAGGACACCGGCACCCTCCCAGCGGCCGACGAGCCAGGCGAGAGGGGCGATGTCCGGGTGGATCGTGGGGTCGAGAGTGAACACTCACCCATCCTAGGCAGCCGGGCGGGCGCCTCAACCGATGGGCAGTCGCGAGATCAGGTGCAGCAGCGGACCCACGACGAGCACCGAGGCCACGCCGGTGGCGACACCGCCGAGGACGCCGTCCACGGCCGGCTGCTGCGACAGTGCCCGGCGCAGGGACAGCGCCACGCCCGCACCGAGGACGCCGACGAGCGCGGCCCACGGCTCGATCCCGGAGGTGAGGATCCAGTGCGCGGCCACGGCGGCGACCCCACCGACGAGCATGCCGATGGGCAGCATCCACGCCACCAGCCGGGCGCGCTCGGTCAGCAGGTCGACGAGGGCCGCCACCGCGAGCGCGACCCCCGCGATGACGACCGGGCTCGCCCCGTGGGGCACGGTGCTGGTGAGCACCGCACCGCAGGAGATGACGAGGATGCCGAGCGCCGTCCCGGTCAGCCCGCGCGCGAGATCGGCACGCGCGGACTCCTGGACGAGCGGGTGCAGGCACATCGCGATGATCCCGGCCGCCACGGCTGCCGGGACGTGCTCGAGGAGGGGCTCCGCCCCCTTCGCCAGCAGGGCCGCACCCAGGGCCACGGTGGTGACGGCGAGGACCACCGAGGAGCCCCTGGGCGACGGCGAGCCCGCGAGGCGCGGCCACCCGAGAGCGACGACCAGGGCGGCGAGCACGACCACGCCGATCTCGAGGCCGCGCAGGCCGCTCGCGGCGGACCCGGCCAGCGCGAGCGCGCTGACGACGGCACCGGCGATCACCAGGGGACGCGGCCGGGGCACCGGCACACCACGGTCGGCCACGCGCTCGGCGGCACGCTGGGCGTGTCGCGCGGCCCGCGTCGTCGGCTCGTTCGTTGCGGAGGTGGGCACGAGGCAGAGGGTATCGGGCCGGGGACGGCATAATCTGTGGGCCATGGGCCACCTCCTGCTCCTGACGCACGACCTGGCGCCCAGCGACCGCGTCGTGCCGGCGCTGGGCCTGCTCGGGCACCGGGTGCGCACGCTGCCCCCGGACGCGTCCGCCCTCCTGGACTCCCCCGACGCCGACGTCGTGCTCGTCGACGCCCGCCGGGACCTGGTGCAGGCGCGCGCGCTGTGCCGGGTCATCCGCGCCACGGGCACCTCGCGGCCGGTCATCGCCGTGCTCACCGAGGGCGGTCTGGCCGCGGTCAACGCCGACTGGCACGTCGAGGACGTCCTGCTCGACACCGCCGGTCCGGCCGAGGTCGAGGCCCGGCTGCGCCTGGCGACGACCCGCACGACCGCCCCCGAGGAGGAGGACGGCCGTATCGTCGCAGGGGACCTCATCATCGACGAGGGGAGCTACTCGGCCCGGCTCGGGTCGCAGGTACTCAACCTCACCTACAAGGAGTTCGAGTTGCTCAAGCACCTCGCCATGCACCCCGGTCGGGTCTTCACCCGCGACCAGCTCCTCCACGAGGTGTGGGGCTACGACTACTACGGCGGCAGCCGCACCGTCGACGTCCACGTCCGGCGGCTGCGGGCGAAGCTCGGCAGCGAGCACGAGCAGCTCATCGGCACCGTGCGCAACGTCGGCTACCGCTTCGTCCCCGCCCGCGACGAGGGCGTCGGGTCGACCGAGGGAGCGGGGGTGCCGGCATGACCACCCAGGTCACCCCCTTCGCCCGGCTCGACCCGGAGCACCTCGCGACGGTGCGTGCCGCAGCCGAGGAGACCACCGCCGCCGACGGCGTCGCGCCGCTGAGCGAGGCCTTCCTGCTCGGCCTGCCCCGCGAGGGCGAGCACCTCGTCGCCACCGACGAAGGGGTCTTCGCCGGCTACGCGCAGACCGCGGCCGACGGCGCGGTCGAGGCATTCGTCATCCCGCCCGCCCGGGCGAAGGGGGTCGGTTCCGCCCTCCTGACCGCCGCTCTCGAGCGTCGCCCCGACGCCCGCCCCTGGGCGCACGGCGACCTTCCCGCCTCCCGGGCGCTCGCCGCCTCACTGTGCCTGTCGGTCGTGCGCGAGCTGCTCGTGCTCTCCCGGCCGGTCGCCGACGGCGACGAGGTCGACCCGACGCTGCCCGAGGGCTTCACCCACCGGGCCTTCGAGCCCGGCCGCGACGACGACGCGCTGCTGGCGGTCAACGCCGCCGCCTTCGCCACCCACCCCGAGCAGGGCGACCTCGACGCCGCGGGTCTGGCCGAGCGGATGGAGCAGCCGTGGTTCGAGGCCGAGGGGCTGATCCTGGTGGAGGCGGTGGCGGACGGCGCCACCGCCGGGCACGGCCTCGCGGGATTCCACTGGACCAAGGTCGACCCCCCGGACGGTGACGTCGGTGAGGTCTACGTCGTCGGCGTGCACCCCGACCTGCACGGCCGCGGGCTCGGCGGGCCGCTCACCCGGCTCGGCCTGGCGCACCTGGCGCGACGGGGCGTGCGTGAGGTCGAGCTGTACGTCGAGGGCGACAACCACCCGGCCCTGGCGACGTACCGACGGGTGGGCTTCGAGCGCAAGGCCGTCCACGTCATGTACTCACCCGTGGTTCACGACACCGTGGGATGATGTCGGGCATGTCCGACAGGTCCGCCGTCAAGGCCTCGCGCCAGGACGCCGAGCGCCGGCCCCGATCCGCCGACGTGACGATCTCCTCGGCGTCGCCGGCATCGACGCCGGAGCTGCGCCCGCGCGCGGCCAACGGCCGCTTCGTGCGCACCACCGACGCGCAGGCCGACGGGGCCCACGACCTGCCGGGCGACCGCTTCCTCGACCGTGAGATCAGCTGGCTGCAGTTCAACGAGCGGGTGCTCCAGCTCGCCGCGGACGAGACCGTCCCGCTGCTCGAGCGCGCCCGGTTCCTCGCGATCTTCGCCAGCAACCTCGACGAGTTCTTCATGGTCCGGGTCGCCGGGCTCAAGCGCCGCATCGCCACGGGCATCGCGGTGCGCAGCACCTCCGGGCTCGAGCCCCGTGAGGTGCTGGAGCAGGTCGCCCGCATCGCCCACGACCTCACCGCGATGCAGACGCGGATCTTCGAGGAGAGCGTGCGTCCGGCCCTCGAGGACGAGGGCATCAGCATCGTGCGTTGGGACGCCATCGAGCAATCCGAGAAGGACCGACTCGAGGAGATGTTCCTCAACCAGATCTACCCGGTCCTCACGCCGCTGGCCGTCGACCCGGCCCACCCCTTCCCCTACATCTCGGGGCTCTCGCTCAACCTCGCCGTCATCCTCATCAACCCCAAGACGGACAAGGAGCACTTCGCGCGGATCAAGATGCCGCCCTCGCTCCCGCGCTTCCTGCAGGTGCGGCGGGCGAGCGCCACCGTGACCTCCGACCTCTTCGAGGCCCGCTTCGTCCCGCTCGAGGACGTCATCGCGGCCCACCTCGACCGGCTCTTCCCCGGCATGGAGGTCCACGAGCACTACTCCTTCCGGGTCACCCGCAACGAGGACCTCGAGGTCGAGGAGGACGACGCCGAGAACCTCCTGGCCGCACTGGAGAAGGAGCTGACCCGCCGCCGGTTCGGCCCACCGGTGCGCCTCGAGGTCGAGCACGACCTGGACGACCACGTCATGGAGCTGCTCAGCCGCGAGATCGGCGTGACCCACGAGGAGGTCTACCGGCTCCCCGGACCGCTGGACCTGCGCGGGCTGAACGAGATCGCCGACATCGACCGGACCGACCTGCACTTCGCCCCCTTCGTCGCCGGGACCAACGCCGACCTCGCGCCCGCGGAGTCCTCGAAGGCGGCCGACCTCTTCGGGCGGATCTCGCGGCAGGACGTGCTGCTGCACCACCCCTACGACTCCTTCTCGACGTCCGTGCAGGCCTTCATCGAGCAGGCGGCCGCCGACCCGCACGTGCTGGCGATCAAGCAGACGCTCTACCGCACGTCCGGTGACAGCCCGATCGTCGACGCCCTCATCGACGCCGCCGAGGCGGGCAAGCAGGTCCTCGCGGTCGTCGAGATCAAGGCCCGCTTCGACGAGCAGAACAACATCGAGTGGGCGCGCAAGCTCGAGCACGCCGGCGTCCACGTGGTCTACGGGATCGTCGGGCTGAAGACCCACGGCAAGCTCGCGCTCGTCGTGCGCCAGGAGGCCGACGGGCTCAAGCGCTACTGCCACGTCGGGACGGGCAACTACAACCCCAAGACCGCCCGTCTCTACGAGGACATGGGCCTGCTCACCGCCGACCCCGAGGTCGGCGAGGACCTCACCCGGCTGTTCAACCAGCTCTCCGGGGTGGCCCCGCGCACGAAGTTCAAGCGCCTCCTCGTGGCCCCGCGCACCGCCCGTGAGGGCCTGCTCGACCGCATCGGCAAGCAGGTCGAGCGGCAGGCGCGCTCGGGTGACGGCTATGTCGGCATCAAGGCCAACTCGCTCGTCGACGAGGCGACCATCGACGCCCTCTACCGCGCCAGCACCGCGGGCGTCAGCATCGACATCTGGATCCGCGGGATCTGCACCATCCGCCCGGGCATCGCCGGGCTGAGCGAGAACATCCGCGTGCACTCGGTCCTGGGCCGTTTCCTGGAGCACTCCCGCGTCTTCCTCTTCGGCCGGGGCGCCGACCGCGAGGCGTGGATCGGCAGCGCCGACCTGATGCACCGCAATCTCGACCGCCGCGTCGAGGCCATGGTCAGGATCGTCGACCCGGGCCACGTCGAGCAGCTCTTCGACGTGGTCGAGCGGGCGATGTCCGGCGACTACGCGCACTGGAGCCTCGCCGGCGACGGGCGCTGGACCCGGATCCACCAGGGCGGGGACGGGCAGCCGCTGCCGGACATCCAGGCAGCCTTCATCGCGATGCACGCCAAGCGTCGCCGCAAGGCGCGGCGCTGACGTGGGAGCCTCCGTCCTCGCTGCGGGAACCCTGCCGTGGCGACGTCGTCGCGGCCGCCTCGAGGTCGCCCTCGTCCACCGTCCCCGCTACGACGACTGGTCCTGGGCCAAGGGCAAGCTCGACCCGGGTGAGGCCTTCCCCTCCGCCGCGGCCCGCGAGACCCTCGAGGAGACCGGCCTGCGCGTGCGCCTGGGCCACCCGCTGCCCACGACGACGTACACCACGACCCAGCGCGGTCGCCCCGCGGTAAAGGAGGTGCGGTACTGGGCCGCCGAGGTGACCGGCGGCGACGGCGGGCTCATCCACGAGGTCGACGAGGTGGCCTGGCTCGAGGCCGACGTCGCCGCCGACCGGCTCAGCTACCCCCACGACCGGGCCCAGCTCGGGGCGCTCGCCGCCGCCGACGTGCAGGGGACGCTGTCGACGTGGCCGCTGGCCATCGTGCGCCACGCCAGGGCACGCTCGCGCTCCTCGTGGCGCCACGAGGACGCCCTGCGCCCCCTCGACGACGCGGGACGAGCGCAGGCCGAGGACCTCGTCCCGCTCCTCGGTGCCTACGGCATCAGCCGCCTCGTGACCAGCCCCTCGGCCCGGGCCAGCGACACCCTCGCGCCGTACGCCGCCGCCAGCGGGGTCCGGCTGCGAACCAAGCCGGGCCTGTCCGAGGAGGGCCACGAGCAGGCCCCGGGCAAGGCCCGCCACCACGTCGAGCGGCTCCTCGAGCGTGGCGTCGCCGCCGCGGTCTGCAGCCACGGCCCCGTCCTGCCCGAGCTCGTGGCCTGCCTCCTGGAGCGGGTCGACGCGACCCTCGCGCCGGGGATGGTCGCCCGGTCCGTCCTCGAGGACGTCGTCGAGCGCGGGATGGCGAAGGGGGAGGTGCTGGTCGCGCACATCGTCGGCACCGGCGAGGGCGCCCAGGTCGTGGCCGCGGAGCGGCACCACACCGAGGACCGGACATGACCGGTCGTGGACACACCCTCCTCGTTGTTACCCCGGTCACGCCCGCCGCGCGAGCGCACCATGCAGTGTGCAGGTGCTCTTCACCGACTGTTCACCGTCCGGGGCCCATCCGGTCACCGTGGCTGCCTACCTTCATGGGTGTACGACCACGGCGGTCGCGGCGGACCGCCGTGACACTACGCGCCCATCCCCGTAGAGAGGTCCAACTGACGTGATTCGTTCCACCCGCAGTCGCAAGGCCCTGACCGCAACCGCCGCCCTGGCACTGTCCCTGAGCCTCGCCGCCTGCGGCGCCAGCAACGAGTCCGGCTCGGGCGCCGGTGGCGGCTCCGGCGAGGGCAACGGGGGTGTCTCCGGCACCCTCTCCGGCGCGGGAGCCTCCTCGCAGGCCGCCGCCGTCGACGCGTGGAAGCAGGGCTTCCTCGAGGCCAACCCAGACGCCACGGTCAACTACGACCCGGTCGGCTCCGGCGGTGGCCGCGAGCAGTTCGTCTCCGGGGCCGTGCCGTGGGCCGGCTCGGACGCCTACCTCGACGAGGACGAGCTGACCAAGGCGCAGGAGCGCTGTGGCGGCGAGGGCAACCTCATCGAGATCCCCGCCTACATCTCCCCCATCGCCGTGCCCTACAACGTCAAGGGCGTCGAGGACCTGCAGCTCTCCCCCGAGACCCTGGCCAAGATCTTCGACCAGAAGATCACCTCTTGGGACGACAAGACGATCGCCGAGGACAACCCCGACGCCGACCTGCCGTCGACACCGATCACGGTCGTCAACCGCTCCGACGAGTCGGGCACCACCGAGAACTTCGTCGACTACCTGTCCGTCGCGGCGGGTGACGCCTGGCCGCACGAGGTCTCCGGTGACTGGCCGGTCTCCGGTGGCACCGCCGCCAAGGGCACCACCGGCGTCGTCCAGTCCATCGAGTCGACCGACGGCGCCATCGGCTACTCCGACGTCTCGCAGATCGGCGAGCTCCCCGCCGCGAACGTCAAGGTGGGCGAGGACTGGGTCGGCCCGAGCTCCGAGGCCGCCGCCAAGATCATCGAGGCCTCCACCCAGGTCGAGGGCCGCGGCGAGTTCGACTACGCCACCGAGATCGAGCGCGACACCAAGGAGGCCGGTACCTACCCGATCGTCCTGGCGTCCTACGAGTTGGCCTGCACCCAGTACGACGACGCCGAGACGGCCGACCTCGTCAAGGCCTGGCTCACCCACGTCGTCAGCGAGGAGGGCCAGCAGGCCTCCGCCGAGACGGCCGGCTCCGCTCCCATCAGCGACGCCACGCGGAAGAACGCCACCACGGCCATCGAGGCGATCTCCGCAAAGTGATGCACTAGTGGCCCAAGGCGGTCCATGATCGGTTCAGCCGGTCGTGGGCCGCCGCGGCCGTGTCCGTCCCCCTTCCCACAGGAGTCCCACTCGTGAGCTCAGTCCCCCAAGCTCCCGGCGACACCGGATTCACCAGCGCCAGGAAACGGCGCGGCGACGCGATCTTCGCCGGCCTGTCCCTCTCGGCCGGCGTCACCATCCTCGTCGTGCTCTTCCTCGTTGCCGCCTTCCTGGTGTGGCAGGCGATGCCGGCCATCACCGCCTCGCCCGAGGAGGTGCGCGGTGGGCAGGGCCTCGTCCACTACATCGCTCCCCTGCTCTTCGGCACGGTCGTGGCCGCGGTCATCGCACTGGTCGTCGGTACCCCGTTGGCCATCGGTATCGCGCTCTTCATCTCGCACTACGCCCCCCGGCGCCTCGCGTCGCTGCTCGGGTACATCATCGACCTGCTCGCCGCGGTCCCCTCGGTCATCTTCGGCCTCTGGGGCTTCTACGTCTTCGGGCCGTGGCTCATGCCGACGCAGAAGGGGTTGATCGAGTACCTCGGGTTCATCCCGCTCTTCGGCGGCCCGGCCAGCCCGAAGTCGATGCTCGTCACCGGCCTGGTTCTGGCGATCATGATCCTGCCGATCATGACCGCCGTGAACCGTGAGGTCTTCCTGCAGACCCCGCGACTGCACGAGGAGGCATCCCTCGCCCTCGGTGCCACGCGCTGGGAGATGATCAAGCAGGCCGTCATCCCCTTCGCCAAGTCCGGCATCATCTCCGGCGCGATGCTGGGCCTGGGCCGCGCCCTCGGCGAGACGATGGCCGTCGCCATCATCCTGTCGGCCTCCGCGCGCTTCACCCCGGTGATCACGAGCTCGGCCAACCCGGGCACCATCGCCGGCGACATCGCCCTGCAGTTCCCGGAGTCGAGCGGCATGGACGTCAACACCCTCATCGCGAGCGGCTTGGTGCTCTTCTTCCTCACCCTGCTCGTCAACATGTTCGCCCGCTGGATCGTCTCCCGGCGGTCCGAGTTCTCGGGAGCCAACTGATGACCACGACCAACACCGAGGCTCCGGCCCCGAACCGGGCTCCGGACCGCCAGCTGGGCGGCACCCGCGGCCACAGCACGCTGACCGCACCCGTGCGCTGGGCCGTGCTCGCGGCCTCCGTCGTCCTGGGCATCCTGGTCACGTCCCTGCTGTGGGGATGGAACCTCATCGCCGCCGGTGCCCTTGCTGCCGTCATCTACCTCATCGGGATCTACGCGATCTCCCGCATCGTCGAGGGTCACCGTCACGCCGTGGACCGCATGGTGACCGGCATCGTCACGACGATGTTCCTCATCGCCCTCCTGCCGCTCGTGTCTGTTGTGTGGGAGGTCACCTCGATGGGCCTCGGGCGGTTCGACGCCGAGTTCTTCACGTGGTCGATGCGCGGGGTCATGGGCGAAGGTGGCGGCGCCTACCACGCGATCATGGGCACGCTGATCATCACCGGCCTGACGACGCTGATCTCGGTCCCGATCGGGATCTTCGCCGCGATCTACCTCGTGGAGTACGGCAACAAGAACGCGCTCTCCCGGGGCCTGACCTTCTTCGTCGACGTCATGACGGGGATCCCCTCGATCGTCGCCGGTCTCTTCGCCATCGCGCTGTTCACCCTCTTCTTCGGCCCGGGCGTGCGCATGGGGATCATCGGAGCGGTCGCACTGACCGTCCTGATGATCCCCGTCGTCGTCCGCAGCACCGAGGAGATGCTGCGCCTGGTGCCCAACGAGCTGCGCGAGGCCAGCTATGCGCTCGGTGTGCCGAAGTGGCTGACGGTCGTCAAGGTCGTGCTGCCGACCGCGATCGCCGGCATCGCCACCGGCGTCACGCTGGCGATCGCCCGCGTCATCGGTGAGACGGCACCGCTGCTCGTCACCGTCGGCACGACGGACTCGCTGAACCTCAACCCCTTCGACGGGCGCATGCAGACGCTGCCGATCTTCGCCTACTACAGCTACGCGACCCCCGGGATCCCCCCGGAGCCGTACTTCGCCCGGATGTGGGCGGCCGCCCTGACGCTCATCCTCATCGTGATGACGCTGAACATCGTGGCCCGCCTCATCTCCAAGTTCTTCGCCCCCAAGACCGGTCGCTGACCCGAGCAGACCAGACCAGACAAGGAAAATCTGACGTGTCCAAGCGCATCGACGTCAAGAACCTCGACATCTACTACAGCGACTTCCTCGCCGTGAAGGACGTCTCGGTCACCATCGAGCCCCGCACGGTGACCGCCCTCATCGGCCCCTCCGGCTGCGGCAAGTCCACCTTCCTGCGGGCGCTGAACCGCATGCACGAGGTGATCCCGGGAGCCAAGGTCGACGGCCAGGTGGTCCTCGACGGGGAGGACATGTACGCGAAGGGGGTCGACCCGGTGCTCGTGCGCCGCAAGGTCGGCATGGTCTTCCAGAAGCCCAACCCGTTCCCGACGATGTCCATCCGGGAGAACGTCCTCGCCGGCGTGAAGCTGAACAACCAGCGGATCAAGAAGTCCGATGCCGACGACCTCGTCGAGTCCAGCCTGCGTGGCGCCAACCTGTGGAACGAGGTCAAGGACCGCCTCGACAAGCCGGGCTCCGGTCTCTCCGGTGGTCAGCAGCAGCGACTGTGCATCGCCCGCACGATCGCCGTAGAGCCGGAGGTCGTCCTCATGGACGAGCCGTGCTCGGCCCTGGACCCGATCTCCACGCTCGCGATCGAGGACCTCATCACGGACCTGAAGGAGAACTACACGATCGTGATCGTCACCCACAACATGCAGCAGGCCGCCCGGGTGTCGGACCGCACCGGCTTCTTCAACATCGAGGGCACCGGCAAGCCCGGCCAGCTCGTGGAGTTCGACGACACGTCGAAGATCTTCAACAACCCCGGCCAGAAGGCCACCGAGGACTACATCTCGGGGCGCTTCGGCTGACCAGGCTCCCCCCGGGGGACGGGGGAAGACGATGGCCGGTGGACCCGCAGGGGGTCCACCGGCCGTTCGTCGTTCGGGGCGTGTGGGGTCAGAAGCCGAAGAAGATCGGGGTGAGGATCCACATGAAGATCGCGGCGCTGAGTCCCGCACCGGGGAAGGTGAAGATCCACGCGCCGACGATGTTCTTGGCCACGCCCCACCGGACGGCCTTGAGCGACTTCGTCGCGCCGACGCCCATGATCGCGGAGGTGATCGCGTGGGTCGTCGAGATCGGGGCCCGCAGTGCCGTCGCGACGTACAGGATCGAGGCCGCGGTGACCTCGGCAGCGAATCCCTGCGGCGGGTCGAGGTGGATGATCCCGCGGCCGAGGGTGCGCATGATCCGCCAGCCACCGGCGTACGTGCCCATCGAGATCACCACGGCGGACATCACGAGCACCCACAGCGGGATGCTCTGGTCGCCGCCGTCCTGATGGCCGGCGACGGTCAGGGCGAGGACGACGACGCCGGCCGTCTTCGCGGCGTCCTGCATGCCGTGACCGAAGGCCATCGCGGCGGCCGACGCGGTCTGCGCGTACCGGAAGCCCCGCTTGGTGCGCCCGGGGTGAGCATTGTGGAAAACCTTCAGGATCAGGCGCATCACGAGGAAGCCGACGCCGATCCCGACGATGGGCGAGAGCAGCATCGGGATGATGACCTTCTCGAGGATGCCCATCCACTGCACACCGGCGCCGGCTGCGAGTGCCGCACCACCGAGCCCGCCGATGAGGGCGTGCGAGGAGGAAGAGGGGAGTCCGTACCACCAGGTGAGCATGTTCCACCCGATGGCCCCGATGAGCGCGGCCGCACAGAGCACGAGACCGAGGTGCCCGTCCGGCGCCTCGATGATGCCCTGCCCGACAGTCTTGGCCACCTTGGCGCCGAAGAAGGCGCCGAAGAGGTTCGCGACCGCGGCCATGGCCAACGCCACCCGCGGGGTCAGCGCCCGGGTGGAGACGGACGTCGCAATCGCATTGGCCGCGTCGTGGAAGCCGTTCGTGTAGTTGAAGCCCATCGCCAGCAGGGTGACGAGGGCGACCGGGAGCCATTCCACGATGGTCAGGACTCCTTGATGGCGATGCTCTCGACCCGGTGGGCCACGTTCTCGAAGGCATCGGCCGCCATCTCGAGTCGCTCGATGATGTCCTTGTGCTTGATCACCTCGATGGGGTCGCTCACGGCGCCACCGAAGAGATCGCGAAGCAGGCGCCGGTAGATCGCGTCGCCCTCGTTCTCCAGGCGGTTGATCTCCACCCAGTAGTCCTTGAGCTCCTTCATTGTCGCCAACCGCGGCATGGCATCCGCGGTCAGCTCGGCCATCCGCACGATGACCTCCATCTGGGCGGTGATCTCGGGCATGAGGCCGTCCATCCGGTAGAGGACGACCGTCTGGCCGACGGACTCGATGAAGTCCGTGCAGTCGTCGAGCGCTGCGGCCAGCTCGACGATGTCGCTGTGGTCGAAGGGCGTGACGAAGCTCGAGTTCACCTTGTGGATGATCGCGTGCGTCGCCTCGTCGGCCTGGTGCTCGATGTCCTTGAGCCGGGGCGCCAGGTTCTCGCGCTCCTCGGCGCTGGCCCCCAGCATCTGGGTGAGCATCTCTGCCGCGGCGACGGCCTCGCGGGCGCTGTCGGCGAGGAGCTGGTAAAAGCTGTCATCTCGGGATTTTGCTCGTAGGAAGCCCACTCGTTCGTATCTCCAGGTCCGGGGAGGTCACGCGGTCGGGGGCCAGCCTAGAACCGTCCGGTCACTCCCGTGCCATCGGACGTCCACCTGCGGTGGGAGAGAGAGTGCGCCGGGCCGGGAGCGCCTCACGGCGCACGGCCGCTCGTAGCGGCGTTTTTTGGGACCCGGGGCTACCGCGGCCCGGCGCACTCCCCCACCCTAACGGCGACCGAGGCCACGATGTTCCCCCTTCGCAACTGCCTGGGCTCCTGCGGGCGAGCGGCCGCTGAACCGCGCAACTGCTTAGGCTCCTGCAGACGAACGGCCACTGCTCGACGCAACTGCTTAGGCTCCTGCAGACAAACGGCCACCGACCCCCGCAACTGCTTAGGCTCCTGCAGATGAACGGCCACTGCTCGACGCAACTGCTTAGGCTCCTGCAGACAAACGGCCACCGACCCCCGCAACTGCTGAGGCAGGTGCGGTGGGGTACTCAGGCCAGGTGGCCGCTGCGCCACAGGCGGGCGCCGGCCTCGAGGTCCTCGGCGGTGCCGATCATGGCCGAGGCGGAGGTGACGTCCCCGTCCTCCAGGTGCGCCCGGCCGGTCGCGATCACGCGGCAGAAGGCAGCGGCCCGCTCCAGGGCGATCGCCAGGTCCCCGTCGAAGACCCCGGAGAGGATCCGGTCGGACAGCTGGCGCACCTCGTCGACACCCGGCGGCTCGACGACGCCGGCGATGACGTGGCTCACGGGGGCGACCATCATGCCGGACGCGTACTGCCGCGCGGCCTCCAGTGGTTGGCGCTGCACCCACTCGCGCAGCAGGTACATCCGCCACAGCGCGCCCGGCAGGCTGCGCGCCGGCCGGTCGGACCACAGGTGGGCGAGCGTGTCGATGCCCAGCTCGTCGACCAGCCGGACGAGCCGGTCGGTCGTGGCCGGGTCGGCGTCGGAGCGTCCGGCCTCGACGACGGTCACCGCGGCGGCATGCGCGGCCTCGGCCGCCTCGGCAGGATCGGGGAGCGTGCCGCCATGGGCCTCCATGGCGTCGGGGCCGAAGTGGAGGGGGCGTCGGGGTCGACCGGCGTCGGCCACGGCTCAGCGCCGCCGCTGCCGGTTGAGCAGCGCCCGCACGAGCGTGACCGCCTCGGACTGGGACAGCTCGGTGCGGGAGGTCTCCCACGAGGCGTGGAGCAGGCGACGCATCTCGGAGTTGGCCCAGAGGTGCTTGCCGCCGAGGTTCTCGGCGGCGTCCCGCAGCGCTGCCGGGACGTCCCCGTCGGGCGCGAGCTCGGCGATGCCCCAGCTGTCGGCCGTCGCCGCGTCGAGCGTGCGGCCACCGAGACCGAAGGAGAGCGCGCGCTGCTGGCCGATCGCGCGGGGCAGCAGCCAGGCCAGCCCCGGGTCCGGGGCGCCGGTTCCCCCCTTCGGCGGGACGCGGAAGCAGGAGTCGCCGGAGCAGAAGGCGAGGTCCCCGGCGAGGACGAGACCGAGGCCGGAGCCGGCCGCGAGGCCCTGGACGCCGACGAGGACGATCTTGGCGGAGGAGTTGAGGAGGGCGAAGAGCTCCTCGAGGGCAGCGGCGAGCTCGAAGACGGCGGTCGTCGGGTCCTCGGACTGCTCGGCCTTGCTCGTGTCCGAGCCGACGCAGAAGTCGGTGCCGTTGCCGGTCAGCGTCAGGATGTCCACGTACGGGTCCGCGAGGGCACGCTGGACCTGCTCGCGCAGCTCGCGGGCCATGTCGAGGTCGAGCGCGTTGCCCGCCTCGGGCCGGTCGAGGACGATTCGGGCCAAGCGGTCGGATGCTTCGTACGTGACTCCCACACCTGCACCATAGTCACCCCACACACGGATGCCGACCCCTTCTCGCGATCACGGTCGCAGGTCGTGCCGGGGCTCGATGGCGCTCTCGGGGACCAGGCCGTGACGCTCGAGGGTGACCCGCAGCTGCTCGGCGGCGTCGATGTTCAACGGCCCGCTCGTCCACGCCGCGATCGGGAGGTTGACGTAGCGCTCCTCCTCCACGGCCGGCAGGTCCTTCGTCGCCGGGTTGGTCTCGAGGACCTCCACCTTCTGCTCGAAGGTCTGGCCCGGGTAGTCGACGAAGGCGATGGCGTCCGGCTGGGAGGTCACGAGCCGCTCCCACGAGACCTCGGTCCACGTGTCCGCGACATCACCGGTCGCGTTCCGCGCGCCGGCCGTCTCGATGATCGCCTGCGGTCCGCCGTACGACCCGGAGGTGAAGATCTCCTTCGTCCCCGAGTCGAAGAGGAAGACCGTCGGGGGCTCCTGCGCCTGCGGAGCCTGCTCCAGGGCCCGGCGGCGCTCCTCGATGTCCTCCACCACCGCGTCCGCGCGACCCGGGTGCCCGGTGATCCTGCCGAGGTTGGCCAGGTCGGCGTAGAGCGCCTCCCACGGCGGCATCGTCCCGCGGGCGCCGCCCTCCTGCCGGCAGCTCTCCGAGAGGACGTAGGCACCGATGCCGTGCTCCGCGAGCCCTCCCGGGGTGAAGTTCTGCTCGTCGGAGAAGCCGTAGCTCCACCCGGAGACCACGACGTCCGGCTCGTGCGCGATGGCGTTCTCCAGCGTCGGGCGGTCGGGGGAGGCGACCGGCAGACCCTCCACGACGTCCTGCCCGTAGACGGTGGACAGGGCCTCCCTGCCGTCGTCGAGTCCGGTCACCCCGGCGACCTGCTCCTCGGCGCCCAGGGCGAGGACCAGCGAGAGCAGGTTGCCGTCGCCGGTGACGTACATCCGCTCCGCGGGCGAAGGGAGGGCCACCTCCCGGTCGCAGTTGGTCACCGTCGCCCCGCCCGGCTCCGCCGCGGCGGAGCCGGCGCCGTGACCGGTACCACCGGAGCCCCCGGTGCCGCACCCGGCGAGGACGGCTGCGACGAGAGCGAGGGCGGCGGTGGTGCGCACGGTGCGACGGCGGGTCATGCGAGGGCCTTCCGGGTGGCGACTGCGGCGGCCGTGGGGAGTGCTCCCGGGCCGAGGGAGAGGTGGACCCGGCCGGTGGCCGGGTCGGTGAGACGGACGGCGTCGACGGCGAAGACCTCGCGCAGGGTGTCCGCGGAGAGGACCTCGGTGGGCTCCCCGAACGCGTGCAACCGCCCCTCGTGCAGCACGGCCACCCGGTCGAAGTGCGCGGCGGCCAGCGACAGGTCGTGCACGGCCGCCAGGACCGTGCGGCCGAGGCCGCGGACGGTCTCCAGCAGCTGGATCTGGTGGTGGACGTCGAGGTGGTTGGTCGGCTCGTCGAGGACGAGCAGGTCGGTGCCCTGGGCGAGGCCGCGCGCGAGCATCGCCCGCCGTCGCTCACCGCCCGACAGGTGCTGGCAGGGCCGGTCGACCTGCTCGGCCAGCCCGACCGCGGCGAGGGCGTCGAGGACGAGGCGCTCCTCCCCCTTCGTCCCGGCGGACCACGGTCGCCGGTGCGGGATGCGCCCCATGGCGACCATCTCGCCGACGAGCAGGTCCTCGGGCGGGCCCTCCTCCTGGCCGACGTGGGCGAGGTGACCGGCGCGCCGGCGGGGCGAGAGAGCGGTGAGGTCGGTGCCGTCGACGTGCACCGACCCGGCGGCCGGCGGCCGCAGGCCGGTCAGCGTGCGGATGAGCGTGGACTTGCCGCTGCCGTTGCGGCCGACGAGCGCGACCATCTCGCCGCGCCCGATGTCGAGGTCGACGTCGGAGAGGATCGTGCGCTCGCCGACGGCGCAGGTGAGCCCGCGGCAGGAGAGGTGGGTCATTCGCCGCCCCCCGAGTAGGTGTAGTGACGCCGACCGAGGAGCAGCAGGAAGATCGGGGCACCGACGAGGCCGGTGACGACGCTCAGCGGGATCTCCTGGGGTCGCACGACGACGCGGGCGGCGACGTCGACCCAGAGCAGGAAGAGGGCCCCGCCCACCGCGGCGACCGGCAGCACGCTGCGGTGCAGTGCCCCGACGAGGATGCGGGCGAGGTGCGGCACGACGAGGCCGACGAAGCCGATGCCGCCGGAGACGGCCACGAGCACACCGACGAGCACCGAGGTGATGACGAAGAGACCGATGCGCAGGGTCCTCACCGGCACGCCGAGCCCGGCGGCGACGTCCGCCCCGGCCGCCAGCGCATCGAGCCACGAGTGCAGGGCCATGAGCACCACCATCGCGAGGGCCACGACGACCGCCGAGGGCAGGACGCGGTCCCACACCGACCCGGAGAGGCTCCCGAGGAGCCAGAAGAGCACCGACTGGGTCGCCCGCGGATCGGCGCTGACGAAGACGAGGAAGCTCGAGACGGACGAGAAGGCGGCGGACATCACGACACCCGTCAGCACGAGGCGAAGGGGGGTGATGCCGCCCTGCCACATCGAGATGCCGAAGACGAGGGCCGTCGCCGCGAGGGCACCAGCGAGGGCACCGAGCGACAGCGCCCACACGCCGAGGCCGCCGAGGACGCCGAGCACGATGACGAGGGTCGCCCCCACACCGGCGCCCGAGGAGACCCCCAGGAGGTAGGGGTCGGCCAGCGGGTTGCGCACGAGGGTCTGCATGCAGGCTCCGGCCATCGCCAGACCGGCCCCGACGACCATGCCCGTGACGACCCGCGGGGCCCGCAGGTCCCAGACGATCGTGTCGAGGGTCGGGTCCAGACCGGGCGTGCCGGCGAGACGGGCGCGGAGCACGTCGAGCACCCCGGAGACCGCGAGCGGCTCCGAGCCGAGCGCGAGGGAGAGCACCGCGCTGCCGATGGTCAGCGCGAGGAGGAGGACGAGGAGAGGGCGGACGGGCACACGGCGCCCGCCGGGTCGGTCGTGGGACATGCGAGACTCCACCTGCATCAGGGGCCCAGATCGCGAGGCCCGTACGGATGACGGCGAGACAGCAGGTTTTCGGACTCGGGGTCGTCCCGACGGGGTCCCTTCCCGGGCTGGCGGCCCAGTGGTTCACACCCCGTCAGTCACCCTCACCGCTGCGCGACAGTTCCGGATTCGCACCGGATTCCCTTGCACTGGTGTGCGTCTGACTCGTGACGGACCCTAGCAGCGACTCCGATGTCGGTGCGCCCGTCCGTAGACTGCGCGGGAGACCGGCACGGACGAAGGGGGAGACACCAGATGCGTGGACGAGCGACCGGGGCGGCACTGGGGCTCGTGCTCGCCGTCGTGCTCGCCGGGTGCTCCCTGCCCGGCGGGGACCCCCCTTCGTCATCGGAGTCGGCGTCGTCGGGGTCGTCGTCCACCTCCTCGAGTGCGGCGGAGGCGGAGCTCGTCGAGACCTTCGAGCAGCCGGCGAAGGGCCGCGACTGGGTGGTCCTCGTCGAGGACCCGCAGGAGACCGACCGCGTCGCCGACGACCTCGAGCAGGCCGGCCTCGCGCTGACCTCGGTCAACAGGGGCATCGGCATGGTGACTCTGCGCAGCACCCGGGAGGACGTGCGGGCGAGCGCCGAGGACGTCGACGGGGTGGTGCAGGCCGTGACCGACCAGGGCGTCGGCTGGTCGCCCGACGAGGAGCCCACCTCCTCCCCCGAGGACACCGAGCCGGCGGACAGCACGCTGCAGCCCCCGGCTCCGCCGGAGGGTGGCGACCCCTTCGACGGGTGGCTGTGGGGCATGGCGGAGATCAACGCGGCCGAGGCCCGGTCGGTCACCACCGGCAGCCCCGACGTCCGCGTCGGCGTCATCGACACCGGCGTCGACTCGAGCCACCCCGACCTCGTCGAGCGCGTGGACGCGGAGCGCTCGCGGTCCTTCGTCACCGACATCCCCGGTCTCGACGGAGCGTGCGAGCACGACGGGTGCGTCGACCCCGTCGGCAGCGACGACAACGGGCACGGCACCCACGTCGCGGGCACGATCGCCGCCTCGGCCAACGGGCTGGGCGTGCAGGGCCTCGCCCCCGAGGTCGGCATCGTCGACCTGCGCGCCGGCCAGGACGCCGGCTACTTCTTCCTCGGCCCCGTCGCCAACGCGATCACCGCCGGCGCCGGGCAGGAGCTCGACGTGCTCAACATGAGCTTCTACGTCGACCCCTGGCTCTACTCCTGCCCCGGCGGTGCTCCGGAGGACTCCCCCGCCCAGGCCGCCGCGCAGGACGTGACCATCGAGCTGATGCGTCGGTCCCTCGAGCTCGCCCACGAGCAGGGCGTCACGCTCGTCACG